>NZ_MRYC01000001.1:0-332967 GCF_001921765.1 Psychrobacter sp. C 20.9 | reverse complement strand
TGGATGGAAAACGACTTATCCAAATTGTTTTATGATATTTGTCCTAACCATAACAATTTTATTTTGAACTGACTATATAGTCATATTTGTCAATATTTAGTGCGAGAATATTTTTTCTAATATTCTTTAAAAGTGTAGGAATTCTAACAATTGGATATTGTGAAAAGTAATAATAACTGCCATTCTGAGGTGCAAAATTATCTTCTCGCTTTGAATCAGAAAGCTTGAAACTATATGATTTCATAATCAATGAAATAACTTGCTCATCCGTTATGAGACCAAACCCATACCTCTTAGCATACTCGAAAACTAATCTTAAAGATGAATGAGTACCTCGTTCTATCAAGTGAGTGAAGTTAGCAGAGGTATTAATCAAGCTGTTATCATGGAGTAACATCAAAGAATCAAATCGAGCAGAATAATACCAATCGTCATCGTAAGTTATTGAGAACAAGTCGTTGGCTAACTCTTCAATAAAATCAGCATCTTGTAGTGCTTCAAGTACAGTTGTTAAGAAATGAAAGTTACCTTCTTTATTGCTTAGTATGTCTTTATATTTTTTAAGCAGTGAACGGCTAACCAGCCCTCCGGCTTTCGTTTTTTTCCAATAGCTGTTTTTACGAAACCAAGGGTTTTCTATAGTTAGCTTTTCTAAAGCATCGAATAATAAAATGCTGTCGGTATCTGAAAAATAGTTAGTATCGCCATATTCTATCAGCCCGTAAGGGTCAGTTTTGATTACAATTTCAGATAAATTAGGGTTAAAGGTTGGCAACCAAGCAAAAATACCTCTCAACGAAGCAATAACACCATTATCTACCACTAAGTGAGAAAGAATATGACGTTTAACGATAGTGCTAGACATTGCTTTTGCTAGCCACTTAGCACCCAGATATTCTGCAATGCTTCTATGCCATGGCTTAAATAAGTCATCTTCTACTGACTGAAACAACCTTGACTGTATGGTTGCTTTTAATGTTTCACTATTTGTAAGGTCAGTTAAAGAGTATATGTTTATTGAATGATCAGGTGTAGTGGAGGTCATGCCCTTATAAATAAATTGTTTCCCTGCTAATAGATAAGTAGCAAAGAATAAACCTGCACACTCAATAACTTGTTCTTGATACATTCGTCCAAGTGCATTCTGTGCTTTTGGGTTTATCTCTTGCCATAGTTTTTCAGTTGCTAAATTAAATAATTTAGCTTTCGTTTTAGGTATAGGATGAACTGAAAAGTCAATTTCTGCTAGTAATGCGAGATTTCTTGGGTTTTCATAAAAAGAGGATAGGCTGTTTTCGTCTAATTGACTGATAAGCTGAGAGATTTGTTGTGTAGATAAACCTCGAGATAATAAGAACTGTTGAGCATCTTCTCTAGATAGATTTGTTAGGTTGGTAGTCAATATACCTTTGTAGTCATTCTGAATTTCGTTATTGTTACTACTATTCCATTCAATACTCCGACAAGTTAATACAAATTTTGGATAGCCTAGCTTGGCAAGTTTGTTCAAAACACTATCAATACCACTGTTATCACTAGTAGAAGGTATCTCATCAAAAGCATCAATTAACAAAATTTCATCAGACTGAATGTTGAGCCTTTCGATTGATTTTTGAACTAACGCTGAAGCACTTAAAAATCTTGTTCTTATAGTACCTGACTCAGCTAGTTTTTCCATTAATAGAGTTTTACCCATACCTGCATCAGCAAGAATGACAACAGGTTTAGATTGGGCTATATCTAATAGTTGTGAGTCCTCTACAGTTATAGTTTCGAATGTCCCTTCATCATTCTTAGTCTCGTATTCGAGCTTTCTATCAATGTAGCTTTGCATTTTTTATTGTCTATAGGTATTAGATTATCCTTAATCTATCATCAATATTTGTGCATTAGCAACTTAAGTCTAATCCTACTTTTTCGGTTATTCACTTAAATTAATGTTTGAAATGGAAATAACTCAAAACCGAGTCTTCAAAACAAAAAAAGAGCCAATCATCCAAGCCACCAAAAAGATGACTGAGAAAATTGACTCATTCTTATAATTTTGCTTTTTAACTTTTACGATTAATTCAACTGCAACGATCCTTAGTGAAGGCTAGGGTAATTTTGCTTGGGTTTGATTCACTATTATCAAATAACGTACCGACAAAATCCGTCGTGTTAGCCATATTATTCCCCTTATCAGACTATATTTAGTTGAGTCGAATGTCATACTCACTCATATCCTAATATTTATTATATGTATTTATATAATGAGTTGTTATGAAATAGTAGCTATAAGGTTACGTGGCTGTGATGTGCTTTGAATCAACGCTCAGTAAGAGTCGTTTTAAGCCAAGCAGTTTTAAGTTAAGCGGTTTGGTTGTCATTCTGTTGGTGGCCATGGACGATCAGCGTCACTCTTTATCCATTCGGCGACATAGCCAGTTGGCGGTAGGTCCCAGTCAGACTTGCCCAATGCGGCCAGTACTTGTGCCGTGTCAATCACCCGCCCGCCTTTGGTCACGCCTGTACGCAGTAGTCCAGATGAGCAGGGCTTGCCCTTGACCCACATGGATTGTTCAATATAGAGCCAGCGCGCATCGATACCGACGATTTTGGTTTTTAGCGTGACTTTGTCAAACGCACGAATACGCTTGCGATATTGGATGGTACTGCCAGCGATGACCAAACCCCACCGCTGTTTGATCAGCTGCGTGCCAAGTCCGCTACGCACCGCAAAGTCCATACGTCCCAAATCATACAGCGTGAATACGCGACCGTTATTCATCTCCAAGAAATTATCGATATCCGTCAGGCGACAGCGAAACTGAATCTCGCTGGTCTCTTTTAGAGTTAGGGTATCGCCCTTTTTTACTTTTAAGGCGGCATGAGCGATGGTGCTGGCATAACGGATAAATGGGTACATAAAGTCGTCTCGAAGGTTTAAAGGATAGCATTAAAAGTCGTTAGATTAGGAGCTATTGTCAGGGTTACTTAGACCTATTTTTTACGTGACTCGACCCCAATCCAATTGAAGTAAGCACTCACCGTTTCGGGTATCCAGTTGATATCAAATTTTGAAGACTTGCCATTAGCATTGTTTTTGGCTTGACCTTTATCTGAGCGATAACGCAAATAACCGATATGTCCACCGTGCTCAGTATCTAAGATAGTGACGCTATCAGAGACATCGTTTGGTGTCGCGGTAAAGCCAATAAACGGATCGTCCTTTGCACTGATGAGTAATAAAGGCTTGGTCACTTTGATCAAATAGGGAAGGGCGGACGAGGCTTGATAGTAGTGGTTGTTAGAGCGGTAGCCATGACGCGGCGCGGTAAAGATATCATCAAAATCACTGATACGATTGACCGCTTTGATCGAGTCGATCTCCTCTTGAGTAATGTCATTGGCTAAGGCTTTTTTGATAATTGGGTTGAGCAAATAAGGCGTATAAATACGATGACTTAAAAAGCTATGCATACTAAGCGCTGCTGATGACATATCGACTGGCGCAGAGATAACTACGGCACCTTTACAAAGAACCTTGTCTTCGTATTCGCCCATATATTTTGCCAGTGCATTGCCACCTAAAGAGACACCGACCGCATACATATTGGCGTATTTTTCGCTTAGGTTTTGCAGCATGTAGTGCACTTCGCCCGTATCACCTGCATTATAAAACACCCGTCCACTAGCTGGAATACCACCACAACTGCGGAAATGGGCGACCACAAAGTGCCAGCCTTGCGCGTGCATCTGATAAGCCAAGGCGCGCGCGTAATGGCTGTCGCTGCTGCCTTCCATACCATGGAATAAGACAATCAAAGGTGTCTGCTCAAGCGCGCCGTTTTTCGATGCGTCTATTGGATGCGCATCATAAAAATCGTAAGCAATATCGCTTTCATCCAAAGAGTCTTTTTCGACTTCGCGGCGATAGGTTGGTGCTTTTGGCGCAAAGAACTTGGGCAAGATGCTCTGCAAGTGTGGATTGGTCAGCCAAAAGGGCGGCTTAAAGGGCGTTGGAGAAAAAGGTTTGGTTGAGGTTGACATATTTTGGTCTTATTTAATGATCGTGGAAAAGCAAAAAGTAGCGTGGTGAGGTTTTTTATCATAACGCCAGTATCTGTAAAAACCAATGATTTTCAGTGGACGCATGATTACTGAAAATGGCTGACAAGCTAATAAATGGCGACTGAATACAACTATAGTGAAACTATTATAAAAATGGTATAGCAAGATTAAACGCTATTTTTCGCAGCCTCTGGAGACGCAGTCACAGCAAGCAAGAAAAGTAGCGTTTAATCGAGCGCGTTTCCTATGCTGTATCAATTTTATTGAGGTTCTACTATATCTAAGCGGCTAATGAGAAAGGTTAATCAGGTTTTTTAGACTTCTGGCTGATTCAATACCCGCCCATCCATCGCAAGTCGCTCTTTTAAGCTGTCAATATCTGCCTCAGCCAATGTCGCAGTCAAGGTGACTTGTTTGCTATAGGTGACATCATCGATGTGACCGCCCAAGCTCTCTATCATATAGCGGCATTGTGCCTCGGTCGCAAACTCTGCCAATATTTGAATCTGTGTCATGGGTACATAAGGGTTCAATGTCATCTCATCGACCGCGGCTTGGGCCGCGCCTGCATAAGCGCGCGTCAGACCGCCAGCACCTAGCTTGATACCACCGAAATACCGCACGACGACGATGATCACGTTGCCGATGGACTTGTGTTGCAAGACATTTAATATTGGTCTGCCTGCGGTGCCGCTTGGCTCGCCATCGTCGTCAAAACCAGCACTGGTCGTATTGTCAGGGTCACCAATGATGTAGCCCCAGCAAAAATGCCGTGCATCTGGATATTGTT
Organism: Psychrobacter sp. C 20.9; assembly: GCF_001921765.1. Lineage (NCBI taxonomy): Bacteria > Pseudomonadati > Pseudomonadota > Gammaproteobacteria > Moraxellales > Moraxellaceae > Psychrobacter > Psychrobacter sp. C 20.9. The sequence continues at coordinate 328,124 of NZ_MRYC01000001.1, read as the reverse complement.
CGCGTAGTTGTTCCACGTGAAACATGGCCTCTTCACGCGAGATCACCGGATACGCGTAAGCAATAAACTCAGATTTCTTAATTTCTAGGCGCGCGATGACGGCGCGTTTTAGCGTTTGATAGCTCATATTTCATCAGGCTTAGGTTGGATATGGTAAACTTAGCTAACTGTCACTGTCGTCCGTATTTGGCACAGTGTTCATTTCATTTTTCATTATAGTACCATTTCTAACCATCGAAGATAACGAGGCGCTCATGGCTGAGTGCTGGCGTCGTTAGTTTCTGATTTAGGGCTGGTATCATAAAACCGATGGTAGTAAATAGTATGCGTTTAGATAAATTCATTAGTAAAGCCACAGAGCTGTCGCGTAAAGAATCAAAAAAGATCATGCACGCCGGCGAAATCACTGTAAACGATCAAGTGGTCAAAGACCCAGGGCTACATGTCGATGTCATCAACGATGAGGTGATGTGGGCAGGCGAGCCGCTGTCAGTTGCGACAGGCAATCGCTATATCTTGCTGTACAAACCTGAAGGCTTTGAGTGTACGCTAAAAGCCAAAGAACACCCAATTGTCACTGAGCTGATTGCCGTACCAGAACTGGGCAGCTTGCGTATCGCTGGCCGTCTCGATGTCGACACCACCGGCGCGCTACTCATGAGTGATGATGGCGGCTGGCTACACCGTGTCACCAGTCCTAAACATGAACATGCGAAAGTCTATGAGCTGACTCTAGCATCGCCGATGGATAGCGATGCCCAAGAAAAAGCCGTGAAAAAAGTCGCTGAAGGCATCTTATTAGAAGGCGACTATGAGCCGACCAAACCTGCTACGCTTGAGTTCATCGATGAGACACACGCCCGTCTGACACTAGAGCAGGGCAAATACCATCAAGTCAAACGCATGATGGGTTACTTTGGCAATCGAGTGACCGAGCTACATCGCGCGAGTATCGGTCATATCAATCTAGACGGCCTCGAAAAAGGTGACAGTCGTTTCTTAACCCCAGAAGAAGTGGCCAAGTTTTAGTCTCTGACCTCTTTAGTATGTGCATCCATACTACTGTTTAAATCATCGTTTTAAATTCATCAGCAGCCGCGATATCGTGTGCTGCTTTTTGCTGTCTGCTGATTTGCCTTCGTATCTATTATCTGTTTGTTCTACCATCTACCGGTGTTGCCGATCTCTTAAAGCTGGGTAGCCATTTTGCAAAATTGCGCCGCTAATCATTTGTGTAAACCTTGCTTATGATACAGTCTGTCTGATATCTCAATCTATTTTTTTTACATAATATTATGATGATCAATCAAGATGGATATTATGAAGTAAAAAATTTATAAATCATTAACGAGGACTGCTTTTGTGAAACTATCTGCCTTTAATTCGGTAAGCCTGATTAGCCTTGTGCTACTCGCAACCACGGCTTGTGCTCAGTCAAACTCAGCGGATGCGACGCCCACCCAATTGAATCAAAAAAATCAAAGCACGCAGACGAGCAAAGCGGTAAGTGCAACGGTCGATAAACGCTTGCGCCAAGTGCTGACCCAAGCCGGTATCAAAACGCAGATTACCTCCATTGCGCCGTCCAAATTACCCAATATGTATCAGGTAAACTTGGCTGAACAGCCGCCATTGCACATCACCGAAGACGGTCGCTATATCATCCAAGGTGAGTTAAAAAAGAATCCAAGCAAGCGGGTAGTGACCAAAACACCAGTACGCAGTACGAGTGCGCAGGTAGGCAAGCCTGTCAGTGCAGCAGTCAAATCGGCGCTGCTCAAAAATACGCGTGCGCTCAAAAACATGAGCACCAAAACGCCGTTCTTTTATACGGCTGTACCCGGCGTGATTTGGGGCGCAACGCTAGAAGGGGTGCCTTTCTTATTATCGGACGATGCGCAGTACATCACTGACGGTGAGATATCAGTGATCGAAAACGGTCAGTTTATCGGACTCGATGAGAAGTTTGAACGACGCAAAAATCAATCGGTGTTTGCGACATTGGATGAAAGCCAGCTGATTACTTATCCAGCGACCAGTCCTGAGAGGGCGGTGATCTATGTGGCTGATGACGTCAACTGCCCGTATTGCCGTCGATTTCATCAGCAAATATCCATGCTCAATGCCAAAGGTGTGACGGTAAAAATCATTGGCTATCCGATATACGAGCAGTCCCCTGAGCAAATGCGCGGTATCTGGTGCCAAGATAGCGAGAGCAGTCGTCGTCAGGCATTTGATAAGGCGATGCTACAAGGAGAGATGACACCTGCATCAGCGAGCTGTAACGTCGACCACGTGACGCCCAATCGCGAAAAAGCCGCTGGACTGGCAGTGATAGCAACGCCTGCCATTTACCGTGAAGACGGCGTACTATATCAAGCAAGCTTCGAGAGTCCTGAGTTTTTAGAATTTTTAGGTATCGAATAATCACATTGGTGTCGTTCACATTTTAGTGAATAAAGGTTTTAAATCACGCCACAAAAAACCGCTTTATGAGCTGATTCATAAAGCGGTTTTTATCGTTTGACTCATCAAAATGTTGAATATCAAAAGCGGTCTCAATTCGTCTATGGCAAGACAATATCGACGATCTTCCACTTAATCAAGCCTTGGCGCTGCATCTCTATCGTGAGCGGATAGCCTTTGACTTGACCGCTGATAGCAAAGCAATTGATACCGCAGTAACTCAGTGCTGGCTTATCGCTATCGTTGCCTTGAGCGGCTTGTTGCTCAAGCTCCGCGGCTTGTTTTTTCATGACTTGCTGGATTTGGCTCTTGACCACAGCATCGACATCGCCGCGCTGCATGATCAAGCTTTGAATGAGGTTTCTGAGATCGACCTGATCGCTTGCGATGGCCCATGCCGCCGCCAGCTCTTTGGTTGCTGTATTGGCTTGACCCTGAGTGTTAATGACCTTTTCGATATTTTGCGGCGTGATGGCATCATCGACGGCCTTTGTGATAAAGCCATCGGCTGCTTGGGTTAATGCGTCTCCGCCCAGCTCAGCAATCAGTGGGTACTTTGTCATGGTCGTCGCAAATTGATCAGTCAGCTGATGTTGGATGCTTGGACGCACTTGCTCGTAATCAATGGTCGCTGCGATAGCGGCACCGTCTTTGGCATCATAAGCATTTTTGAGCTGATAAGCACTGTAGTAAGGGGAGCCTGCATAGATTGCTACGGCAATCACGATTAATAAAACAATCAGCTTTTTCATAAGACGGGGAACCTTGTCGCAAACGTCATGGGTATAAATGACCGTAGATATGGCGATAAATACTAGCACGACTCGTCATTATTCAGGTATGAAAAGCTTTGTAGTAATCTTAATAAATCGTGTATATCGCAACCTAACTGCCCTAACTAAGAATTTCATGACTTAAGCGCTTGATAAATCAGCAGACCATCTCCATAAATAGCGCAAACTTTTTATAATTAATTTGGCTAAGTAGCCCCCACCGTATTTGTTCGTTACATGCACATATTATCATCCTGTGACATTGTGGTTTGCCATGTTTCACATGAAACGTTGCTGTGTGATTGTGTATGAGATGAAGGCCGTTAATGGTAAAAGCTGATCAAAGCTAATGAACTGACGAGCTGGTGGTGCTACGAAGACGATAGGAGAAACCATGAGTAAACGCGATTTTTATGAAGTATTAGGTGTCAGCAAGACCGCTGACAGCAAGGAGATTAAGCGAGCTTACCGCAAGCTTGCCATGAAATATCATCCAGATCGCAACTCTGATGACCCTGATTCTGAAGACAAATTCAAAGAAGCCTCAATGGCTTATGAAGTACTGAGCGATGAAGAAAAGCGCTCAGCGTATGACCGCATGGGTCATGCTGCCTTTGAAAACGGCATGGGTGGCGGTGCAGGCGGCGGCAATTTCCAAGACATCTTTGGCGATATTTTTGGTAACTTTGGTGATATCTTTGGCCAATCACGTGGCGGCGGTGGTGGACGCTCGCGTCGCGGCTCTGACTTGCGTTATGTGATCGAGCTGACATTAGAAGAAGCAGTACGCGGCTGCAAAAAAGAAATCAGCTTCACCGCGCCAGCGCCATGTGATACCTGTGATGGTAAAGGTGCCAAAGATGCCTCTGATGTCGTGACCTGTCAGATGTGTCATGGTCAGGGTCAAGTGCGCATGCAGCAAGGTTTCTTTGCCGTGCAGCAGACTTGTCCGCAGTGTGGCGGCTCTGGTAAGCAAATCAAAAACCCTTGCCCTGACTGTCATGGTAATGGCGTCAAAGACAAATCACGCACGCTAGAAGTATCTATCCCAGCGGGCGTCGATGATGGTGATCGCGTCCGTCTGGCAGGTGAAGGCGAAGCTGGCGCCGCAGGCGTACAGAACGGCGACTTGTATGTTGAAGTACGTGTCAAACCGCACAACGTCTTTACTCGTCAAGGCGCGGACCTCTATATGGATGTGCCAGTCAGTATCACGGATGCCGCACTTGGTAAAGAAGTTGAAATCCCAACCTTGGATGGTAAAGTAAAAATCAAAGTCGCAGAAGGGACGCAAAGTGGCAAATTGCTGCGTGTACGCGGCAAAGGCGTGACGCCAGTACGCACCACGATGAAAGGCGACTTGATCTGCCGTGTGGTCATCGAAACCCCTGTCAATCTGACTCGTGAGCAAAAAGATCTATTGCGTCAGTTCCAAGATACACTGGATGATGACAGTAAACATCAGCAGTCGCCACATAAAAAATCCTTCTTTAAAAAGATTGGCGATTTGTTTGACTGATTATTTAACTAAGACAGACTGTTGCTAGATAGCTATACTGAAAGTAAGCCCAAAGGTTTCACATGAAACCTTTGGGCTTTTTCTTGTGCTGATAAAAAACCACTCTGGTAGTGATATTTGTTAAACTGACGATAAATGATATCCAAAAATAACCCACCAAATATAAAGTATGTAAGGTAGCGATATGAGTCAACAAACAACAGAACAAACCATCAAAGTTGGTGTCATCGGTGCAGGTGGTCGTATGGGTCGTATGCTTATCGAAGCGGTACAAAATAATCCTAAGACGATCCTGAATGCAGCGATTGAGCGCCAAGGATCTAGTCTCGTCGGCGCAGATGCAGGCGAGGTGGCGGCTATCGGACGTTTAGAGGTGCAAATCGTTGACGAGCTAGAGGCTGTAATTAATGACATCGATGTGTTGATTGATTTTAGTTTGCCTGATGCGACTGAAAAAAACATGCAAGTTTGTGCCGAGCATAATGTCGCGATGGTCATTGGCACGACAGGATTTAATGAGGCGCAAGAGCAGGTATTGGCAAAAGCCAGTGAAAAAATCGCTATCGTCTACGCAGGTAACTATTCAACCGGCGTTAACCTGTCATTGAAACTACTTGGTATGGCAGCCAAAGCATTTGGTAACGATGCTGACGTAGAGATCATCGAAGCACACCATAAGCACAAGATTGATGCGCCATCTGGGACAGCCTATATGATGGCAGAAGCCGTCGCAGAGGCGCGCGGACAGAATCTAAAAGACGTCGCTATCTATGGCCGCGAAGGACAAACAGGCGAGCGCGAATCAGGCACGATTGGTATTCATGCCGTACGCGGTGGAGAGATCGTCGGCGATCATACGGTGATGTTCATCGCAGATGGTGAGGTGGTCGAGATCACCCATCGCGCACGAGAGCGCATGACCTTTGCCGCAGGTGCTGTACGTGCCGCAACTTGGGTAATTGAGCAGGGCGCTGGGCAATATAATATGCAACATGTATTGGGGTTGAATGATTAGAGCGCATTGACGATGACTTAAAAAAGGTGAGGAGATGCAGGTGAGTCGTATACGTATAAAGCACGAATTGGCTAGTACCATTCTTAAGGTGAATATTACCAAAAATATAAGCTTGCCCGCGTTTGCCCTAAGTCTGGCTGTCCTACCAATCACCGTACAAGCCAGTAACGTCCAAACCTATGTGATTGACACTTATGGCGGTGCCACGCTCCTGCCAATAGTAAGGCAACAACTCAATAGTAGCGCTGATGGCGGCACCGTCAGCATTTACCAAGGTAAGCTAGTACTAATAACAACACCCCGCAATTATCAAATGATACAGCAGCTACTCACGCAGATTGACCGTCAGCCACAAGCGCTCACAGTCGCGGTGCGTGTTGGCAATAGCAGCAGTGTTCAGGATAATATTCGTCAGGGTCAGGTTATTATTACCAATCGCGGTATCCAGGGTGCAGGCGTAATCAATCAATATAACCGCCAGCAACAAGGTAGTAGCTTGTATCAAGTACAAACGCTGTCTGGTAGTGCCGCTAGTATCGGTACAGGTACGCTCTATTCATTGACGCAGAACTATCGTGCCACTATTCAACCAAATTATCATTATCCAGCTGACCGTCAGCCAAGCGCGCAGATTATTATTCAGCAGCAAATACTACTGCCAACGATGCAAGGCATTGCTGTCACACCGCGTCTACTACCGAATGGTCAAGTCGAAGTGAGGTTATCACAAGTTGAAGAGCGACTGGCGCGATCCAACTCATCCTATAATAAGCACGGCACGAGCAATAATAGCATTCAAAGTCAAAGTCAAAGTCTGAACAGTACGATCATTGTGCCGCGCGGACAATGGGTGACGATTGGTGAGATTTCACAACGCTCAGTCAATAGCGGCAGTCGAACGGTCAAGAGCACTAACACGGTACCGATTGAGTTGTTGGTTCAATAGCTCATTATGCAAATGGCTAAATACAAAAAAGCGCGGTGTTATTAATAGCACCGCGCTTCTCTATAGATGATAGGTTCAAACCCTAGTCAATATAAACCACTTCAAGCGGCGGAAATCCATTGAACTCAACTGATGAATACGAGTTGGTATAAGCACCTGTGGTTAGCCAATAGATTTTGTCACCAATCTCAAGCTCTTCTGGCAGCTGATAACCTGCTTCTTCGTACATGATATCGGTTGAGTCACAGGTTGGTCCTGCCAGTACGACCGTCCCTTCACTGGTAGATGTTTCCATCTTGGGAGTATAAACAGGATATTTGATGGCTTCGCCGAGCGTCTCGATTAAGCCTTGGAATAAACCAACATCCGTATATACCCAGCGCGCCAAATCAGTGTCTGACTTACGAGAGATCAGTACCACATCACTAACCAAAACACCTGAACCACCGACCAGTGAACGACCTGGTTCTAAAATAATCTCAGGCATCTCGTCATCATTATAATCATCAGTCAAATAGCTGGTAATCTCTTCTGCATAGACCTTAATAGGATTGACTTCGCTGATGTAGTTGGTTGGGAAGCCGCCACCTAGATTGATCATCTGTAGCTTGATGCCTTCTTCGTTCTTCATCCAGTCAAACATATATTTAACTTTGGCTAATGCATCATCCCATGCCGCAACGTCTTTTTGCTGGCTACCCACATGGAACGAGATACCATAAGGTACCAAGCCAAGCTCGCGCGCCTGAATGAGTAGATCAATGGCCATATTAGGGTGACAGCCAAACTTACGTGACAATGGCCATTCTGCTGTCTCTGATCCTTGTACCAATATGCGCACAAATACTTTAGAACCAGGTGCGTGTTTGGCGATATTTTTAAGATCGGCTTCTGAATCAGTCGCGTACAGATCGATACCTTTTTCAAAAGCATACTTAACATGGTCGGCTTTTTTGATGGTGTTACCATAAGAGATGCGCGATGGTTCAACGCCGCAATCAAGCACACGATTCAGCTCATAGATAGAGGCACAGTCAAAGTTAGAACCAAGCTTTGCCAGCAGATTGATAACTTCAACCGCAGGACTGGCTTTCATCGCATAATGCAATTTGGCTTTCGGAAACAGGGTCACCATCTCATGATACTTGGTCTCGATACGACTTAGGTCAACCACCAAAAATGGGGTCTCGCGACCTTCAGCAGCTTTGGTAAATTTCTGCCAGCTGGCAGGGTCAAAATATTGGTCAATTTTGATCATGGTCATAGTAGTAAACCTTTGATGAGAGTAGTATCTGCTAGAAAAGTGAACGTCAAATCGTGGATATTAGATCATAATATCCACGTTAAGCATCATTGTATTCAGAATAAAAGATTAAGAATTGATCGGTTGTGGCTGCTGTTCAGCTGATGATGCGCCTTGCTTTTCGCGTATCTTGAGGACTTTACGAACTTTATCACGGGCACGTGTCTGTTTCAAACGAGACAGGTAGTCAACGAATATCACGCCATTGAGGTGATCCATTTCGTGTTGGATACAGACGGCAAGTAAGCCTTCTACCACTTCGTCAATGACGTCGCCGTTCTCGTCTAGTGCCTCGATACGTACTTTATTAGGGCGCTCGACTTTGTCATAGACATCTGGGACCGAGAGACAGCCTTCTTCGTACGGTTGTTTGTCTTCTACCAATGGCGTGACTTTTGGATTAATAAATACTCTTGGCGCATTTTTGTCTTCAGACAAATCCATCACGATCAGCTGAATATGACGATCGACTTGGCTTGCGGCAAGGCCAATACCTTGAGCATCATACATTGTCTCAATCATGTCTGAGATTAAGGTTTTGATTTCAGCAGTCACTTCCTTGACTGGCTTGGCAATCGTGCGCAAGCGGGGATCTGGGTAACTTAAGATAGGGAGTAGTGCCATAACGCTCACCTCAATGATAAGGACAAAATAGGGTTGATATTATAAGATAAATGGGGACAAAAGTAATGCTTATCAATACTTTCCCGTCTATATCACGTCTCATGCATTTACAAATTAAAGATTTTGATAAGTATCTGGACAAAAAAAAGCCTCACTTAATGCAAGGCTTTTTTGTAGATATTCCATCTAGTCGGTCATTATGCACGGCGTTTGTTTACAATCATTTCATACAAGAATAGCAAAATGATCGCGCCGATGACTGAGAAGATAAGACCAGTGAAACCGCCATCTGCATTGATACCGATCAAACTCGCTAGGAAACCGCCTAACATGGCACCGACGATACCCAATACGATCGTCATAATCCAGCCCATAGGGTCACTGCCTGGCTTAATAGCACGTGCCAATAAACCTGCGACCAAACCTACGATAATCATCCAAATAAAGCTCATGTTATTCTCCTAAATTATTAATATTTATAATGTGTTGCTAATTTAATAACTCCATTGTAAAGATTCCTCAAACGTAAAAGTAAGCACAAAATGTTACCTGTGTAGGGCCTATGTGAGGAAAAAGTCAGATTTGCTATTACGTAGGTGTAATAGGTAAACGGAAGGTTAAAAAGGTAGCCGTGGTGCTAACAGGATGGCGTGTCAATCATTGCGCTACGACAGAAGAATTTGACGAGGGTAGGGAATTAAATAAAAAAGCGCAGCCCGTTTATCAGACGGCCACGCTTTTGTTTAATACTAATTTTTTAGATACTAATTTTAGGGTTTAGGGTTTAGGGTTAAATCAATCGTTTATTTATCACGCAATGCCGCTAATAGACGCTGATGAATCCCCTCAAAACCACCGTTGGACATCACGACTATTGCATCACCTGCTTGAGCATGACTACTGATATGTTCAATAATAGTATCGACACTAGACATCACTTGCTGGTTACTGATGGAGTCACTTGTAGCCGTGGCTTGTTCGATGACTTCTCTCAAACCCCATTCTAGTCCCGCTGGCTCATACCACAATGTATAGTCAGCGAGGGCAGCTGACTCAGCCAAGCTGTCTTGGTGAATACCCATTTTCATGGTATTACTGCGCGGCTCAATAATCGCCCAAATACGTCTGCCAGCCAGTTTCTTTTTGGCACCGTCTAATGTTGTGGTAATTGCAGTAGGGTGATGGGCAAAGTCATCAAAGACTAAGACATCGTTTACATCACCGATCAACTCCATCCGGCGTTTGATACCAGCAAAAGCCGATAATGCGGCGCAAGCGGTAGAGATGCTGACACCGACATCATAAGCGGCCGCGACGGCAACCAAGGCATTATTGACGTTATGAATACCACTCATGCCCCAGTCGATGACAGCTACTTCTTTATCAGCAGAAAAGCTCACTTGAAATTGACTGCCATCTTCGCGAATGAGTTCCGCTTGCCAGTCGCTATTGTCTTTAAGCGTACTGTCGTTTTTACTGGTATTAGATGCGGTCGTATCGATGACAGCAGTACGCCAGATAGGGGTCCAAACGCCTTTTGCTAACGTATCTTCTAAGCTGATTGTTGCTGCAGGCATGATAATTTTTCCGGTACTTGGAATCATCCGTACCATATGATGAAACTGCGTTTGGATCGCATTCAAATCAGCAAAAATATCGGCGTGATCAAATTCTAGGTTGTTCAAGATAGCGGTGCGCGGACGATAATGAACGAATTTTGAACGTTTATCAAAAAACGCAGAATCGTACTCATCAGCTTCAATGACAAAATAACCAGAAGGGACTGTCGTATCATCGTCAGTTTTTTCTGCCCCTAGATAGCTGCTGTGTGCAAATACCTGCTGTAAGTGCTCATCAGTGGTATTGACCAGTGGCACACCGCCAATTAAAAACCCTGTATCGATACCAGCGTAATGCAATATCCAAGCAAGCATGGTTGTCGTTGTTGTCTTACCATGAGTACCAGCAACCGCTATCACGTGGCGCGATTGCAGCACTTGCTCTGACAAAAACTGCGGACCTGACGTGTAGCGCAGACCCGTATCTAGCATATACTCAATCACATCCATGCCACGCTTCATCGCATTACCAACAACGACCAAGTCTGGCGCTGGTTGCAAATGCTTTACGAGATAGCCTTCTTCAATAGTGACGCCCGCATTTTCAAGTTGGGTAGACATAGGAGGATAGACATTGGTATCTGAGCCAGTAACGGTATGCCCAAGTTCACGCGCTAATAATGCCAGCGAGCCCATAAAAGTACCACAAATACCAAGAATATGAATATGCATAGACGTTCCGTAAGAGCTTGAATAAGTGAAATAGAGAGAGTAAAAATAAAGTTTTGGGTGCTGAGCTGTTATCAATCGTGACTAACGTTTTAATCAGTCATTGCCATGGCAGTAGTCTGGCAGACAAGCGATCATTGTAAAGTAAACGCTGTTCGATGACCAACAAAAAACGCCTAACAAGTAGGCGTTATCTAGCTGATAAATGCTGTCTTATTTGGCAGCATACCAAGCACTTGCTGTCTATTTACGTGACAACGTATAGTCATTATTTAGGTTTTTTTGCTCATCTATCAAAATCAGATGATTGTCTTGAATATAATAAGACTCAATATGTTTGTCTTCATATACAATGGTGATTTTGTCCTTATCTTGACGATAGACGCCAGACTCAAGCAACGGTGCGCGCTGTTGTTCAGCATCGTGATAGGTACTAGATTTTAGTACAGATCCATCAGAAAATAGGTTCAAAGTAACATCGATACTATCGCAGTCGTCACAAGGCACCATACCACCATAATCACCCATTAGCGTAGCTTGCAGCGCACTACTGTTCGATTCCGAGTGTATAGTCGAAGGGTGCATATGCCCCTCATTACTGGATTGGGCAGCAGCAATAAGTGATTGCCCTTCTGTAGATTCATTCAAACTGTCATCAGGATTTGACTCAGACATACTGTCGCTTTCTATCTCTTCTGATGTGCTCTGCTGAGCAGATTCTGCTGATGCGTCGACAAATGAAGCTTTAGTCCTCATGTCTTGATCAGAATTCGAGGAGGCGCTATCACAGCCTATCAATAGCACACAGAGTGGTACCGCTAATAAGGACGGTCCCCAGCGTCTAATGACAGTAGATGTGGTAGAGCAAATAGGTGCAAGATATATCATGGTCATACCAAAACAGTTTTTTAAATAGTGTGTCTAAAAATCACCCATGCTATCGGTAACATTGAGCAAATACCGTTACCAAAAACGCGAGACAATGGGTCGTATAAACGTTGCGATAATATAAATATTGGAATTTGAGAGCGTATCTGATCTTTGAAATATAGACAATTTATCGCTCAAAAGCGACGGAGCTCTCATAACTGCTCACTAAAACTACCCACTAAAAAAATAGGCTGTCTAAAGGTATCAAAGGGTTACAGATATATCTGTGGACTTTTTGTTGTGTTCAATATGCTTGGTATAGCAAAGTAGGCTCTATCGGTTTGTCTAACATAGGTAATAAAAGAGGTCTAACAGTACCAAATATAAAAACAGACATTGCATAAAAATATGAATGTCTGTTTAGAAAGAAGTGATAACAGTAAAATATAAAGTGATTTTAATGAACTATCGAGCGATAGACTGATTGGTGATAGGTCGCACGATACGCCACAATATCACCCCATGCGCCACAAGAAGTACGCTAAATAGGATCAACGACAGCTCAGGGATACTAAGCCCGACAAACGTCCAATCGATAGAAGCACACTCACCAGAACCTGCAAATACTTCTTTGAGCACTTGCAACATAGGCAAGGTATCTAGCCAATAGTCCAAGCCTGGGCCGCATGACGGTACTTGATCGGCAGGTAGGTGCTGTAGCCAAACATGGCGTATAGCCACAGCAGTAGACCAGCCAATACCTGCCAAACTACCAAGCCATAATAGCAACTTCACCACTTTGGATTTTGGATTAAATAATGCTGATATCAGCGCAAAACCGCCCATGACTATTAGACCAATACGCTGAAAAATACAGAGCGGGCAAGGCGAAAGCCCTAGATGGCGCTGTAAATAAAACAGCGCAAAGCTCATGCCTATTATGGCCATCAATACTAAAAATATTTGCAAGTTACGGTAAGTGGTCAGCTGTCGCATGGTGCGTTACTCTTATGGTTTCATCTATACAGAGGTTAGGAGGCAATCAGGTTTAGCGATACTGCTGTAAAAAGTCCATAAAGTCTTCTGTCTCAGACTTCTCAATCTCAGCCTGCTGCAAGATAGACTTTTCTGCCAATACTTCGTATTTCGCTTGGGTGTTTGGACTGAGAGTCTGCTGCAATAATGACTCGCGATGCTGCTGCGCTAATGTAAAACCAAGCTGCCATAGACTACCTAAGCGTTTGCTATCAGAGTTTACTTGGGCGGAGATCGTCGACTCAGAATGTCCGGCTTTGCCTTGCATCAATGCCACTGCAGCACGGTAGTCATTGCCACCATAATGAGCATCTAGCAATGCAGCAAGTGGCTGCATACGCTCCAGATGCATCAGCATCCAGCCCTCAAGCGATTGCTCTTGACCGTTATTGATGATGTGTAAACCTTCACGGCGACCTTCGTTGACCACACGCTCTAGGTTAATAGCGAGTGCTTCTTCTTCTTCAGGCAGCAAATCAGGTGAATCGCTGAATAGACAGTAGAGCGCCATCACTTCTAAAAAGCAAGCACTAGAGAGACGAATACCAACATCGCTATAAGGATCGAGATCAATAGCACGAAACTCAACATAAGCAATACCGCGACGCTCAAGCGCTTCGGTTGGTGTCTCACCACTCATCGCAATTTGCTTAGGACGGATAGGGCTATAGTATTCATTTTCTATCTGAAGAATATGATTATTGATCTGAATTGGGTTGCCATCTTCATCTTCCAGACCAAGCTTGGCAAAGCTCTCATGCGGTGTTTGGATCGCGCGGCGTAGTCCAGCGACATACTCTGGCAAATAGTTATAACGAATATCCAGCTGCTCTTGCACGCTATTGGTGTAGCCAAGCTTACCCATACGCAGACTGGTGGCAGTCGGCTTATAGTAGGTTGAGTCGTTCAATAGCTCTAAGTCATGCTCACGCCCAGCAACAAAACAAGGACATACGCTTGGACTTGCACCCAGTAAATACAACACAATGCTGGTCAGTCGCTTAAAGTTGCGAATAAGCCCTAGGTATTTCTCGTTTTTGAATTCTGTTAGCGTCTGCTCTTGTGCCGTTGGGGTTTGCGCTTGCCACGTTTCAAAGAGCGTGTCACCAAAAGATAGATTGTAATGTAACCCTGCGATGGTCTGCATGCGGCGACCATAGCGGATACCAAGACCACTGCGATAAAGGGTTTTTAGCTTACCTGTATTAGAGCTACCATAATCAGCCAGTGGAATATCTTCATCTTTAGAAGACAGCATACAGGGCATAGATAGTGGCCACATCAGCTCGCCTTCCGGCATACCTTGATACACCAAGACATGCAATTGACGCAGCATGTTCAATGTCTCTTTTGGCGAAGCTTTTGGTTCGGTGATAAGTTCAAGCAGGCTTTCTGAATAATCGGTAGTAATAAAAGGATGGGTCAATTTTGATCCGAGTTTGGCTGGATGCGGCGTCTGTGCCAAAAAACCATCAGGTTTTACGCGCAGCCCTTCTTTTTCGATACCGCGAAGCATACCCGTTAAATGCTGGCTGTCAAACCAATTGGGAATGTCAAAATTAACAAAGCTACTCGCAAAATTACTCATAATAGTCATCTATTGTTATTCATTATGGCGGATCAAAGCACGATGGGCGTTTGTCCATAAAAGGGTTAAATGTTCGGTCAATAATCCCGTCAGTTTAGCTCAAAGCCGTGGTTAAAACCACGAACAATTACAAATACGATAAGCTTTGGGCGAGCCGAATAATCTAGATTTGACTTAATATTTTAAGTCAAATTCGTTGGCCAAAAAAAGCATCTACCCAAGAGATAGATGCTTTGACAGTCATGCTATAAGCCATCAAACACAGTGCCAACGCACCATGGCATCATCCATACGGTCATGGTGTTGTCGTCAGTTTAAATAGAAAATGACGAGCCACAGCCGCAAGTGGTGGTGGCATTGGGGTTGGTCACGACAAAACGTGCGCCTTCTAACCCTTCAGTGTAGTCAACGGTAGAGCCTTGCAAATATTGATAGCTTAGCGAGTCAACAACCAAGGTCACATCACCATTATCAAAATTGGCATCGTCTTCATTTAAGTCGTTGGCAAAGTTAAATCCATAAGAAAAACCTGAACAGCCGCCGCCCGTCACATAGACGCGTAGCATCAGTTCGCTATCACCTTCTTCTTCGCGCAGACGGCGTACTTTTTGTGCCGCACTGTCGGTTAGGCTTAATACCGTAGGATCTACTGGCTGATTTGAGCTTGGATTAAATTGGTTGGCTGATTCGTTCATATCTACCTCAGTTGCTAGGATCAAATGCGGTCGTCGTCCTGTTTGGGTTTGCAACAAAATGATTGCAAATAAAGATACGCACGGCGTTTGATTTAATTGGGTGCTGTCGTTATGGCAAAGCTATTGGTGCATTATAAGCTGTTTGTGCAATATCAATACGGTGTTTGTGCCACCAAAGCACTTTATTGATGGTGGGCACTTATCTTTAGCAGTATATCATAATGGGGGTATTCATTCGCTTGTCAAGAGTCATCGTCCTTACCAGAACTGATGAATCAAAACTTTTATAGCTATCAAGGTTATACTCATTATTTGTGCGAGAGTATATGGCTGCCAAAAGTCTTGTTATAGTCATTCGTATCGATAGGCTGATAATGATTATATAATCTAGGGTCATTGGCATAAATACTTAATTTTAAAACACTTCGTTTTGAAATAGTTATTTAATTGTTTGCCTATGTGGCAAGCGTTTGAAATAATAGCCGCCAGTTGGCATATCCTATGCGTGTTTCTTATTGCCCTATATTTATATTATTTTTGAGATGAAGAAATTATATGATCGAATTTAAAGACGTTGGTGTTCGCCGTGATGGTCGTGAATTGTTTGCAGGTGCAAGCTTTCAGCTACATCCGGGTCACAAAGTTGGCTTAACAGGCAACAACGGCACCGGCAAATCGACTTTGTTTGCCTTATTGTTGACGCAAATGGGCAAAGGCGATACCGAAGTCACGCTCGATAGAGGCGAGGTTAGTATTCCAGATAGCTGGCATGTCGCGCATATGGCGCAGGAAGTGGGTGCGACGACGCAGTCTGCTATTGATTATGTGTTGAGCGGTGATGAGCAGTGGTATGAGATCAATGCAGCGCTCAATGACTTAAGTAGCGTCAGTGATGAGCAAATTGGCGTCTTGCATCAGCAGTTCGATGAAATTGATGGCTATCGTACGCCGACCAAAGCGGCACAAATCATGGCAGGCCTTGGGTTTAACACCAGTCAGCACGAGCTGCCTGTCTCAGGGTTTTCAGGTGGCTGGCGCATGCGCTTAAACCTCGCCAAAACCTTGATGAGCCGCGCTGATTTGATGCTGCTCGATGAGCCGACCAACCATTTAGACTTAGACGCCATTCTCTGGCTTGAGACTTGGATCAATGCTTATACTGGACTGGTCATCGTCATCTCGCATGACCAAGCGTTTTTGGATGCTACCGTCGGTCATATCTTGCACGTCGAACAACAAAAAATAACCCTTTATACGGGTAATTATCAACAGTTCATTCGCACCCGTCACGAGCGCATGGCGCAGCAGCAGCAAGCGTTTGAGAAGCAAGAAGCGACCAAGGCACATCTGGATGATTTCATTCGTCGTTTCCGTGCCAAAGCCAGTAAAGCCAAGCAAGCCCAAAGCCGTATCAAGCAGTTAGAGCGCATGTCGGAGCTCTCACCAATGATGGCTGACAACCCATTCTCTTTTCGCTTTTATGAACCGGCAAACATGAGCTCACCGCTGATTGAGCTGACCCATGCAGATATTGGCTACAGCGAGACGCCGCTACTGCGTGATGCCAATGTGCAAGTGACGCCGGATACGCGTATTGGCCTATTGGGCATGAATGGCGCAGGTAAATCGACCTTGATTAAAGCCTTGGTCGGCGAGCTGAAAATTTTGTCAGGTACTTACCGCGTGTCCGATACCTTAAAACTTGGCTACTTTAACCAGCATCAAATGGATATCTTGGATGCCAAAGCCACGCCGATAGAAATGCTGCGCCGCCTAGCAGGCAAGACCTCTGATGCCGTGTTACGCTCATTTTTGGGCAGCTTTGATTTTCGCGGAGATCGTATTGACACCCCTAGTGAGCTATTCTCTGGTGGTGAGCGTGCGCGCTTGACCTTAGCATTGATCGTCTGGCAACGTCCAAATGTCCTTGTCCTCGATGAGCCAACCAACCATTTGGACTTACAAATGCGTCAAGCATTGACCATTGCCTTGCAAGGGTTTCAGGGCGCGGTGGTATTGGTGTCGCATGATCGTGAGCTAATTGCCAATGTCTGTGATGAGCTGTATCTCGTTCATGATGGCAGAATTGATGAGTTTGACGGTGACATCAGTGACTACGGCAAATGGCTGGCAGAAAAGCGTAAGCAAGAAAATTCACAAGACAAAAGTAGCAGTAATAAGAAAAGCAAGAAAGAAAGTAAAAAATTCGTTTCACGTGAAACAGGCAATAGCCAAGTGACCAATCAAGTGAGCAATACAGCACCTGATAATTCATCAAAAAGTAACACTGCGACCCCAGCGCTTAGTAAAGAAGAACAACGCAAATTAGCCGCTGAACAGCGTAAGCGCACTGCACCTATCCGCCGCGAGATAGAAGAGACAGAAAAAGCACTTGCCAAGATTGAAGGGCAGCTTGCAACGCTTGAGGAAAAGCTGGCTGATACCGAGTTGTACGAAGAAAGCCGTAAGGCGGACTTACTGGTCTTACTGAATGAGCAAACCGCGCTACAGCAGCAGCACAGCGATAACGAAGAAAAATTGCTGCTATCGATGACGACGCTAGAAGAAATGGAAGCGGAATTTTAGTAGCAAGTTATATGAGATTTGGCTGTTAAGCGATTTTCGTCGTAAGTAATCAAACATAAAAAAGGGAGGGCGCAAGCCCTCCCTTTTTTTACATCGTTTTTTGCAACATTATTCCTTACGGTATTTACCATCACCATAAGACAATACTTTCATTGTGGTCGTACAGAGCTGGCAATCGATTTGACTAGCAGCAGCTTTCGATAAATCAAGAATACGGCCTCGAATATAAGGGCCTCGGTCTGTGATTTTGACCACGACACTTTTTTTTGTTTTTTGGTTGGTCACTTGAACTTTTGTGCCAAACGGTAACGTGCGATGGGCAGCGGTTAGTGAGTTCATGTTAAAGATACTACCACTTGCAGTGCGTTTACCATGAAACTTGCTGCCGTAATAACTGGTATTGGCCGCAAAAACTGTGGTACTCAGTAATAGTGATAACGTGACAACCAAAGACTTAATTAAATATGACATTCATGACCTATAAGCAATTTATGAAATAGACAGCGATGCTTGCCTATGTTGTCATACCCCTATGAGTATGAATAAGGAGGGGATTTTACAAGATATAGATTGTCAAACTATTACAGCCGTGTAAAAAACTCATGAGGTCAAATACTTGTTTTTTAAGGAAAAAATATCATTTTTGACTAAAAATAATGGAAGAATGAGTACCGAGCATAGGCTTATAGAGAATGATTCTTACTAAGGAGTCAACAAGAGACCAGAAAGTAAATAACAAAATGCAAATAAGTGATATATAAATACGAATACTATCGATATAGTAAGTTTTGACCGCGAAAGCCTACCGAAAACAGTCTATTTTATTGTAATAAAAGCTTTCTATTTTATTACTAAACTGTAAAAAACCAAAATTATTGATTGCTTTAGGCTGTTTGAGAAAACTGGTCATATCGTATGGCGAGTCATTAAGAAAAACATGGGGGTTCATGGCTGTTAAAAAACAGAGGTTGGAATATTTCAGTAAATATAAACAACAATCATTGAGTAAAAAAGACGGTCTCATCACTTTTATTAATCATTAGGCGGCTTTATTTTTGTCTTTATCTTATATTTTCAATTTTCGTTACATCAATAAAAGTCAGTGATATAAAGCATTCTAGGAAGTCATCTAGAGCAATATTGACTATAGAGATATATTTCTATAAGTTTTCTTACAAAACAGTTGCATAAAAGAGACTTTAAGCTTAGAATTTTCTACCCAACAAATATTAACTAATGGAGTCACGTATGAAAAAAGTTGTTGCTGTGGCATTGCTCGCTGTTTTGACATCAGGATGTGCGACGCAAAACTATCTTGTGTCTTCATCGACTGCACCGACAGCCGCTACGAAGGCTGATGCTGATAAAATGCAGACTTTCTTTGTCAGCGGTTTGGGTCAAGAGCAAGACATTGACGCGGCCGAAGTTTGCCAAGGCAAAGAGAATGTGGCAAGTATCCAAACGCAAAGCAACTTTATCAATATTGCGCTAGGTTTTATATCCTCAGGTATCTATACCCCACGCCAAGTCCGTGTTTACTGCAAGTAAGGAATAATGAATATGAAAAAACTACTAACAATGGCAGTGATGGGTTCAGTATTATTGGTATCAGGTTGTGCAACCCAAACAGGTCTTATTCAACCAACTCAAAATACCACTCCAGAATATACTAAGTCACAGACCTTCTTTATTGGCGGTATTGGGCAAGAACAGACTGTAAACGCTGCTGAAGTATGCGGCGGCGCACAAAATGTTGCCAAAGTTCAAACAGTACAAGAAGCCAAAGACATCGCACTAGGTTTGGTCACTTTTGGTATTTATACCCCTCGTACGGCTAAAGTTTTTTGCCGATAAGAGACGTTATCAATACCTCACATCATTTATTTTGACCATTAATTGATCGATGTGGAGCGTTGTATCCTAGAGCCGTTAAAAAAAAGAGCAAACAGTCACTGTTTGCTCTTTTTTTTGTGGTGAATATTGGTCATCAGTGATGACAGAGATGCTGCAATGAATTGATAAGATTACTGGTAATATTTTTATAACGGTGTTTATTTTGATTATTGCTATCATAAAGTATGGACTATAAAAAATGACTATACCGAACACTAATATTGATCGATATGATCCATTCTACAGTTAGCAATTCGGTATGACTGATATGTTTTTATGTTGAGGAAAATAACATGGCAGAGAAAAATTACTATGACATTCTAGGGGTCAAAAAAGACGCCACAGATGCCGAGATCAAAAAAAAATACCGTAAGCTTGTGCGTCAATTCCATCCTGATGTCAGTGATGATCCAGACGCGGATAGTAAGATTGCTGAGATTAATAACGCTTATGAAACCATTAGAGATAAAGACAAGCGTGCCGAATACGATGCGATGTTGGACAACCCGTTCGCTGGACAAGGTGGTGCAGGCGGTTTTGGTGGTTTTGGCGGTCAGGCGGGAGCGTCGCAAGGCGGTTTTCGCTGGGAGGATATCAAAGGCCAGTTCGGCGATGGCGAAGCATTTGGCGATGGCGGCTTTCGTTTCGATGATATTTTTTCAGCGTTTGGTCGCGGGGCGCGTGGTTCAGCCAGTGGTCAGGCAGGTGGTCGCTCTCAAAGCCAAGGGTTTGACCCTTTCGGTGGCGGTTTTGGGACGCAAGATAGTAAAGGTCAGGATCAGCATGCCGAGATTACAGTCGATCTGTCTTCAGTCTATAAAGGGGATGATTACAGCATTAAGTTAAACGTTCCTGTGCGTCAGCCTAATGGCGAGGTGAGCTACGACAACAAAACGCTCAAAATTAAAATTCCAAAAGGCATTACCGATGGCAAGCAAATTCGCTTGAGTGGACAAGGCGCCGCGGGCAGTAGCAACGGCAAAAATGGCGATTTGTTCTTAAAAGTAAAAATCCGCCATGATGACAATATCCGTATAGAAGGTGCGGACGTCTATCAGACTGTTAATATTGCTCCTTGGGAGGCGGCACTGGGTGAAAAAATCAATGTCAGCACGCCAGCTGGCACGCTTGGAGTGACCATACCCAAAAACAGTAAATCAGGTAGCAATCTTCGCCTAAAAGGTAAAGGTATCCCTGCCAAGCAAGTGGGCGATTTATACTTGACCTTAAATATCATCAATCCTGATGTCAGTAGCGATGCGGCAAGACAGGCTTATGAGCAGCTCAAGCAAGCCTTTGCCGGCACCACTATCAACCGTTAATCCATGCGCTTGATGGTCGACATTCATCATTATAGTTAGTCATCAAGATGAATGCGCCAACGATGGAATAAAGAGAAAACGAGGATAATAGCTATGAACCACTCGCCTGAATTTACCGATATCATTATGAGCTTAGATGAGCTTGTCTCTGCTTGTGGCCAAGAGCGCCAATGGGTCATCGAATTGATTGAAGAAAGTATTATTGAATACGATGTGCCAGAACGTGAACAGTTTACGGGCTACCAGCTGACAACTGTGCGCCGTGCCTCACGACTCAGCCGTGATTTTGACGCCAGCGTGCCTGCCATTGGGTTGATACTTGAGCTGTTAGATGAGGTTGAGCAGCTGCGTCAATTCAAACGTCAGTCTGAGCGCCAAACGCCTATCGTAGAGGTTGAGATCGACAGTATAAAGTAGTTAAGACCTAAAAATACCGCATAAAAAAAGGCCTTTATTAGGCCTTTTTTTATCGACAGAAAATGCTTTGCTAAAAATTAACGTGAATAAGTAGGATCAGCCGCTGCGGTAAATAATACATCAGTTGAAGAGTTCAGTGCGGTCTCTGCCGAATCCTGAATCACACCGATAATAAAACCAATGGCAACCACTTGCATGGCGATGTCGTTCGGTATGCTAAATAAGCTCGCTGCTAATGGAATCAGCAGCAACGAACCACCAGCAACACCAGAGGCACCGCAAGCGCTAATTGTCGCCACCAAACTCAATAGAAGCGCTGAAGCAAAAGACACCTCAATGCCCAAGGTGTGAGCGGCAGCAAGGGTTAACACGTTGATGGTAATCGCCGCACCCGCCATGTTGATAGTTGCCCCTAGCGGGATGGTCACTGAGTAAGTATCTTCGTGCAATCCAAGCTTACGCGCTAGGTTCATATTCACAGGAATGTTGGCGGCTGAACTGCGCGTAAAGAAGGCTGTAATTCCTGATTCGCGTAGACATCTGAACACAAGTGGATAAGGGTTTTTGCCCGTCTTAACAAGCACGATAATAGGGTTTGCGACCAAAGCGATAAACAGCATACAGCTGATCAGTACCATCAAAATACGGGCATAGCCTGCTAGCGAGGCAAAGCCTGTCTCAGCGACCGTACTGGCAACCAGACCCAAAATACCAAAAGGCGCTAGGGCAATAATCCACTTGACCACTTGCGAGATGGCATCGGCAAAGTCACCAACGACATTGCGGGCTGTGTCGCTGGCTTGGCGTAGCGCAAAACCAATGATGATGGCCCATGCCAAGATACCGATATAATTGGCTTCTGCAATGGCATTGACCGGATTGGCAACCAAATTCATCAATAGGTTGGTCAATACTTCTTTTAGGTCGGCGGGGGGAACTTGCGCGATATCGGCGTTGACCAATACCAGATCAGTGGGGAACAAAAAGCTGGCACCAACGGCAGTTAAGGCAGCCAAAAAAGTGCCAAACATATACATGATGAGCACAGGCTTGACATAGACTTCATTGCCACTGCGATGTTGGCTAATCGCCGCCATGACCAAAATGAACACCAGTATAGGTGCCACGGCTTTTAGTGCACCAACAAACAATGTACCAAGTAGCCCTATGGCGATACCGATACTTGGTGCTAGCCAACCGATCAGCACCCCCAACACTAAACCAATAATAATGAGCGGCACCAGCCCGATACGCTGATACATCGCAATCAATGAACGCATTTGTACATCCTCGACGTTTGTCAAAAGTAAATGAATTGTTTGAGCAAAAATTTATCGAGGGATGGTAGCATTTTTTGGCATATTCGCATACCACTCACAGCAGTGGAGGCGACGTATAAAGTGAAAGGTAACAGGTAAAATATAACGAGTGTGCTCAAATGTGGAGCAAGTATAGACGAAGGCAAATTAGCAAAAATGCCTAGGGCGTGTTAAACATTCGACCATGGCACTGACAGCGACTATTTTTTAGGCGATTCGATGTTAAAAATAATAAGTTTAGTCATTCTAAGCGCTTATTTTTAACGATGAAGCGGCAAAAAAGAGTCCTGTCCCTGCGGGCTGATGCTAAAATTGCCCCATACTGCGTTACAAATCTCGCTAAGGCATCTGCATTATCGTCGCTTTGTGCCTTGTCTGGAACAATTTTAGCGATCAGCAGTGCCTATTTGCGAATGTTCAACACGCCCTAGTTAACGAGGTATTAAAAGTAGTGATGAAGCGCAGAGAAAAGTGAACGGCAGCGCTATACCCTAAAGTGGGTCAACTCATAGCCTAATTGCTGATAGGCTTTATATTTGTGGCGACCTTCTTGGGTACTGGTAGCATCAGGTCTGATTAGCTCAAGGACGCGAGAGGGCTTGGCATTATTGGTCGTAGCCATAAAGCCAGTCACCGGACGTGTCGTTGTATTGAGCACGATACCATTAAAGTCTGCTGGCATATGATTGCCAAGTAGCACGGGGGCGGTAGAATGATGAGCGTTAGAGTCAGAACCTGTAGACTCAATATCTGACAAGCAGTGATGCGGGATAAAGCTGGTGGCCTCTTGTGCCCAAAGTGCTCTATCTAGCTCTGTTAGCAACGTTTCATCTTCGATCAAAATCAACAAAGACTGCGTGCTTTTGTTCAGCGCTGTCTGAGTCAACTGACAAATAAAGCCCAAGAAATCTTGGGCTTTACTCTCACTTAATACATAAAAACTGATCTTCATAGAATGGTTTTCATAAAGTGTTTGATAAAATAGCATTTATCAATAGACGGTCGTTAATGCACTGCCATTGATCGATTAAGCCATATCCGCACTGTTTTTTAGGTACTGCATAAATAGCGGTACTGGACGACCAGTCGCGGCTTTATCTTTGCCTGAGTTCCATGCAGTACCAGCAATGTCTAAATGCGCCCATGCCTGACCTTCTTCAATGAAACGAGACAAGAAGCAAGCGGCAGTCACTGCGCCCGCACCTTTACCACCGATGTTTTGGATATCAGCAATTGGCGAGTCAATCAGTGCTTGATACTCGTCGTCTAGTGGCATGTGCCAGATAAGATCACCTGATAAGTTGCTCGCATTCTCGAGATCAAACAATACATCTTCATCGTTACTAAAGACTGCCGAACGCACATGGCCTAATGCAACCACGCAGGCACCCGTCAACGTTGCAACATCAATGATGGCTTTTGGATTATAGCGCTGTACATAGCATAAAGTATCAGCCAATACCAAGCGACCTTCGGCATCGGTGTTCAGAATTTCAACAGATTTACCATTCATGGCTTTGACAATATCGCCTGGGCGCGTGGCATCACCTGATGGCATGTTCTCAGCACAGGCGAGCGCACCGACCACGTTGATTGGTAGACGTGCTTCACATAAAGCTTTGATAGTACCAAGTACTGAGGCTGAACCGCCCATGTCAAACTTCATCTCATCCATTGCCGCGCCTGGCTTGATTGAGATACCGCCTGAATCAAAGGTCACGCCTTTACCGACCAAGACGATAGGCGCATCATCATTTGTAGCTTGTGCATTCTTGTCGCTAGCTTTGTCGGATTTCTTAGCGGATTTTTTGGTTGGTAGTTTATCAGTGAGCGCTTTTTTTAGACCAGTCACTTTCGCGTTGCTAATCGTTTGCTCGGTGGTGCCAGCGTTTGCACTAAATGAGGATTTACCGCGGTACTCCATGATGACAAGCTGACCTTCTTTGGTAGAGCCTTGAGCCACTGATAAGAAACAGTTCATACCCAGCGCTGACATCTCGTCTTCACCGAGTACCTTGACAGTCAATAGGTCAGGATAGGTTTTTGCAAGCTCTTGTGCTTGCTCTGCCATATATGCAGGGAAGCAAATATTACCTGGCTCATTGGCGACGTCACGAGTGAGGCTTTGACCGGCGAATACTGCCTCAGCAAATGCGAGTGCAGGCTGTAGTGAGTTATCAGCTAACAGATAAATATCAGTCAAGACAGGACTTGCTTGCTCAGATTTATATTTGTCAAAGCGGTAGCTGGCTGCCAATAGGTTTAGGGCAAATTGACCAAAATGGCTTTCTTCTAGCGCATCACCCAAGGCAACGGTAATAGACGATACCCGCTTTTGCGTGCTGCTATAGATGGTCTTGGCAATTTTTTGCAGTACGGTATTGCTGAATTTGTCCGTGTTACCGACACCAACCAACAATAGCTGTACAGGGTTTTGTTTGGTGGTTTTTTTATCCCCTGCCAATGCATAATCAGCAACGGTCTCACAGGCTGTGCCCTTGAAGTGAGAGACTTCAATCAATTGCTCAATACGAGCGGTATAGTCAGTCAGCATGGAGTTGGCAAGGATGTTTTTTTTGTCATCGACCAAGACCACCAGACAAGCGTCGTCTTTACTTATGGCTTCTTTTTTGAGGATTTTTTGCGTATGCGTCTTTGGCAGGTGCTGAGATAATTTGATATTCATATAGTTATCCTTATTAGAGTTATGAAAATGATGCAATTGCTGGTGCCTGTTAGATTATTGGATTATTTGGCTTGTAGAGCAATCACGATAGTGTAGCATATTGCGATGATGGTGCGCAGTTTGCAAGGGTTAGGTAATAAGTCCGAACAAAATTGTATGTCAATTAACACTACAATACGACGATATATGTGGCTATGCCTAGTTCATAATGAGCCTTAGCTCATGACGCGCGTTGAATGATGAGATACGGCACTTATTACAGTGGCTATTAATATATTAAATTAACTGTTAACTAACTCATCAGTCGTTACTAACGCACTAAATCTGTCTTGTAGCGCTGCCATCGCGGTATCATGCATGACCTCAGCACTGATGGTTTTTCTAGTAGCACTTGGGAGATCGCGAGTGGCACAGGCGTCGTGACAGACAAAATTGTCAAAGCCCAAATCGAATGCGGCGCGGGCGGTTGAGCTGACACACATATGACTCATGAAACCTGCAAAAATAATTTGTTGTTTGTTTGCAGACGAGAGTAGTGATTGTAGCTGCGTATCATAAAACGCATTGGGATGGTTTTTGACAATCACGGTTTCACCATCATGCGGCTGTAGTTGCTCGACTATCTCGACGTTAGATGATAAGGGATCAAAGACATTGCCATTTTCTGCACCGTGATGGGTGATGTGAAAGATGGGGACATCTTGCTTGCGGGCTTTATCCAGCAATAGTCGTGCGTTGTCGATGGCCTTAGCGCCCGCTTGCCCCAGTGGCATCGCGCCATCGACGTATTCGTTTTGATAATCGATAAATACGATAGCGCAATTTGACCAATCAAGTGTATCGAACTCACCACCAGCAAGTTCAAGTAGGGTTGCGGGCGTAGATGTGGTATTAGTCATTGGTATTCTCCATTACATTAGATGACATAAAAATATTTTTATTCGTCAGTCAGTCTAGCAATTAATAACAGAGATAGAGGTTCGATGATACGAATGATAAACAAACCTTTCCAAACTAAATAAATAAAAAACGTATTGGAGAAAACCCTGTTAAACCAATTCCATATAAGATTTCATTAACGATTTATCCGATATTTGATATGTTTATCGTCTACCAATAGTAATGTGCTATCAGTAAGGTGTACGTAATGTTTGCAAACACATTTCACAGCCATTTTTAGGCAAAACATGCTACGATTAGCGGTTATATTTGTCGCTTGTGTTTGTTGAGTAGGACTAATCAGTCACTCAGTAATTGTCAGTATTATTTGAACGTATATGATGCCTATGATGCATTGTTATTGTGCTCAAATATGACGATAGATCCCCCAATCCATCATGCGCATACCAACTGTTTAAGAGTACCCATTGTGATATTACGCCGCTATATGACTCGACAAGTTGCCTCGACCACTGCTTTGGTGCTGGGGTTTTTGGTAGTAATGATGCTTGGCGGTCGTTTGATACGTTATTTTGGCATTGCTGCTGAAGGGCGTTTGGATATTAGCCTGCTGTTTACGATCATCGGGTACAACCTGCCGTATTTTCTAGAATTGATATTACCGCTAGCCTTTTTTATCGCGTTGATGCTGGTGTTTGGTCGTTTATATGTCGATCAAGAAATGGCTGTCATCAATGCCAGCGGCGTGTCTCGCGGTAGGCTGGCGCGCCTGATGACACCATTGATATTAGCGTTGTTTGTTGGTGAGGCGGCATTATCTATCGTAGGAAAACCATGGGGCGTGCGCTCATCCGAGGCAGTGTGGCAGCAGCAAGCATTGACCAGTGCGTTTGACTTGATTCGCCCAAATGAGTTTATAAGCAGCGGTAACTACCATCTATACGTGGGTAGTCTCAGCGATGATAAGAAAAAACTACAAGATGTGATATTGATCCAGTCTGAGCCTACACCTAAAGGCACCGAGAAAAGCATCGATGCTAAAAACACTGCTGCTAATATGAATAATACCATTGATCAAGAAACCGCGGATCAAATGGGCATCTCTGATATGCCAAAAGATATTATAAATAGAGATGCAAAAAACATCAGTAAAGACACCATCACGCTCGCCAAGCGTGCTGAACAGGTCAATACTGGCAATAGTGGTGTGACCCAGTTGGATTTGTTTCAAGGTCGTCGTTACGAAGTGGGTGCAGGCAGCTTAAAGTACAATCAAGTCGCCTTTGATCGTTATCGCATCACGCTCACTGAGTCCTCACAAGACGTCATCACTGAAGACAATATTGAAACCCAAGCAATTGGACCTCTATGGCAAGCGGCAACAGGTGACGCGCAAACTACCACCAATAATGCGCTGCGTGCTGCCCAAGGTGAGCTTGGCTACCGTCTGGCACTGCCGTGGCTGATGATTATTGCACCGATGCTGGCTGTACCGCTTGCGCAAGTGCGTCCACGTCAAGGGCGTTGGCTGCGTCTATTTCCCTCTATCTTATTATTTGTCAGCTGTGCGCTAGGCATCATCTCGCTTAAGAACGCAGTGAGCAAAGGCAGTATTAGCGTATGGGCATATGCATGGCTGGTATTAGGCTTTATGGCACTAGCGCTTTATTTGAATTGGGGCAGCCGTGTGCAACATCGTCTGCGCTTTCGTAAACAAGAAAACAGATTAACCGTCGCCGCGCCTATCAGCAGTCTGGACAATCAACACAATAGCTCACAAGGAGGGCAGTCTTAATGCGCTCTTTATTTGCTAAGTCTGCAGGGACTGATCAGTTGGCCAAAAAACCTGCCAATTTAAAAGTCCTCAGCCGTTATGTCAAACTCAACGCCTTACTTGCTATTATCGCGGCCGTCGTCGGTTTATGGGCGTTACAGCTGGTCTTTTCTTACTTATCAGAGCTCGATTCGTTAGATGACAGTTATACGATGGGACAGGCACTCAAGTATATCTTTTATCGCTCGCCTTACTTCTTAGAGCAGTTCATCCCAACAGGTGCGCTACTCGGTGCCGTCATAGGATTGGGTTTACTTGCTAATAAAAGTGAGCTGGTCGTCATGCGGGCGGCTGGGGTCAGCATCTATCGTATCGTCGGCTGGGTGTTACAACCTGCCTTCATTTTTGTACTACTGGCATTGGCGATTAATCAGTTCGTGCTACCGCATTCCAATCAATTGGCAAAGCAAATAAACGATGAGGACAACACATCGCTAGTCACTTCGGTGCGCGGCTATTGGACGGTGCAGCCACGCTTTGAAAATGCACAAGATGGCAGCGCCACACCTGATGGCAGTGATATTTTATATATCGATTATGCCGATGTTGCGGGTAATATCGGTGAGGTCAAACGTTGGCATTTAGATAACAACGGTAATCTGCAAACCGCTGTACATGCTAATGGCGGAAAATATACGGGGCGTGAGCCTATCGATGTGACCAGTGACAAGCCAAGCGAGCAGTATCGCTACGAATGGCAGCTGAACGATATGGTCGAGCTTAGCATTAATCAGGGCTTTGAGAGTAGCCAAGCCGTTTCACCATCAGATACCCTCAGCTTACCATTCGCCCCAGAGTCTGTTTACTTGCTAACGCGCAAGGCGGAGGACTTGTCATTGACGCAGCTCTATGAGCATCGTACCTTTATGCGCCAACAGGGTAATCGCTCCTTAGATCATGAAGTGGCATTTTGGCAAAAACTGCTGTCACCTTTATCGATATTGTCGCTGGTCATTGTTGCTTGCTCGTTTGTCTTTGGCTCGCTACGCACGCACAGTTTGGGCTTGCGCATCGTGGTGGCTTTGCTGTTTGGCTTGCTCTTTAGCTATATTCAGGATTTGGTTGGTTTTATATCGCTCGCCACAGGATTTTCGCCCATGCTGATGGTGCTATTACCGATTATCGGTAGTGCGCTATTGGGTGGTTATTTGATAAAACGCCAGATGTAGAAAGACAGTTGGTCATACAAAACAAAAAGCACGCTAGATCTATTTTAGCGTGCTTTTTTATGACGATCTTTTATGGCTGAATGCTAAAGATTATTCTTTGGTCGCCATGGTAATCGTATAGGTTTTGCCTTGTTTGATCTTTTCGCTATTGCCGAACACTTCGGTAAACGAGCGCTTCATAAACTGACGTAAGCCATTGATCGTCACCACATAAAAACGCCCACCTTGACGCATGCGGGCATAAGCATCGAGGAAATACAGATAATGCTGCTCTTTACCGACTTTGGCAGGCAAGTTTGACATCACAAGGCTAAAGTCTTTATCCGCTGCCACATGATTAAAGCCATTCGATAAATGCACATCGACATTTTTTAGACCATTTTTTTCGCAGTTCAGACGTGCATATTCTACCGCCATAAAATCTTTATCAATAAGTGTATGCTGACCGTTCGGGCACTCACGCGCGGCGGTCATACCGAGCACACCATAGCCGCAGCCCAAGTCGATTGAATCATCATCCGCTTGGAAATCTACATAATCAAGCAGCATCAAGCTGCCATCATCGAGCTTTTGCGGTGAAAAAATACCCCACGTGGTTGCAAAATCAAACGGCTTACCCAGCACGTCTTGCTGAAAATGGATGTCTTCGCGCCAGTGTTCGGCGTTTTTGAGGAGGTCGGCAGGTGGCTTATGATTTAGTGGGTGGCTCATGAGATTCTCAAATAACAGATAGGTAGAAGGGGGTGCGTTGTCCAATTAGACAGTACGCATCGTATGACGAGTATTGTAACGAGAAAAGGGTAGGTTTGCAGCATCGTATTACGGGAATCATTATGGTTGCCAAATTTAGCATGTAGAAAATACATAGAAAAAAAGATATTGGCAAGATTAGGTGAGAGGCTTACACTCAACTTTAACCTGATAGCTCTGAAGTAGTATGTATGGCAGACATTATATTTGTATCTAAAGTCGACTTCTGGATCGCGTTGATTTTATGGGTCGGTAGTTTATCACTTATCCTCATTCCATTATGGGAATGGCGCTGGGGCAAAAGTAATTCACGTATGCGAAACATACTGCTAATGGTTATCTTACTGCCTTTTGCAGCACTGATGCTTATGCCTTTTTTTGGTACTAAATACACCCTAACCGATAGCCAGCTATATGTGGATAGTGGTCTGTCTACTCAAACCATTGAACTGGCAGATATCACATATATTACGCCAACTCGAAGCATGACGTCTGCACCAGCACTATCATTGGATAGACTTAAAATAGAATATCGAAACAAAGAAATATTGATATCGCCAAAAGACAAGCCGCGCTTTTATCAAGAGATACAAGCACGCAATCCTAAAATAGTGATAGAGAAAAAATATAATTTCTAGACTACTTACTCAAACGCTTCTTTAACACATGATCAACAATAAATGGACCAAAGGGCAAAAATGAACCAAGCACACCAGCAGGGAGCGCCCACAGCGGCATTTTGATTTTATGTGCCGTGATAAAGAGCACCACAATATAGGCGATGAACAACACTCCATGTACAGGCCCGACGTAGCCCACCATTTCAGGCATATTCAGCATATATTTGAGTGGCATGGCGATACCCAGTAGCAGCAGAAAAGACGTGCCTTCCAAATAACCCATGACGGTCAATTTTTTTAACGCAAATGCTTGCGCTTTGGTGAGAGTGGGCTTGGAAGATGGCTGAGCTTGCGGCACAGTATGGTCCTTTGCTGATGAGTCAATATATAAATTAAGCGCTCGCGCTAACCACGTGGATGGTGCGCGGTATGTAGCTGCTGCAATCTTGCTGTCGCCACATGGGTATAGATTTGCGTCGTGGACAAGTCACTGTGTCCAAGCAATAGCTGTACGCTGCGCAAGTCGGCGCCATGATTGAGCAAATGAGTGGCAAAGGCATGGCGCAGCGTATGCGGTGATAGTTCCTTATCAATACTAGCAATTTGAGCGTATTTCTTAAGTAGATACCAAAAGTTCTGCCGCGTCATATAGCCGCCTTGCGCGGTCAAAAACACTGCTTGGCAATTGCCAGATTTTAGATGGGCAATCAGATCGCCGCGCCCATGAGACAGATAATCTTCTAGCGCATCGCTGGCGTATTCACCGAGTGGCACCAGTCGGGTTTTATTGCCCTTACCTGTGATTTGTAGCCAGCCTGCGTTTAGGTTGACCTGCTCCAGTGACAGATTAATTAGCTCACTGACGCGCAAACCGCAGGCATAGAGCACTTCTAGCATCGCTTTGTCACGCAGTCCAAGCGCCGTACTGGTATCAGGTGCGGCAAGGAGATTATCGACATCAGCCTCGGCCAAATCCTTTGGTAACGGACGTCCAAGCTTTGGGCTTTTGATACGCTCGCAGGGATTGTCTTCGCGCAGATTGCTCGCTATCATCCATAAATAGAACTGACGCAGACTTGAGAGCATACGCGCTTGGGTGCGTGGGGTTTTACCATCTTGGGCAAGCAGCGAAAGGCAGTGCAGCACATCATCAGGCTGCCAGCGGGTCAGGGCGAGTGGGTTGGTCAACTCACAAGAACGCAAGTCGCGCACATAAGCATTACGGGTACGCGTCGCCAAACCACGTGCTAGCATGGCTTGACGAAACTCAGTCATATAAGACGGTTCATCATCGACTGCCAGCGCTTTGGGTTGCCTTTGCTGTACGGCGCGGTCACGACTCATAGGATGCTCGGATATAGGTCAGATATAAGTTAACCACTTTTTTTCTTCACCACATAACGATACAGCGTCGCGCTTGCTGGCGTGGTGCCATCGCCATCAATAGTGATTTCATCGGGATCAGCGTCTAGGTTGATGTTTTCTGCCAATGTTTCTTGAGTCATCAGCTCATGCCCCAGATGACGACAGAAATTTGGAATGTCGCGCGTGGTAGCAGGATCAGTGGCCAGTATCTCAATTACCTCACCGCTATCTGCTTTGCGGATGACTCGGTGCAGCATCATAACAGGCTCAGGACAGATCAGCCCTTGTGTATCTAAATGATGGTCGATGGTCGTATCTGGTATAGAAGTAGTCATAGTCATTATCGTAAAGCTAAGTAGATAGGTTTAAGAATGGATCGTTTGTTTAATCGCTTACTGAGGTGTACTGTCTAGATCGTCTACGGCTGCTGTCTCTTTGTCAGTATTTGCCACGTCTAAGAAGTTAAAAAAGCGCTTGAAACTGACTTTGAATAAAAATGCCACACCCAACCAACAGGACAGTCCTAACCATGCCGTATCAGCAAATAATAAGCCACCGATCAATATGATGGTCGATACGCCAATACTCATGGCAATCATCGATGGCTGATTTAAGCGATAACGATAAACCACAAAAGCATCATAAAGTGTGATTGGAATGGTCAACGCAACCAAGGCGTAGGGCAGGTTGTAAAACAGTTGATACAGCAGCTGATTGTCATGAAATGTCTTGATACTGGCAATGGTGCCAAATACTATAAAGGCGAGAATGGCAGCATAAATGAGATAGATCGCTATCTGATTGGCACGCTGCGCGCCTCTAATACGAGCAATAGCAAGCGGAGCAAAACCATGTTGCGACTTAGTATGCAAGTCTTGGTCTAGGGCAGTGGTCATAGTAATCAGTCATTTATCTGTGAATAGGTACGATGTAGCAAAATGGTGCGACAGAAATAACAGTGTCTTCTACCTATCTTGCCTAATTAGTCTGCTTTGACCGCATCAATAGCGATACTACTATTTGGATCCGCAAAGTAAGTCGACATCAGGATACAAGCAGAGATATCATCAATCGGATCACGTTCATGCTTGATCCAGCCGTTGTCCCATGCGATTTCTCTTGCTTCGATAGAGGTTAAACGCTCATCACATAATGATACGGTCACTGGCAGATGCTGCTCCATAATTCTATGAGCCAGACGCCGCGCAAATTTATGTGCGCGTTTTGAGAGCATGGAACTGCTACCATCCATATTAAGTGGCAGGCCGACCACCACCTGTGCCACGCCCCAGACTTTTATAATACCGATGAGATTGTCCCAGTCGGGCTGACCATTACTCATCGCCAAGATATCAAAAGCGCGTGCGGTCTGGGTCAAGCTATTACCGAGCGCCATGCCCATTTTTTTGACGCCATAATCTAGCGCCAAAATAAGATGCGGCTTTATCTCTGGCTCAGAGTCGCTAAGACCGTTGATGTTAGACTCATTGCTACCAATGCCATTTATATCAAGATCATGATCTGTAGCTTCTATGCTATCCACCATAAAAGTACTATCTACCATAGTGACGGCTATCCTTTATTTCTTTCATCTGTATTCATAGAGCACAATTCATAGAACATGTGCTATTAAGCATGACCGATGTCACTGCTAAGATAGTCAAAGTTGACGCCGATTTTGTCAGCGGCGATTTGCCAGCGCTCTTCGAACGGCGTATCAAACAATAAAGTCAGATCGGCAGGGCAGACGAGCCAATCACCATTACCCAGTTCTTGGTCTAACTGTTTTTTGCCCCAGCTGGCATGACCTAAGCACAGTTGATAGTGACCGACGCCTTGACCTGCCGCGATACGCTTTAGAATATCTTGGCTGGTGGTGATGCAGACATTCTCTGAAATCGCAAAAGAGGACGCCCATTCAGGCTGACCTGTATGTAGCACAAAGCCTACCTCAGGATACATAGGGCCACCTTCTAAAGCCACATCTTCCATCACTTGCGGATCGCTCACCTCAATATCCAAATCTTCTAGCAGTTTACCCACTCGCGCCTGCTCTAACGGACGATTGACCATTAGACCTAGTGCACCGTGATTATCATGGCGACAAATATAAATGAGCGCCTGTTCAAACCTTGGGTCTGACAGCTCTGGTGCCGCAATTAAGAAATGATGGGTCAAATTGGTTTTAGACATAGAAACAAACGCAACCGAATAATGAGGGTGAAAGACCACTATATGGTGATAACCAATAGAAAAGCAAGATTCACGCCAACTGCTATTGATAGCCACAAAGATTTAACAAGTACTTTTTTGATGAATCGTGCTGGATGATTTAACGACAATTAATGTGTCATTTGACATCAGACAGCAAGCTACGAGCATGATCGCGAGTCACATCAGTGATCGTAACGCCACCCGACATACGCGCCAGCTCATCTACTTGCGCGCTGTCTGTCAGTATTATCAGCTCACTTTCGGTCTGTTCTTGATGGTGCTTTTGTACCAAGATGTGCTGGTGCGCTTGCGCCGCGACTTGTGCTTGGTGAGTGATCGCAAGCAGTTGCTGCGTTTGCCCAAGCGCGCGTAGTAGCTCGCCGACCACCTGCGCCGTACCGCCGCTGATACCGACATCGACTTCATCGAATACGAGCATGGGTTTGGCAGCGTTGTTATCAGCGTTGGTCGCTTGCAAGACTTGCATGACCAGCGCCATTCGTGACAGCTCACCACCTGAGGCGATTTTATGCAGTGGCTGCATGGGCATACCGACATTGGCACTGAACAATAAATCAATATCGTAGCAGCCATGTGCATTGTACTGGCTAGGCTCTGTCTTTTTGGTAAAAACGAACTCGCAGCGCGCATTGGGTAAGGCAAGCGGTTGTAGTTGTTCGATAAGCTGTTTACTAATGGTTGGTGCCGCTTTTGTACGCTCTTGATTTAGCTGTGTGGCCAGTGCTAGATAATCCTGCCAAGCTTGCTCAATTTGCGCGGCCATCGCATCACTGCTCGGCTCGTTTTCTAAATGTTCTAATTGCTCTTGCCAAGCTTTTGCTTCATCAATCAAATCGCTCGCTGGCAAGTTGTACTTACGTGATAAGCGATGACCTAAACTGATGAGATTGTCTAATGCTTGTAAGCGCTCAGGGTCAGGTAGTTGCTGCTCGGCATAATCTGACAGTAGCGCCGTCACCTCGGTGATTTGTTGCTGCGCCAAATGTAGCTGCTCAGAGGCTTGCTCAAAGGTTTGGCTGACACCAACTTGATGATCGCAAAGTTTGATTACTTGCCCGAGCAAGGTCATTACATCTGGCTCATCGGTATCATTGTCGAGCAGATGCAAGCCATGGCTGGCCTCTTGCATTAAGGCTTCAATATTAGAGAGCTCCTCGTGCTCAGATTCAACTTCTGCATAGTCCACAGCCAATAGAGGGCTGATGTCTGCCAGTTGGCTTTGTAAAAGTTGAATACGGTCTTGACGCTGAGCCTCGCGACTTGCAATATCATCAGCGCGACGCTTTAGCTGCTGATACTGCTGATAGCTACTGGCTGTCTGACGCGTGAGTGGCGTTATTTGTGCCATCTCATCGAGCCAATTCACCACAAACTGCGGCTTGAGTAAGGCTTGTTGAGCATGTTGGCTATGAATATTGACCAGTAATGCGCCCAAGCTTTTTAGCTCAGCCAAACTGGCAGGCGAACCATTCAACCATGCTTTTGAGCGACCAGTATTGCTCAGCTGCCGCCGAATAAGTACTTCAGGCTCGTCTAGCGCCCGATCATTCTTGGCAAACCATTCGGCAATGACGCTGTTGTTGTGTACATCAAACTGAGCATAAATGTCTGCGTTGTCTGCGCCATGTCTGACCATCGCGCTGTCTGCGCGCGCGCCCACACACAAGGATAGTGCATCCAGCAACAACGACTTACCCGCCCCTGTTTCACCAGTGATGACATTGAAGCCTTCAGCGACACTCAGCTCATGCTGAGCGATCAACGCAAACTGATGTAAAGTTAATGATACTAGCATCAACGCCTCTCATGACAGACAATGAACTTCATATAAATCTTAAGAAGCCATCTATAAAATAAGGTAAATAAAGCAATGAATTTATCTATTTAACGACACTAAATAGATAAATATTGTAGGCAAACAGTATGGTGCTAAATGTGCTCAAATACAAACATTAAGGAAGTGTATAATCGAATTTGTGATTGGAAGATTACCACAAAATTATCAAAAACTGGCAATGAGTAATCGCTGTAATATCAATCATTAAGAGGGTTGATTATAGCAAAATTATGTCTATATACTAAGCGTGATTTTGGACAAAATTCGTAAAAATAGACCCAGTATAATGATGCGTTAATGGCACAAAAGCAGATAAATAAGTCTATCTAAGCTTAGCATCAAACAGTATTTTCCTAGTCGCTTTAACAAACTTTATAGAGATAATGTGGTAGCATAATCTCACATAATGATAAACTCTTCTTGTTATATTGATGACATACGGTGCATGATAACGAGTCATGATTTTGTAAAATTATAGGCGTATAGTGAGAAGAGTATGCCAATCAGTCATTATTCCAAAGCGTTTTCATAGAACCTGTGGCTACTCTTAGCACGCAGATATCTAGTAGAGAAGGATGCCGCACTCAGTGCAGAGAGGTGTGTTGATGACGCGGCTCTAGCGGTAACCAGTTACTTATTTTTTAGTTTTACCATAATTATTTGATAAGGAAGCCACTATGACAGCGGCGCAATTTACTAACGTAACAGTTAATGCCCAAGCGACAGTATCTTATGATGGTCGCTGTTCCAGCCATACCATTATGTTTGAAGACGGTCGTCACAAAACCTTGGGTGTGATCTTACCTTGTGATAACTTGGTTGAGCATTATCACTTTAGCACCAATACATCCGAGCGTATCGAAATCACCGGCGGCGAGTGTGAAGTGAAAATTAATGGTGATGACGAGTTTAGCTACTATCGTGCTGGTCAATCGTTTGTTGTCGAAGGCAATAGCGGTTTCAATCTACGTACCGAAGAAATCGTCCAGTATGTCTGCCATTTAGAAGGTTGATATTATCAACAATGCGATTCAGTTAACATTGGGTGCGGTTAAGCTATCACTATCAGTGAACAGCTAATGCCATCAAATATTAATGACCAAACAATAAACAAGGGGCTGTAGTAGATAAGGATTAAATATCACACCATTTTCTCAGGAATTTTAGCTGATTAGATGGTGAACCATAGTTAAATCTAAACTCGCACTCTTTTAAAAACAAATGGAAGTTTTTCTTATTAATCCCATTATACTTTCTGAGTGTTCGTTTAGACTGATTCCAGAAGTTCTCAATGCCATTGATGTGATTGTTTTTATCGCAAGTGAACTCTATAGAGTGATTGACTCTGAAATGTTTAAACTCGCTCACATCCAGTGCATTGTAACTTCGATAGCTATCCGTATAAACAAAGCTGTCAGGCTTGATTTTACGCTTAATAACAGGCATTAGAGTAGTCTGTTTGGTGTCTGCTACGACAATGGTATACACCTTACCGTTTCGTTTTAGAATACCAAATACAGCGGTTTTACCAGCAGCCCCGCGACCTCTTTTGCCTTTGCGTACACCGCCAAAGTAACTTTCATCTAATTCGACCTCACCATCAAAAAGCTCATCAGCTTCTAATGAGAGATGGTAATCTATCACAAGTCTTATTTTATGATAAAAAAGTGCAGCAGTATTAGGCTGAATATCAAGCAAATCTGCGGCTGTTCTAGCAGTCACTTCAGCTGTGAAAAACTCTAACAGCCTTCGCTGTACTTTTTTACTTAGTTTACAACGGGTTATCTTCATAAAAGTAGTCTAGCATAGTGCTTATCTACTACAGCCCCATAAACAATATCGGATTGGTATTGTTTATTTCTGTTTTTAGTGCTGACTTAATCGCTCCCTCATTGATAATGAGTTGCAATACTTAACGTCAATAACATTATTCTTATTCCATCGCTTAGCGCGATATCCACCTAATATTTAATAGGCCTATTATGGCAAAACCCATTTATTTTTACGGCATTCATGCCATTGATGCGTTACTTAAACACCGCCCTTTGGATGGTCTTAGCTTGTTTGTGCAACAGGGGCGCGAGAGTGACAGTCATGTACAAGCCATTATGGCTGAGGCGGAAGCCAATGGTATTAGCATCCAGCCGACCCAAAAAGATAAGCTGACACAGCTATGTGGTAGTCCGCAGCATCAAGGCGTGGTACTCAATGCTCGTCCGCTAGGTTTTGCTGATGAAGGTCTGCTTGATACCATTATTGGTCGCGAACAGTGCTTAT
This sequence comes from Psychrobacter sp. C 20.9, assembly GCF_001921765.1. Lineage (NCBI taxonomy): Bacteria > Pseudomonadati > Pseudomonadota > Gammaproteobacteria > Moraxellales > Moraxellaceae > Psychrobacter > Psychrobacter sp. C 20.9. The sequence continues at coordinate 289,792 of NZ_MRYC01000001.1, read as the reverse complement.
TGTTAGTGCTAGATCAAATAACAGACGCGCATAACTTTGGTGCTTGCTTGCGTACAGCTGTAGCAATGGGTGTGGATGCCGTGGTTTGTCCAAAACACCATGCAGCAAGCCTGACGCCCACAGTCGCTAAAGTATCCGTTGGTGCCGCAGAGATGATGCCAATTATTAGCGTCACCAATTTGGCACGTACACTTTCGCAAATCAAAAACGCAGGAGTATTTGTGTTTGGTACGGCGCTCAATGCCGATGCTAAGCCTATACACGCCGCTGATCTGACTGGCAAAACAGCCATCATTATGGGGTCAGAAGGAGAGGGGATGCGCCGCCTGACAATGGAGAGCTGCGATGAGCTGGTCTATATTCCGATGTCAGGAAACGAGCATGGCAACCTACAAAGCTTAAACGTAAGCGTCGCTACTGGTATGGCTCTATATGAGGTTAATCGCCAGCGAACTTTAGCTGCTGGGCAAGCGTAAGGTACTCTTGGTGTAAGGGTTCTAGCTGTAAGTATAGAGAGGCAAGGTCGCTCTCGTTAAGTATGATATCGTCTGCATGACGATTGCGCTCTTCACGACTAAGCTGGTTGGTCATAATGGCTTTGATTTTTTGAATACTTTGATCATCACGCTGACTGGCACGCGCAAGCTGCGTGTCTTCGGTGGCATCCATCACCAAAATACGTTGACACAAATTGGCAAGACCCGCTTCTGCTCCCTCAATGAGTAGAGGTGCGGACAATACCACATAAGGTGAGGTACTAGACTCTAACTGTGCTTTCGCTGTCTCACGTATCGCTGGATGCGTGATCGCCTCAAGCTCAATAAGCGCTTCAGGGTTTGCAAATACATGCGTACGTACAGCGGCCCTATCCATTGACCCATCACCATTTAACACCCAATCACCGAATCTTTTTTGGATTTTGCGCAGAGTATCGCTGCCTTTAGTAACGATCTCATGAGCGATCACATCGGCATCGATAATATCGATCCCTTGCTCAGAAAACCAAGCACTAGCAGCGGATTTGCCACTACCGATCCCGCCTGTTAAACCAACGACGAGCGTCTTGTTTTTTGTCTGTAGATTCTGTGGTTGACGCGAATAAGATTGTGCGGCTTTATTTGACATAATGATGGCTTATTTGACAGAGGTAGTAAAAGCAGTGACTAATGAAGAAATTGCTTATCAATAATTATGCTTATAGATTAGGGTAAAAAACTTACTATCAAGACTTAGTAAGTATACATACCAAGATACCAGCTGACGATATCTGAGCCGTATAATAAAGCAACAATGCCTGCGACAGCAATGTAAGGACCGAAGGCAAAAGGCCTGCTCTCACCTTGTTTTTTCATCAAGATTATTCCGACGATCGATCCAAGCAAGGATGATAATAAAATAATTAATGGCAACATCATGGGTCCGAGCCAAGCACCTAATACTGCTAGTAATTTAAAATCACCTTGTCCCATCCCATGTTTCTTAGTGATTAAATAGAATACTTTAACGACGATCCAGAGTGATAAAAATCCGAAGAGTAAACCCCATATCGACTGCGTTGGTGAGACAAACCAGCCTTGTGAGTTGACGGCCAATCCTAGACCTGCTAGTGGAAAAGTCAGGCGATCGGGTAGTAGCTGCGTATCAAAATCAATACCGGTTAGAGCCACTAGTGTCCACACTAAAACGAGCGCTGACAATCCAGTTGCATTGACACCGAATTTGTAGATCACGAGCACCGATAGTAAAGCGGTTGCTAACTCAACTACAGGATAACGCAAACCAATCGCAGCTTTGCAGTTTGAGCAGCGCCCTTTTAGTGCCAGCCAGCTGATTAAGGGTATGTTTTCATACCATCTGATCTTATGAGCGCAATGGGGGCAGCGTGAGGCAGGTCGACTCAAAGTAATGGGTTGGTCAGTAGCCACGACATTCGCTATAGGTAACGTATGCTCGCGTGGCATATCTGCCTGTTCGATCATAAATTGGCTACATTCTTGTCGCCAACCGTAAATCATCATAAGTGGGATACGATGAATCACAACATTTAAAAAACTGCCAACACAAAGACCTAACAAACCAAATACGACCAAGGCTAGAGCTATATTTTCTTGTAGTAACTGTATGAATTGCATTAAACCATTATCCTACGACTGAGCCCATTTGGAAGATTGGTAAGTACATCGCAATGACCAGACCACCAACTAATACACCCAGTACAGCCATGATCATAGGTTCCATTAAGCTGGTCAAACCATCAACGGCATTGTCGACTTCGTTTTCGTAGTAGACAGCGACTTTATCTAGCATTTCTTCCAAGCTACCAGACTCTTCGCCGATACCCACCATTTGAATAACGAGACTTGGGAATAAATTGGTTGAACGTATGGAGAACTGTAGTTGCTGACCAGTAGAAACGTCATTTTTGACCTGTTGAGTGGCATTATAAAACACGACATTATTGGTCGCACCAGCAGTAGAATCTAGCGCATCAATGAGAGGTACACCAGCGGCAAAAGTGGTAGATAGGGTACGAGCAAAGCGAGCAATAATTGCTTGGTAAGCAATATTGCCAAAAATTGGTGCTTTTAATACTGCACGGTCTAAAAAGTCACGGAATTTTTTAGAGCGTTTTTTGGCTTCTGAAAATCCGATAATAGCCCCACCGATAAAAATAATTAAAATAAACCACCAAGACTGCATCCACTCAGACATACCCACTACCATTTGAGTAAAAGCAGGTAGCTCTGCGCCAAATGACTCAAATAGGTCTGAAAATACAGGCACGACTTTTATTAGTAGAATCATAGTAACGATAATGGCAACTACGATGACAGCAATCGGATATTTTATTGCTTTCTTAATCTTTGCTTTTAGTAGTTCGCTTTTTTCTTTGTAAGTCGCTACACGCTCAAGCATGGTCTCTAGCGCACCCGATTGTTCACCAGATTCGACGAGTGAGCAGAATAGATCATCAAAGTAACGAGGGTGTTTACGTAGGGCGGAAGCAAAGGTGCCACCTGCTTCGATATCAGCTTTGATTTGTAGCACCAAGTCTTTCATACTCGGATTATCAAGCGAATCTGCTACAATTTCAAAAGATTGAGTCAGCGGGACACCTGCTTTCATCATCGTTGCCAATTGTCGCGCAAAAATCGCAATATCAATGGCTTTAATTGGTTTTTTGAAGGTGTAGAGCGGTTTTGGTTTCTTCTTGATACCTTTAACCGTGATCCCTTGCTTGCGTAAAGTTGCTTTGGCTAACTCTAAGCTACGACTAGTGGTTTCGCCTTTCACCTTTTGCCCGCGCCGGTTTACGCCATCATAGACAAAGTCCAACAGCATGTCAGTCTTAGCTTTTGCCATATTACTACCCTCGAAATTGTCTAATATAGATATTGCAAACATAAAGCAGAATACCAGACAAAATTGTTGGCTGGTATACTTTATTTTAGCGCAAAAAACCAGTGCCTATCTGTTTTATTTTTAAGTATATCTATTAGATAGTATTTCTACGTTAGGAGCCTTTAGAAAGAAAAATACTAGAAGATTAATAGTTGCATATACGACTTAATGCTTATGCTACTTATTCAGAAGTAACGCGCATCATTTCTTGAATACTAGTGACACCTTGCATAACTTTTAAAACCCCAGAACGGCGTAGATCTCGAAAACCATTTTTGAGCGCCGCATCTTTGATATCTATGGCATTGCCATCTTCCATAATGATACGTGAGATGTCGGGGCTGACCTTCATCACCTCATAAATACCTACACGGCCTTTATAACCTTCACGGCACTCATTGCAGCCCACTGGCTCATAAATCACGTTGTCTGGATTATCCAAATCTGCATCAGTAAAACCAATCTCTAGCAAACTTTGACGAGGGATATTGATCGGTTTTTTACAGTTCTTGCACAGTCGCCGCGCCAAACGTTGCGCAATGACTAAGTTGACTGACGTTGCAATGTTAAAAGAAGCCACACCCATATTACGCAAACGCGTCAAGGTTTCAGGTGCTGAGTTGGTATGTAGGGTCGACAGTACCATGTGTCCTGTTTGTGCCGCTTTAATAGCGATCTCGGCAGTCTCCAAGTCACGAATCTCACCAACCATGACAATATCAGGATCTTGACGCAAAAAAGACTTGAGCGCATTAGCAAAGGTTAGGCCGACCTTAGCGTTGACATTGACCTGATTGATACCTTCAAGGTTAATTTCCACAGGGTCTTCGGCGGTTGAAATATTGGTGGCACCAGTGTTTAAGATATTGATACCTGTGTAAAGAGAGACTGTCTTACCAGAACCAGTAGGGCCAGTAATCAGTAGCATACCTTGCGGTTTGTGCAGCGCTTCTAAAAACATCTCCTGCTGATCAGGTTCATACCCTAGCGCATCAATACCAAGCATGGCTGATGAAGGATCTAGGATACGCAAAACGATTTTTTCACCGAACAAAGTTGGTAATGAGTTTACCCGGAAATCAATGGCTTTCGTTTTAGAGATTTTGAGCTTGATACGTCCATCTTGCGGTACTCGGCGCTCTGAGATATCCATTTGCGACATGACTTTCAAACGCGCTGCGATTTTGCCAGCGAGCTGGACTGGCGGATTGGCTATTTTTTCCATCACGCCATCAACACGAAAACGTACTCGGAAAGATTTTTCATAGGGTTCAAAGTGCAAATCAGAAGCACCCATACGAATGGCATCGACCAACATTTTATTAACAAATTTTACAACAGGTGCTTCATCGACCCCATCACTAAGCTTCGTTTCACCGTTATCGTTACCTTCATCACCATCTTCAAAACCAACATTTAAGTCACTGTCAGAGAAGCTGTCAAAGCTCTGCATCGTATCAGCGTAAACGCTTTCGATACGCTTTTTTAGCTTATTTTCTTCAACAACAATCGTTTCAATAGACAAGCGAGAATTAAAGGCAATAGCATCAATAGCATCAACACGAGTTGGATCACTGAGCGCTACAAATAAGCGTTGGCCGCGCTTGAATAATGGCAATGCATTAAACTTACGGACGATTTTTTCATCGACTAAGTCCTTTGGAATGACATCAGTGCTGAGCGCATCGAGATCGAACAAGGGATCGCCAAAGGCTTGTGATAACATTTGAGCAAGGTGATAAGAATCAGCCAGTTTATTGTCTACAAGGTACGGCACCAATCCGATTTTCTGCTCCTGCGACTCAATCTGCGCTGTTTTCATATTTGCTTCGCTAACGACGCCATCACTGATGAGCTGCTGCGCTAGACCACCATATTTACTGGTTGTAATAGACATTATGACCTCTCCTTGATAAAGGGTTTGCACACCGCTTTAGAATACAGACTACTATATATGCTTTAATAATATTTGCGGTAATGGATACGTATTTTGATTCAGCAAGTTATTTCTACTTCTTTCGTAATAACTTAGAGAGCATTTAATAATTTTTAATTTCTGTTAGACACAATATACGACTTGACTTTATTTTAGTTTAAAGGCTTTCTACAAATGATTAAACAATCAATACATTAAAATCTCTGTTTTTAGTTGTCATTTTTGAACATAGGTATTGAAAAGCACCGCTGCTTTTGGCAGCACACTACTATAGCACTTACGAATTATTTGTTATACTGGCGCGCATATGAGCCGAATTGGCGCGAATACATGAGACAAGGTAAATAAGTATGCAAGCTTGGGTGATCGGTAATTGGAAGCAGAATCCAGCAACTAGCCATGATGTTGATGCGCTGTTAAATGACCTGCTGACTAAGGTTGATGCTAAAAATCAAGCTAAAACGCCAACCTCTAATAGTCAATGCAAATTGATGGTAGCACCAAGCTGTATTCATTTGGCCGCAGTCAGTGCACGCTTAGCAAATACTTCAATAGTTAGCGCCGCTCAAGACGTGAGCGCTCATAGTGCAAGCACAGGCGCTTACACCGGAGACTGCTCAGCACAGCAAGTCGCAGATACAGGAGCTACTTGGACGATACTTGGTCACTCTGAGCGTCGCCAGTATCATAAAGAATCTCATGACTGTCTAATAAATAAACTGTCTCATGCGTTTTCTCAAAATCTTGGTGTGGTGTTCTGTATCGGCGAAACGCAAGAACAGTATGATAATGGTCAAACACTTGACGTTATCAATGAACAACTCTCAGTGATTAAAGATATGCTTGTTCAGCAACCAGATTTAGCAACATCGTTATCTGAAAAACTACTCGTCGCTTACGAACCTGTCTGGGCAATTGGTACAGGTAAAGTACCGACTGTGGCAGAAGTGAGTAAGACTCATCAACATATCAAGCAAACCGTTGCGGGCTTTGCTGACATAGCAGGTGCGATTACCGTACTGTATGGCGGTAGCGTTAATGCTGATAATGCTGATAGCTTTGCTGCTGACTCTATGATTGATGGCGCATTGGTTGGCGGTGCCTCATTGAAAGCAGATAGCTTCTTAGCGATCGCTGATGCTTTTAGTCAAGCGAATGCTTAATCAAATAAATAACGCTCAGATATCAGTATCATAGCCGATAGACAGTATGGTTTTACCAGTTGGTAAAAGTAGGTTTAACAGTACCCTTGCAATCGTGTACAATGCGCCTTATTTATATAATCGATTTGGTATCATGAGATGCTAGTCATTATTTTTATTAACCTTACGTTTTATTTTCCGTTATCAGTCGTCATTACGCGGCAAAAGAGGCCACCATGTTTACGTTTATATTAGCCCTGCATATTATCGTGGCCATTGCCATGATCGGCTTGATTTTGATACAGCATGGTAAAGGGGCAGATGCTGGGGCTTCTTTTGGTGCCGGCTCATCAGGTACCGTATTTGGTGCAGCGGGAACTGCCAACTTTTTGACGCGTGCGACTGCAGTACTAACGGTCATATTCTTTATTACCAGTATGACGCTGGCGGTGCATGCGCGTAAGCAGGCCGAAGACCAGTTTCGTCTAGACGCGCCAGTGTCAGCACCGCAAACGCCGCGTCCATTGACACAAAATCCTGAATAAGTGGCTTTTGATTAGTCAGCGCTTGCTATTTTGGTAGGTTACATTTACAATGCTTTTCTGTTTTCGCAAGTTCTTATCTATTAATGCCTACCTTACGCATTATATATAGTAGATAGGAAGTTAGAGAACAGGGTAGTAAAATGCGATTGTGGTGGAATGGTAGACACGCCATCTTGAGGGGGTGGTGGCGCAAGCCGTGGGGGTTCAAGTCCCCCCAATCGCACCAAGTTTCACAGACGTAGCATAGCGTCAGGTTGGATTTTTAGTAGTAACCACTTGATTTATAATTATTTAAAATAAAGTGTTGACACTTCTACATTATCTCCCTATAATATGCGTTCTAGATTGATGCGGGGTGGAGCAGTCTGGTAGCTCGTCGGGCTCATAACCCGAAGGTCGTTGGTTCAAATCCAGCCCCCGCTACCACTTTTTATACTGATGTTTTGTACACTAAATTTGTCAGTACCGATTAGCCCACCATAATGTTTGTGGGTTTTTTTGTATCTGAAGGTCAGTGTTATCGCGGTATCTATCCTACTTATGCTAAGCTCTAGGTCTATAGAGTACGATATTACTCGTCACTGGTCATCATCGGCCGCCACTGGCACGATGCTCCTTAAGCAACACTATCTTTTATTCCTCACGCTTTTATCGATAGTAGTGCTTTATAACTAATAAAAGCATTGTTTGGCTGAGCTTGATGTTTTTTAGGCTCGTCCCTATATAAACGCACAATACCTGTTATATGTTTGTGGTTTACCATTATATAATGACCGTAATTCTTACTATATATAAGTATGAAAAGAGCAAAGCTTTGATACGGTTTACTGAGTACGATAGATAAGCGAATAGGAAAACACAAAGAGATTATGAAGCTTTCGACTAAAGTTGCAGAACTGACTAATATTATTGCCCCTGCTGTGGCCGCTTGCGATGTGTCGCTATGGGGTATAGAATTTGCGCCACAAGGCCGTCGCTCTTTATTGCGTATTTATATTGAGGCATTGCCAGAAGAGCAAGCCCAAGATAAGCACGTTACTATCGAAGACTGTGCCGCAGTGAACCATCAAGTAAGCGGTATCTTAGAAGTTCATGATCCTATCGCTGGTGAATATATTTTAGAAGTGTCTTCACCTGGTTTTGACCGTGCATTTTTCTCAGATGAGCAGATGCATGCCTATGTGGGTCAAACAGTAAGCTTACGTTTGATTCAAGCTATCGGCACAGGTGATCAAAAACGTCGTAAAGCAACAGGTACATTAGATAGTATCGATGAAAAATCTTTAAAACTGACGTCAAGCGATGGTGAGCAGTTTGAGATTGCATTAAGTAATATTGATAAAGCCAACTTAGTTTACGAAGATGCCTAACTACATATTATTAGGCAGCTGCTCATAGATCAGCAGTGTCATCTTCAAATAGCTTATGTGGCTTATAGTAACTATATAATAGCAACACCCAAATTATAAAATTTAAGTCAATTAAAAAATGATAGGACAGGTATAGCATGAGTCGTGAAATCTTAACGGTAGTAGAAACTGTCAGTAATGAAAAGGGCTTAAATCCTGAAGATATCTTTGAAGCCATAGAAGACGCTTTGGTGGTATCGACCAAGAAAAAAGTATATACCGAGCAGCCAGAAGTGGCTGTGCGAGTAGCTATTGACCGTGCAACTGGCGATTATGACACTTATCGTTATTGGACCGTGGTTGCAGATGAAGACCATGAAATGCCTGCTTGTCAGCTTGCTATCACAGATCTTGATGCTGATGAATGGTCAATTGGTGATATCAAAGAAGAGCAAATCGAATCGATTGAATTTGGTCGTATTGCGGCTACTCAAGCAAAACAGGTCATCATTCAAAAAATCCGTGAAGCGGAGCGTGCACTTGTTGCAGACGCTTTTGAGCCACGTGTTGGTGAAATGATGTATGGCGAAGTCAAGAAACAGACACGTGATGGCTATATCATCGACTTAGGCGACAATGCTGAAGGCTACTTGTCACGCGATCAAATGTTGCCACGTGAGCAGCTACGTGCCAAATCGCGTATCAACGCCATCTTATATCATGTAAACCGTGAAAACCGCGGTGCACAACTATTGTTATCTCGCACGCATCCTGAAATGCTATCAGCGTTGATGCAAAAAGAAGTACCTGAGATTGCAGAACAAATTATTGAAATTCGTAACGTCGCTCGTCTACCAGGCACCCGTGCTAAAATAGCCGTGAAGACCAACGATCATCGTATTGATCCAGTCGGTGCCTGTATTGGTATGCGTGGTACACGTATCCAAGCAGTACAGCAAGAGCTAGATGGTGAGCGTATCGATGTCGTGGTATGGTCAGATGATCCTGCTCAGTTCATCATCAGCTCTTTAGAGCCAGCTGATGTCAGTAGCATCATCTTAGATGAAGACACTCAAACAGCAGATATTATTTTTAGCACCAACGATCAACTGGCACGCGCGATTGGCTCTCAAGGTCAGAATGTACGTTTAGCTTCTGAGTTGACTGGCTATAAGCTGAATATGATGCTCGAAGAAGAGTACAAACAGCGTCAAGAAAACGAATCAAAAGCATTCATTGAATTATTCTATGAGCGCCTAGAAGTTGATCAAGACTTAGCACAGGCACTGGTTGATATTGGTTTTACCAGTATTGAAGAAGTCGCCTATGTGCCAGTCGATACCTTCTATGACATTGAAGGGTTAGACGATGAAGCAATCGACATGATTCAAGAACGTGCTAAAGACGTCGTCATTGCTGATGAGCTGGTCAAACAACAGAACATGAAAGAGCCAAGTCAAGAGCTTCAAGAGCTTGAAGGTATGACAGTCAGCTGGGCTTATAAAATGGCACAAAAAGACATTATTACCGTGGATGATTTGGCAGAACAAGCCGTCTTCGATCTAGAAGATATCGAAGGATTAGACTCCGAAACTGCAGGAAAACTCATCATGAAAGCTCGGGAATCTTGGTTCGATGAATAAGCGGTAACTGCATATCGCTGTCTTTTGGTGATATGCTATTGAGAATAAAGTGCTGGTGTCTACATACTGTAAATACTGGCCTTAACCCAATCATTTGTAGCCAACAACTGAATTGAACATATAGCAAATAATAGACAGTAGGTGATAATAAATGGCAGATAAGACCGTCAAAGAACTGGCAGAAATGGTAGGCAAAACTACAAGTGCTGTAAAGCAGCAACTAGTAGATGCTGGCCTGCCTGCTCGCGCAGAGGATGACCTAGTCACCGAGTTTGAGCAAGAGAAGTTGGTGACGTATTTAAAACAAAGTCATGGTCAAAACGAAAAGCGTCGTATTAGTCTCAAATCTAAGACAACGAGCACCGCTCGTGTGACTGGCTCTTCGGGCAAATCTAAGAGCGTCAATGTTGAAGTGCGTAAAAAGAAAGTATTCGAAAAGCCTGATCCAGAAAAAATGGCTGAAGAATTAGCCGCGCGCGAGCAGGCTCTCATTGAATCTCAAGAGCGTGCTGCTAAAGAAGCAGAAGAACGTGCTGCGACCAAGAAAAAAGCAGAAGAGCGCCAAGCGGCAACTTTAGCTGCAATGCGTGCAAGCTTAGGCTCTAGCAAAAAATCAGACGACAAAAACGATGATATCTCCACCTCAGTTGTCGTTAAAAAAGGCGGTAAAGCGAGCAAAGCCACCGTTGAAGTCAAGCCTAAAGAGCAGCCAAAGAAAAAGGTTGCTGCTACTAAGCCTAAAGTTGAGACAGCTGCTGAGCGTAAAGCTCGCGAAACTCGTGAGAAAGAAGAAGCGCGTTTACGTGAAATCGAATTAGAAACTCGCCGTACTCAAGCAGAAGAAGCGCAAAAGCGTACGCTTGAGCAAATGCGTAAAATGGCTGGTAAATATACCGATCGTGAGCCTGTTACCGAAGTACGTAAAGATGAACCATTGGCTGAAGGCCTGGTCGGTGATGCATTAGAAGAGTCATTCGAAAAAGAACGTCGCGAAATCAAACGCGGTGCAAACAGCACTGGTGCTCGTGGTCGTCGCCGTAAAAATCAAGATGAGCGTGAAATCAAAAACCGTAAAAACGGTTTGCGTTCAACACAAGCATCACAACATAAGTTTGAAAAACCTGTCGAAAAAATCGTCTATGATGTTGAGATTAGTGAGCAAATTTCAGTTGCTGATCTGGCACAGCGTATGGCGGTTAAAGCTCGCGAAGTCACTAAGCTACTCATGAAAATGGGCGAAATGGCTCGTGAATCAGACACGATTGACCAAGCAACTGCAAGTTTACTGGTTGAAGAGATGGGTCACAACCCAGTACTAGTCAGTGATACCAAAGTGGAAGATGATCTACAAGACGCCGTTGATGAGCGTAGCAGTAACGTTCAAACACGTCCGCCAGTTGTCACTATCATGGGTCACGTTGACCATGGTAAGACATCACTACTTGATAAAATTCGTGAAACGAAAGTTGCGAATGGTGAAGCGGGTGGTATTACTCAGCATATCGGTGCTTACCACGTAAAAACCGATCGTGGTGTTATCACTTTCCTTGATACTCCAGGTCACGCAGCGTTTAGCGCAATGCGTTCACGCGGTGCTCAGGCAACTGATATTGTTGTACTTGTCGTCGCAGCTGATGATGGCATGATGCCACAAACGGCAGAAGCGATTGATCATGCACGTGCTGCTGGTACGCCAATCATTGTTGCTATTAATAAAATGGATAAGCCAAGTGCTGATCCTGACCGTGTTCTCAATGAATTGACTACCAAAGAAGTCGTCACAGAAGAATGGGGCGGCGACACACCAATGGCACGTATTTCAGCCAAGACAGGCGAAGGTATCGACGACTTACTAGAGTTTATTAGCTTGCAAGCTGAGTTAATGGAGTTAGAGGCGCCACTAGACGGTGCTGCACAAGGTGTGGTTATTGAATCAAGACTCGAAAAAGGTCGTGGTCCCGTGGTTAGTGTTCTAGTTAAGAAAGGCACGTTGAAACAAGGCGACTTGGTTCTAGCTGGTGAGTACTACGGTAAAGTACGTGCACTAACGGATGAGAATGGTCAACGTGTTAAATCAGCTGGCCCTTCTATTCCTGTAGAGATTTTAGGTCTGCCTGAAACACCTGCGGCTGGTAGTGAATTCTTAGTAGTAACGGATGAGAAAAAAGCGCGCGAAGTTGCGGCCTTTAGAACCAACCGTGAGCGTGAGCGTCAACTTGAGCGTCAAAATGCCATGCGTTTAGAAAGCATGTTCGATCAGATGGGTCAAGGCGATGTGTCATTCTTGAACATTGTATTGAAAACAGACGTACGTGGTTCACTTGAAGCACTACTAGCTGCCCTAAATGAATTGTCTACTGATGAAGTAAAAGTCAGAGTCATCAGTTCAGGCGTGGGTCCTATCTCTGAGTCTGACGTAACACTTGCAGAATCTAGCGAAGCGGTATTATTAGGCTTTAACGTCCGTGCAGATGCCACCGCACGCCGTAAAGCAGATACAGCTAACATGGATATTCGTTACTATAGTGTCATCTATGGTTTGATTGATGATGTGAAATCTGCAATGAGTGGTATGCTTGCTCCTGAACATCGTGAGAAAATCCTTGGTGTTGCAGAAGTTCGTGAAGTATTCCGCTCTAGTAAGTTTGGTGCGGCTGCTGGTTGTATGGTGGTTGAAGGTACAATCTATCGCAACAAACCTATCCGCGTATTGCGTGATGACCAAGTTATCTTTACTGGTCAATTGCAATCATTACGTCGCTATAAAGAAGACGTCAATGAAGTACGTACTGGTATGGAATGTGGTCTGGCCGTTCGTGGCTATGATGTCGAAGCTGGCGATAAAATCGAAGTCTTTGAAATTCAAGAGTTCGCCCGTACTATCTAAAGCCGCTGTTCGATAACAGAGTATGTAGCAATGCAATATGCCAAATGTGCTGAGCATGCTAGATACTCTGTCGATATTCAGCTGTACTTAGGCCTATCAGGTACACCCTGCTAGGCCTTTTTTAGCAAATATCATTACTACATTTTTTAGCAAACAGTTCTATATATTAATAACAATAAGCCCATTAAAGTAAGGTAACAACATGAACCAACGTCTACAACGCTTATCCGATCAGATCCAGCGTGAGCTTGCTGTTCTTATTCGTGATGAAGTCAATGATCCTCGTCTGACAGGTTTTGTCACAATCTCCAGTGTCAAAGTGAGCCCAGATTTAGGCTATGCAGATATCTATGTCACTATCATGGAGCCTGAGCTCAATGATGCCATGACTAAGACCAATCACGAAGAAAGCGTCAAAGTACTGAATAAAGCAGCAGGATTTTTGCGTACTGAGCTGAGCCATAGCCTAAAAACACGTACTACGCCGCGTCTACGCTTTCACTATGATGAAGTGACTGCTCGTGGTAACTACATGATGGACTTGATCAGTAAAGCCGTCACCAAAACTGAGCAAAACGAGAATGACGAGTAAGTTATTATTATGTCTATAGCGTCTAAGCAACCTGATAAAAAAGCCAGCAAAGCACCTGAAAAAATAAAAGTTTCAGGGGTTATCTTGGTGGACAAACCCAAAGGTATGACTTCACAGCAAGTTGTGTCGAAAGTGAAGTATTTGTTTAAGTCACCGATACACGATAGCAAAAAGGCTGGTCATACTGGTACGCTTGATCCGATGGCAACTGGTTTACTGCCGATTTGCCTAGGCGAAGCGACCAAGTTTAGTCATTATCAACTGGATGCTGACAAATCTTATCAAGCAACGATTTTACTTGGTAGCCAAACCGATACGGGTGATGCAGACGGTCAAGTGGTGGCACAATCATCTATTCCAACATTTGATGATGTTTCATTGGCTACTATCGCACAGCAGTTTCTGGGCCCTCAGCAGCAGATACCACCGATGTATTCAGCATTAAAAAAAGATGGCAAAAAACTGTATGAGTATGCCCGCGCTGGTATTGAAATCGATAGGCCACCGAGAGATATCATTATTAAGGCGATTGAGCTGCATGCGATTGATGATATACAGATTTATTTGACAGTCACTTGTACCAAAGGGACTTACGTACGCGTATTAGCAGAGGATATTGCGAAAACATTGGGTACGCTTGGACATTTAACGGCATTGCGTCGCACGCAAGTCGGTAATTTTAGTATTGATGACTCTATTGCACTATCGGCTTTAGAAGACAAAGACTTAGATAGCCGACACTCTCAGTTATTGCCTGTCGATGCGTGTATTGATATCGATGCTGAGTTGGTACTGACCGAAGAACAATGCGCGCGCGTACATATGGGACAGCGCTTAAACGTATCCGATAGCTTAATAGGTAAGCTTAGAGATTATGTTGCAAGCAATGCTGCTCATCAAATATCCCATGCCAGTGAAGCAGAAACCAATATTGCTGGTTCTGATATCGGTACTGAAGACAGCATGGACATCTCGCAGCCTTTAGAGCACGAGCTACCTGTTGATATACGCTTGATCAACGAGCAAGGGGCATTTCTTGGATTGGGCGCTGTTAGCCTCAATGGACGCTTACAGCCTAAAAAGTTGATTCAGCGCTGATAATAGAGTGATTGCTATAGCTAGTCTGTTAACTGTGGCCTATTCAATTTACTAATAGTTTACACTAATCACATACCGTCACATTTTATTGCAGGTTTTACCTATGGTGAAACCTGTTTTTTTTGTACAGTAGATACCCTAGCTAGGGAAGACTGGATCAAAAATAAAGTGGAAAAATAATATAACAATAAAAAATAAGAATAAAAAGCATGTAGAAAGGACGTTCTTTAATAAGAAAAAATATGTCAGAGGATGACTATTATTGATGCAAAAATCATTTATCAAATCATAATAAACAACAAAAATTATCGCGCAATAATAAATTCGATTATAAAGACTCGAATGTAAATAAACAGAAACAAGTATAGACAGAAAAGGAAATATTATGAAAACGATCGCTTTTTTACTACACAATAATTTTGAGCAAGCAGAATACGAAGACGTTAATAACCAGCTGAAAGACAAAGGTTACAAGACCCTTCTGATCACTACCAATGAAGACAAAGAAGTGCAAGCTATGCAGCAAGATGTAAATAAAGGTGATACCTTTACTGCTGATATCTTCGTAAAAGATGCAAATGTTTCCGATTATGATGCGTTGGTGTTACCAGGTGGTACGGTCAATGCGGATACCATTCGCGGTAATAAAGAAGCCCATGATATTATCAATGCTATCAATGATGCAGGTAAACCATTAGCTGTGATATGCCACGCTCCTTGGGCGCTTATCAACACGGGCATTGCTAAAGGCAAAACACTAACAGCCTATCATACGCTGCAAACCGATCTAGAAAATGCTGGTGCGACGTATGTCGACAAGACTGTACAAGTCGATGGCAATTTAATTACTTCACGTAATCCAGATGATATCAGTAACTTTGTCGATGCTATCGACAAAGCATTGTCTTAAATTTTGCTTCATTTATTGAAAGATGAAAAATCAAAAATTCTCAACTATTTATAATTACAATTAAGGAAAATATTATGTCTAACTCTAACCCAAATGATACTGAACTTGAGCAACAACGTGCTGAATCGGCAACTGCTGCTCTTAAAAGTCAAACTGAAGACAACCATACTGAAAGCAGCGAAGCAGCAGCAGACCGCATTGCTAGTAATGTAGAAGATGCTAAAGAAGACAAATAGTATCTTTGTGTGTCATTCAATCTAGAATGGCACAACTGCATTTGGCTTTAGCTTAGTAGCAATAATTATCTTAGTATTGGTAACTGTAAAATAGATATGTTGAAAAATAATAATGTAGGAGCTAACATGAGTAACTCAACAGATAATATGGATGCGCAAGAAAAAAAAATTCAGCAATTATCAGAAGACATTGATCCTAGTGAGGATGCTACTCCTGATAGTTTGGCAGAAGTCACCACAGCGTCACCACTTGACGATGACGAGCTAGGTGGCAATGCAACACAAGATGATGTTAACAAATAAGCAAACATTGTCATCTTTTGATAAATTGTCCTCCCATTAATGCCAGATCCGAATTTACAAGTTTTATGAAAAACTGCTGATAGTTCAGCAGTTTTTTGTTATAATTGCCCTCACATTTAAGTCAGGTTTTAAATAATGTATGTTGGTTAGATCCACACCTTAATTAGGTGTTGACGTTGACAAATATAATGCATACGTTCAAACGTGTTAAATGGTCGTTATCTTTAACTGAATTTGTCGTACACTAGGTTAACTCTAGTAATGCAGGGTTGTCCTGAATGGCGCGCAAGTTATTTTATTTACTATTCTACTGCTTTTAATCTGACTCAAATTGTAGTCCGTTTTTAAAGCTTTTAGCATTGCTGGAGATATTTATGCTAACTAATACCGATCGTGAACAAATCATCGCTCAATACCAACGTGGCGAAAACGACACTGGCTCCCCAGAAGTTCAAGTAGCTTTGTTGAGCGCTCGTATCAACGATTTGCAGAATCATTTCAAAGCACATAAAGCTGACCATCATAGCCGTCGCGGTCTTATCCGTATGGTTAACACGCGTCGCAAATTGCTTGATTACCTAAAAGGTAAAGATCTTGGTCGCTACACCACTCTTATCAGTCAGTTAGGTCTACGTCGCTAATTTAACGACAATAGTACGAGTGGGTGGTAAAACAAAGGACGCCATTATATGGCAGAATCTTAAAATTTTTGCTAACTGCTTGGAACTTGTTTGTTGTTATCGATAAAATAGATTTTTCTAAAAACGGTGTGGAATAGTTTCACGCCGTTTTTTTTATGCTTATTCATTTTGAAAGCTATGTTTAGATAGCACCATTTGTCTAAAACACATCAAGGTTGACAAACATAAGCGACCAAAAATAGTGATAATGATGCTGATTGGGCGTTAAAATCAGTATTTCCTATCGATAACGGCTCTGTTCTGCAATTAATTGGTCAATGGCTATAAATCACTGTAAAATAATGCCTTGTGAGTTCGATAGTATATCTACTGAATATATAGCGACTACTGATAAAGTACTTGTCTCTTAGCTTACTGCGTAAATAGCTGATTCTTAAGAGCGTAGACATAGCCTAGACGGTCTTTAGCGCCGAAGTCTTTTGACTTAATGTCTGTTTGATAGTATTTATAGTAAAGCCAAAATTGAACGACCAAATATACATAATAGTACGATGTTTAGCACGAAAAGATATATGAAATAATTAGGTAAAGTTATTGGCATTGATTGAGATGATTTCTAATAGAGAGATTGTCAGTTAATGACCATATACACAGAATTTTAATGACAGATATCAGGTTTTTTAAAGCTGATATCACTTTTGTCAGTCAACATTAGGAAGATTATATGACAATGTTTAATACCATTAAGCGTGAATTTCAGTACGGCGATCAGCAGGTCGTTATCGAGACAGGCCGAATTGCCCGTCAAGCAAACTCTGTATTAGTACATATGGGCGGCGTTACGGTACTTGTCGCAGCAGTCGTAAAATCAGAAGCCAAAGAAGGTCAGAATTTCTTTCCGCTCACTGTCAACTATCAAGAAAAAATGTATGCAGCGGGTAAGATTCCAGGTGCTTATGGCAAACGTGAAGGCCGCGCTAGTGAGTTTGAAACACTAACTTCTCGCTTGATTGACCGTCCGATTCGTCCGTTATTTCCTGAAGGTTATGTAAACGAGATTCAAATTACTGCCACCGTTGTATCATCAGATAAAACGCAGTCGGCAGACATCGCTGCATTAATCGGTGCTTCAGCCGCATTGGCTATCTCTGATGCGCCATTCAATGGCCCTGTCGCTGCCGCTCGTGTTGGTTTTATTAACGGCGAATACGTACTAAACCCAACGACTGAGCAGCTTGAAACCAGTGATCTAGATTTGGTCGTGGCTGGTACTAAGTCTGCGGTATTGATGGTTGAATCTGAAGCAGCTGAGCTGTCAGAAGATCAGATGCTAGGTGCGGTATTATATGGTCATCAGCAGCAGCAAATCGTTATCGATAATATCGCGTCAATGGCGGAAGAAATTGGTACTGCTAAGCAGCAGTATTCTGCTCCTGAGCGTGATCAAGCACTGACTAGCAGCATGAAAGAGCAGTTCGGTGAGCAAGTTGCGGATGCATACACGATCACTGATAAGCAAGAGCGCTACACGAAGCTTGATGAGATCAAACAATCAATCATTGATACGCTTGCGGGTGATGCTGAGTCAGAAACTTATGCGGATACTGTGTCTGAGCTAAAAGAAATCTACAACGACCTTAAATATCGTACTGTTCGTGACA
Source organism: Psychrobacter sp. C 20.9 (assembly GCF_001921765.1). Taxonomy (NCBI): domain Bacteria; kingdom Pseudomonadati; phylum Pseudomonadota; class Gammaproteobacteria; order Moraxellales; family Moraxellaceae; genus Psychrobacter; species Psychrobacter sp. C 20.9. The sequence goes on along the minus strand of NZ_MRYC01000001.1, from coordinate 271,447 downwards.
ATATCTTGTCAGGTAAGCCGCGTATTGATGGTCGTGATCTTGAGACGGTTCGTGCACTTGACGTACAAGTGGGTGTTCTACCATATACACATGGTTCAGCACTGTTTACCCGCGGTGAGACGCAAGCATTGGTTACTACCACGCTTGGTAACAGCCGCGATGTCAACATGATTGACTCATTAGGGGGCACGATTCGTGACCATTTCATGCTGCATTACAACTTCCCGCATTTCTCAGTGGGTGAGACGGGCCGCGAAGGTATTCCAAAGCGTCGTGAAATCGGCCATGGTCGCCTTGCACGCCGAGGTGTACAAGCGATGCTGCCAGATAGCGAACGCTTCCCATATGTCATCCGTGTGGTATCAGAAATCACTGAATCAAACGGTTCATCGTCTATGGCGTCTGTTTGCGGTGCAAGCTTGGCGTTGATGGATGCAGGCGTACCCTTAAAAGCACCAGTTGCTGGTATCGCGATGGGTCTGGTTAAAGAAGGCGAGCGTTTTGCTGTCTTGTCAGACATCTTAGGTGACGAAGATCATCTAGGTGATATGGACTTTAAAGTAGCCGGTTCTAAAAACGGTATCACTGCACTACAGATGGATATCAAAATCGAAGGTATTACCCCTGACATCATGGAGCAAGCGCTTAAGCAAGCCCATGCTGGTCGTATCCATATCTTGGACGCAATGAACCAAGTATTGCCTGAGAGCCGTACTGAAATCAATGCTCATGCACCAAACTATGCCGTTATCGAAATCAACCCAGACAAAATTCGTGACGTTATCGGTAAAGGCGGCGCAACTATCCGTCAGCTAACCGAAGAGACTGGTGCGGTTATCGATATCGATGACGCTGGTACGATTCGTATCTTTGGTGAAAACAAGGCAGCGACTAAAGCCGCTATCGGTAAAATCGAAGCAATAACTGCTGAAGTTGAAGTTGGCAAAACTTATGAAGGTACGGTTGCTCGTATCGTCGACTTTGGTGCATTTGTGAATGTTTTACCAAACACTGATGGTTTAGTACATATTTCACAAATCGCAGAAGAGCGCGTAGAAAATGTATCTGATTATCTGAAAGAAGGTCAGGTCGTTAAAGTGCTTGTGCAAGACGTTGATAACCGCGGCCGTATCAAACTGACGATGAAAGGTGTTGAGCAGAACTAAGGCTCAGTATTTGATGTAGTTTGATTCATAAAAACCGCCTTGGGATGCTCTTATGAGTGCCCAAGGCGGTTTTTTTATGGGCGCAAAAAAATGATGACTGGCTAGAGAGCCATTTATAAATCAATGCTTTTGGGCATATGTATATCGATACGCAGTTTTGGTAGGTCTTGTAAATACGTGGTCAATAATGGCAATGTATCAGTCTGCCAATCTAGAAGTAGCGAATTTATGCTCTCATTTTTATTAGATATAGGATCGCGTGGATTATCGGAGATAAGCGGACGAGCGAGTAGCGCAACTCTGCGTATGCCTTGGTAGCGTATGAGCGGAATTAATTGTTGCTGTAGGTCGATCAAAGCCGCGATGAGCCAACGCGACCGCGCAGGATGGTATGGGTGATTTGATATAACGAGGTTGGCGATATAACTTGGTTGATTGCCGTTACTACTGATGCCAAGACCAGATTGCTCACGTGTGCGCTTATGCAGTAAGCAGCTACCAACACTTAGACTGCCATCACGGCACGCGCTATGATAACGATGATAGTTATCAGGAAATAGAGTTTTGGCTCGCGTGAGTACAGGATCTAGAATGACACCAGCGTTATTGACAGGTAAAACAAGCAGCTGTGCATTGCTATTTAAAATAGAGGCATGCGTAAGTTGCAGAATCGCCATTATAGACCTCTTTGTGAAAATCCTGCGTTTATTGTGTCTCTGTACTAGTAGAGCTATCCGCCTCTAACTGTGCTATTTGCTGTTCAAGTAGAGCGATTTGTTCTGCTTTCATATCGGTTAGCTGTTTATTCATTGCCAATTGCTCAGCAGCCAACTTTTCTTGTTCAGCTAAGCGTTTACGTTCATCTTCTAAACGATCAATTTCTTCTTTGGCTAAGCTGTCCGTCTTTGGCAACGGCGCATTTAAAATAGCTTTAGGGTTTCGCGTTTCAACACCCTTATTGTCGTCTGCACTGGCGCTTTCATCAGTGAAACTGCTGTCAGTGAGTACAGTGTCAAGCTCATCAGTTATGACGTCTGGAGTCGAAGCCGCTTGAGCAGCCTCGGTTTGCTTATTCATCGTAGGTGGTTGACTGACAGGTAAAACTACCTCTGGCTCGGGTTTTATCCAAAGTAAGTAACCAACAGCAATGAGTATCACCGCAAAAATAAGTATTACCCAAACGCGTCGGCCTGCTTGCGCAGTTTTTGCTTTGGAGGACTTGGTCGATACAGGGCGCATTTTTTTACGGTTCATATTATGATCGATTCATGTCAAGAATATAAGTAGCCCTACTATAGCAAACTCAAAATAAAAAGCCTATCTATTGATAGATAGGCTTAATAGACCATTAAATAATAAAGTATTTAATCTAGTTTCAAGTGTAAGTGCTAGATAGCTAAGGCTTGAATTTTACAGTACCACTGGTGCCTGTTGTCATGGCATCACGTGCCATCTGATCTTCTAAATAGTTTTTGGCGCTGATGGCATCAGGGTCAGGGCGATGTTCCGAATGTCCGCACTTTGTACATTCGATGTATTCATCTGGCGCTGGCGTAACAATATTTATCTGTACCACAGCGTCCATCTCCTGGCATTTTGGACAGCGCACTCCTGCTAAAAATCGACGCTTAGGGCTTGATGACTGATAGCGCATTTAGATAGCCTCGCGCGTTGTTTGAGCATTGGCAGCATCAGTGTTCTTTGCATCAGTGAAACCGTTATGGCGTAGCAAAGCATCTATGTTCGCACTACGGCCACGGAAGTTTTCGAAATTGGTTTTGGCTGGAAAACTGCCTCCAACAGACAGGATTGACTCACGAAAAGCTTTACCCGTTGCTGGGTTAAAAATGCCGTCTTCTTCAAACTTACTAAACGCGTCAGCTGATAGCAGCTCAGCCCATTTATACGAGTAATAACCTGCAGCATAGCCACCTGCGAATATATGGCTGAAGCCATTGGCAAAGCGGTTATAGTCAGGTGTTTGCATGATAGCGATATCGCTACGTACGGCATTTAAAGTCGCTAAGATACCCTCATAATTAAGTGATGGTGTATGGGCATGAATCAGCAAATCAAACAGCGCAAACTCAATCTGGCGCAGCGTTTGTAGGCCGCTTTGGAAGTTTTTGACGGCCAATAGGGCATCAAGTTTGTCTTTAGGCAATGGCTCGCCAGTGTCGACATGACTGCTAATAAGGGCAATGCCTTCAGCATCCCAAGCCCAGTTTTCCATAAACTGACTAGGAAGCTCGACGGCATCCCATTCGACGCCATTGACACCCGCGACATCACCGACCGTCACTTGAGTTAACAGATGATGCAAGCCGTGACCAAATTCGTGGAATAAGGTCAGCACCTCATCATGGGTCAATAAGCTTGGCTTGCCATCAAGTGCGGGCGTAAAATTGCCAACCATGAAGCAAACAGGTAGCTGCTGATGGTTTTGTTCCTCGTAACTGTAACGAGATTGAAAACCACTCATCCATGCACCGCCACGCTTACCGCTGCGCGCAAATAAGTCAAAGTAAAACCCGCCAATCAAGCGATCATCAGCGTCAAACAGCTGATAAAAGCGCACATCATCGTGCCAGCGTGATACAGAATGATCATCTGCACCCTCATAGCTTTGCTCTTGTACTGTAATACCATATAGACGTTCGACAATGGCAAACAAACCGCTAGTCACTTTTGGCAGTGGGAAGTAAGGACGAATCTCTTCTTGTGACAAGCTAAATTCACTTTGTTTTACTTTCTCAGCGATGTAGGCGCTATCCCAAGGTTGCAATTCATCAATGCCATAATCCTGCGCACACCTCTGTAACTGTGCTAAATCTTTCTGCGCGGCTGGGGTCGCTTGGGCCGCCAAGTCACGTAAGAATGTCTCTACTTCCAAGACACTGTCTGCCATCTTAGTCGATAGGGATACTTCAGCATAATTATCAAAGCCTAATAACTTGGCCTTTTGTTCACGTAAGGTGAGAATTTGGCTCATGATGTCAGCATTGTTTAATGACTCACCTTTAGCATTGGTATGCGTATCAAATTCAGAGGCGCGCGTGACATAAGCGCGATACAGCGTTTCCCGTAAGCTGCGGTCATCAGCGTGGGTCATAACCGCTAGATATACAGGAATGTTCAAGCTTGCGACATAATAAGGCGTCGGAAGCGCGTCTATATCTGTTTGACTCAGGGTGCCATTAGCAAGCTCACGAGTCTTGAACTGTTCACCTGCATCTGCCAATAGCGCCAAACCGCTCTCTGTTAAGCCTTTTAGCTGACTTTCTTCTAAAGGCAATGCAAAGGCTTGGGTTGCATCCAAGATATGATCTGAGAATGTCGCAGATAAGGTAGATAGCTCACTTTGAATAGCAGCAAATTTATCTTGCTCAGTCTTAGGTAATGCCACCCCTGATAACTCAAAGCTACGTAGTGCCAGCTCGATCGCCCGCGCACGTGCCGGCTCAAGTGCCGCAAAAAACTCGGTAACATCGACGATCGTTTGATAGCGGGTAAAAAGTGGCTGATGTTGGCCAACCCGCGTCCCGTAAGCCGATAACTTGGGCAGTAGCTCGTGGTGGACATGACGAATCTCATCGTTACTCATCACGCCATTGAGATGAGATAAGATTCCCCAGCTACGATCTAGCGCTAGATTGATATGATCAAACTGCATCACATCTGCCAGTGCTTGCTCAGCGCTTAATTTTGCAATGCCAGTACTATTGTCAGCCACCGCCGTCAAGTTATCTAAGAAACTATTGGCATCGTCGATAGCATTGATAACTTGGGTTTGTAATGTACTTGGCGCAGCATTGGTAAAATCAACAAGGCGCAAATCTGAAGAAGGAAGAGTCATAAAGGTATCCGATATTAATGATTATTATTAAAGAAACATTGGGCAAACGTAGCTTTTAAATCGCGCTTGATACGAGCTAACTTTGCGATGTACTACGACTCGCGCCATTTAAAATTTATATTTAGTTATATAAAAGATGGGTTCATTTAGTCAAAATACAACCTGAGTACTTATAAACTAAGAGTGAATGCTTAAACTAAAAGTGAATGCTCAAAGGAAACGACAAATAATATAGTAAGCTGAGATAGTAGAAATCTTTAACAATACAGATTGCTCTACTTACAAAGTGCTATCATTTGCTTGCAAATTAACCCTATAGCGAGCTTAGGGTAGCTGTTAGCATCAAGATAAAGGAATTTAAAAATTGTACGCCGATCAGGCGTACAGATAGACAATGGACAAAAAATATTGATGAATTGACAGCATAATTCGTTGTTTACCGACAATGATTAGAGCTGCTATTAATAATAAATAAGGCAAGATGCCCTGACATTGTACTCATAAAAGAATGTATAAAATCGAAAGTAAATGATAATAAAACAAGGAGCAATATATGAAAGCGACTCTTAAAAGCTTACGTGAAACCAAAGCCAATCCAGCGGTAAGTATCTTTGTTAAGACTCACCGAGCACATCCAGCTAACGAGCAAGATCCTATCGCTCTAAAAAATCAGTTGAAAGTTGTCGAAGACCGCCTAAATAAAGAATATGATAAGAGCACAGCGACGACTATTTTAGATAATATTCATGCAAAGACCAAAGAATTAAATCATAACTATAATCTTGATACTTTAGCGATATTTGCTAGTACAGATGATGTGCAAATCGTCCGTATGCCAATCGATACGACCGAGCGCGTTGTCATATCAGACAGCTTTGCCACTCGTGATTTGGTGCGTGATATGGCCAGTGCGGTACATTACTACACGGTTGTCCTAACCCGCGATAATTCTCGTCTGATTGAAGCATCAAATGATCGCGTCATTAGAGAGTTTGATAAAGATGACGACATACAAAACAACATGGAAAATATCCAGTTTCCTGTTGAAAATAACGGGCTGTATACCACAGGTGACGGTGGGTCAGATCGCTCATCAAATAATGAAAGCAGCCACTTAAAAGAATACTTTAATCAAGTCGATAAAAGCGTACAAGAGCTATGGGGCGAGCACAAGATGCCACTCGTGATCGTTGGTGACGCCAAAAACATCGGTTACTATAAAGAGGTCTGTGATCGTCCAGACAACATCATTGCTACCGTGTCAAATGTTACTAATTTAGAAGATGGCAGCGCTCAGCATATCGTTGATAGTGTACAAGAAGCGGTAGAAGAATACCGTACATCATTACATCATGCTGCTTTGGGCGAAATCGATAAAGCCCGCGGTGCGAATATGCTGCAGACTGATCTGCAGGAAGTATACCGTAGTGCATTCCAAGGCGCCGGCGAGACCCTTTATGTACGTCGTGGCTATATCCAATCTGCCAAAATTGATGAAAAAGCGCAAACTCTAAGCCTTGTAAGCGACGCTAGCGCAGAAGGCGTGACTGATGATGCGATCGGTGAAATCATCGAGCATGTCATCCATAATGGTGGTAAAGCTGTATTTATGCCACAAGATATCATGGGTGAAGATCAACCAATCGCGTTGGTTACTCGTTACTAATTTAACGATGATCTAACAATGACACCTACGTGCGATATTCATTTATGAATTAGCCATTAATAATGCATAGGTGTAATATGAGAGCATTGGTTCGATATGAGCCAGTGCTCTTTTTATTTCTTTCATTACTATCACTCTGGGTGTTATCGTAGCTGAGCTATTGATTTTTACTCCATAAATATTGAGCGTACAATTAACCAAATTATGACTACCACCTCTTTTGTTTTAACTAGCTACAACATTCATAAAGGCATGTCACCACTAAACCGTCAGGTGAAAATGCAAGGTATTGCTCAAGCGCTAGAAACTGTGGGTGCTGATATATTGTGTCTACAAGAAGTGCAGGGACAAAACCTCAAACGTAACATGCAATATAATGAGTACCCCAATCAATCTCAGCATGAATGGTTTGGCGAGTTTTTAGATCTAGAAAATAGCTATGGCAAAAACTCAGAATACGAGAATGGCCATCATGGCAATGCGGTATTGAGCCGGTTCCCATTAGACCCAAAACACAATGTCAATATTACCGTCAATAGGCTGGAGCAGCGCGGCGTCCTGCATTGTGAAGTACAGCCTATCGGTTGGGAGCGGCCAGTCGTGGTGCTATGTGCGCATCTAAATTTATTTGAGCGCGATCGTATCAAGCAATATCAGGCCATCAGCGATTATGTAAGAAATGAGATTGCACCTGATCAACCGCTCATCTTGGCAGGCGATTTTAACGATTGGAAAAAAATGTCTTGCGACAAACTGGCTACCGAGCTTGGTATGATAGAAGCATTTAAACATTGTCATGGCAAATTGCTACCGACATTCCCAGCAAAACTGCCAGTGCTCAGTTTAGATCGTATCTATCTGCGTAATTTGGTCGTCAAAGACGCATGGGTACATGGTGGAAAGCCGTGGTCATCACTCTCGGATCATTTGCCAATTAGTGCAGAGCTGATGCTGCCTTAATACTTTCTTAATACTTGGTGGTGATGTGCTCGGATGCACTGCCTTGATAATCTATCGAGACTAAAACGTTTTTTTAGCAAAAATACTATCGACTACAATCGCTCCTTATGAAATAGTCATCTAACGTAAGATAAATAGTAACCATGCCCTAATAAACAAAATATAAGGATATTCTGCAATGGCAACGCCAGCTACTAATGACAACAATCAGCAACCTCAACTCCCCAATACCCAGCACGCTGCACTAATACGTGAATTTGGTGAACCAGAAGTAATGATATATCAGGATGGTGTCGATATCCCTGAATTACAGGACGATCAGGTATTGGTCAAAGTCGCCTACGCCGGTATCAACCCTGTCGATTATAAGACCCGCCAAGGCAAAGGCTGGGGCGCAGAAAATATCCAAAAACAAAAATTCGATAACGACCAGCCTGCTATTTTAGGGTTTGACGTATCAGGTACAGTGGTTAGTAGCACTAGCGATGCGTTCGCTATTGGAGATCGCGTCGCCGCCTTGACCTTTACTGGTGGTTGCTATGCGCAATATGTGGCGGTAGACACCAAAATGCTTGCGAAAGTGCCAGAGAATGTCACATTAGAGCAAGCAGGGGCATTGCCATGTATCGGACAAACGGCGATACAGTTTGTAGATTTTGCTGACATTCAAGCAGGTGAGCATGTCGTAATCAATGCACCAGCAGGCGGCGTCGGTCACTTATTAATACAGCTATTAATGGACAAAGTGAGCCGTGATGATATTAAGGTCACAGTTATTTGCTCACCAGAAAAATATGCCAAGCTCGGTGAGCTTATCGATACTGACAAGCTGGCAGGCTGGATTGATTATACCAAAGACGAAGCGTTCCCTGACTTGCAAGCCGACGTACTACTTGACTTAGTTGGCGATGAAGCCGGTGTTCGCGCCCTGAGTGTGCTCAAATCGGGCGCGCGCGTGAATGTGTTGCCAACCATTTGGGTCGATAAACTCAAAGAAGCTGGCAAGGAGAAAAACCTAGAAGTATCAGGGTATAAAGCGCAGCGTAGTGGTGATGATATGGCGCGTGTTTTACAGCAAGTCGCTGATGGTCAATTAACCTTAAAAATCCAAAAAATCTATCCTTTATCAGAAGTGGTTGCAGCTCATCATGAATTACAAAAGGGCGATGCATTCGGAAAAATTGTCCTTGCTGCTTCTGAATAAGGGGCGCTAACCAGTTTTTTAAAAATCATAGGATCCTTTACGTACTTCATAAAGCTCTACAAGAATGGTGTCTCTGACAACACAACAGGCCTACTCTCTAATGTTGTCTGCTGTAGGATAGTGAGAGACACGCTGATAAATGAAGTAGGGGCTGTCCTAGATAACTAGTTCAAACCCTGTTTAACCCATTGTTTTAATTGTAGTAATTGCGACTTTGGGTCACTGTGATTAAAACGCCACTCACATTCCTTTAAATAGAGGTGAAAATGTTCTTTTGGAACTCCGTTAAACTTACGTAGATGCCGTTTAGCTTGGTTCCAAAAGTTCTCTATACCATTAATGTGATTCTTGTCATTAACAAAGGTTTTGGAGTGGTTGATACGATAATGAGTAAACTCACTGACATCTAATGCGTTATAGCTTTTAAATGAGTCAGTATAAACAATGCTATCAGGCTTCACTTTTTCTCTTATGATGGGGATCAAAGTATCTGCTTTAGCATTGGGTATAATACAAGCGTAGACCTTGCCATTACGCTTTAATAGACCAAACACGGGCACTTTGCTACCAGCACCTCGCCCTCGCTTGCCTTTACGAGTTCCACCAAAGTATGATTCGTCTACTTCGATTTCGCCTTCAAATAGACCAGGGTCTTGACTATTCTCGTAAATAAGCAGTCTTAGCCTATGAAAGTAATAACTGGCTGTGGTTTTATTAACACCAACTAAGCTTGCTGCTGTTCTCGCGGTAGAACCGGCAACAAATAACTCGATTAGTCTGCTTTGTTTATACCAACTTAGTTTACTCTTTCTCATAGTGCTATCCTAAATAATTTTACTTATCTAGGACAGCCCCATGAAGTAATAACAAAGGATGTTCTATGACTATGAATAAAGACATTGAAAATAAAGACACAGAAAGTAAAGAGACAGACGAAAAAGTCATGGATCATGTCGCCTATGAAGCGCAAGTGCGTGAAGAAATAGAAGCATGGAAAAACCCTGATAAAGGTGTTTTGGACAAAGCTTTTGCGGTCCTTAATACGCCTATTGTCGCGGCAGGTGATGCATTAATGGATGTGCCGCAATTCGGCGATGCCTTAAAAAAAGCAACTGCGCAAACCATCAGTACTTTGAGTAATGCCGCCAATTGGACATTGAACATTCAAGACGTTATCGAGAGCTATCAAGAGGAGCCTGATATTGAAGGCTCGTCAATCAAGACGCTTTCTGATATTAAACATCTACCAATTGCGGTTGTCGATAAACAAGTCAAGCTGCTCAAAAGTAAATATGTCGCGCTCACCAGTGCGCAAGGCGTGACGACAGGGGTGGTTGGCTGGGTAGGTATTCCTGCCGACGTCGTTGGTCTTATTACCACCAATCTACGCGCTGTCGGAGAGTATGCGACTTACTATGGTTTTGACATGAATGATAAAGGCGAGCAGTTGTTTGCCATGTCGTTGTTAGCGGTCGCCACTTCTAGCTCTGCTGAAACGCGTCAAGCGGCATTGGATGACACCAATGAGATGATTAAAGATCCAGAAAAACAGGCATTTAATCAGATTAATGAAGAGGTCATGTCGCGGGTACTGCGTCAAACAGCGACGAAAGTCGCGACCAATATGGTCAAAACCAAGGCGGCACAAGTCATTCCAGCAGTCGGTGCGGTAGTCACAGGTGGCGTCAATGCCAACTATACGGCCAATGTCTGCGAAGCGGCGCGTCAATGCTACCGTGAACGTTTTTTAGATCGCATTGCATAGGTAGTCGTTTACTCAACATGACTATGGCAGTTCTAGCGTGCAAGCATTTGCCGAAATGTTAGGCTAATTCGACCAGTATCGACAGTTTTTGTTTTCGTGATTGTATGCTTCCAAAAGCGCTGTGTGTCCCCATGCATGACGATTAATTGTCCAGACTCAAGATAAAGCGCGACTTTTTCTTGAGTTTTTTTGTGCTTAAAAACAAACTTGCGGGTGGCACCAAGGGAGAGAGACGCAATGATTGGTTGATGACCGAGCTCTTTTTCATCATCGGCATGATAGCCCATGCCATCGCTACCAGAGGAGTAGTAATTGAGTAGGCAGGTATTGAAGTGAGCTGCAATACCGATGTCTGCCAACGCTTTTTCTACATATTGTTTCACGTGGAACACTATATCTGACCATGGTATTGTCTGTCGCGTGTGCCCTGAATACTGATAGTCTGCATCCGTGTCTCCCATCCAGACAATTTGGCGAGTCGTCACATGAGTTTTACCAAATAACGTCACTATATCCGATTGCCAAGGCAACCCATTTAGCAATGTATCGTATAGGGTATTGGCATCGTTTATGACTATGCCTAGATCGTTTACATTACCATCATAGGGCAATATATTATCTGTGGGTGCGGGCGCAAAAAGGTCAGTCATAGATCAATAGTTATCTCTCATTATTTGCTGCGTTGATAGTGCTCTTGAATGATCTGAGCACACAGTTTGGGCGCTTCCATTGGCAGCAGGTGACCATAGTCTAGCAATGAGATGATGCTGCTATCAGGCACAAATTTTTGCCATTGTTGTCGTACTTTATCATTGATGAATAAGGTAGGCTTACCGGTAATCAGCGTATAGGGGCAGCGTAGTTTTTTGAGTGCGGCATCGATATGAGGGGCGCCAAAATAGTTGGCCAGCTCTTGCTCTGGAGCAAACATCAAGCTGTAGCTTCCATTTGGATTTTTGCTCAAGCTCTGTTCGGCAAAGACTTGCAAATGCTCGTCACTGATGCGTCTATAAGCACGCTGCGCACGCAAGTTGTCATAATAAGCATCAACACTCGGCCACGTAGATTGCCGATTTACTGTACTTTTGAAAGGCTCACGGCTCAGTAGGATAGAACGCGGTAACAGATTATACAAGGTGGCTTGATTTTTAGTGAACGTGACAGGCTCTATCAGATATAGCTGCGAAAACAGCTCTGGACGTTTGGCTGCTGCCATGGCTGTGGCGGTTGCGCCTTGTGAATGTCCGATACCGACGACAGGCTTATCTTGTGTTTTTTCTAAAAACTCAATAAGCAGGTCAGCATCTTGCTCACGCGTCAGACGACGGCTGTGCGGTTTGTCATACCAATAGCCACGCAGGGCAAGTGAGCTGATATCAAACTCAGTTGTCAGCTCATTTAGCAATGGCGTATAGGTACCAACGGTGAAACTATTACCACCATAAAAATGCGCGGGTGTGCGGCGATGGTTATCTGTTTGAACTGACTGATTGAGCTGGCTAAGATGATAGTAACGTGCTTTTTTACCATCAAGATTGATGCTGTTTGTAAATGCTTCCATAAAATAAACACTTCCTTGTGATTTATTTTGATAGGTCTTAGTTGTCTTCACCTAAAAACCCACCGCTTTGACGTTGCCATAATTTAGCATAGACGCCATCGCGTGCGAGCAGCGCCTCGTGACTGCCTTGTTCAATGATGCGCCCTTTGTCCATCACTACTAGTCGATCCAGTGCCGCAATGGTTGATAAACGGTGGGCAATGGCAATCACGGTTTTGCCAGTCATCATGTCGTTTAAGCTTTCAGTAATGGCAAATTCGATTTCAGAGTCAAGGGCACTCGTGGCTTCATCAAGCAGCAAAATTGGTGCGTTTTTCAGCATGACGCGGGAGATGGCGATACGCTGGCGCTGACCACCTGAGAGTTTGACGCCGCGCTCACCGACCTGGGTATCAAGGTCGGTGTTGCCTTTGTCATCGCTTAAGTCTTTGATAAAGTCCCATGCTTGGGCTTGCTTAGTGGCTTCAATAATTTCAGCATCGGTGGCATCTGGACGACCATAAGCAATGTTTTCACGGATGGTACGATGCAATAATGAGGTGTCTTGGGTTACCATACCAATTTGCTGACGTAACGATTCTTGGGTGACCTCATCAATCGCCTGTCCGTCAATACAGATTTTGCCACTATCGACATCAAAGAAGCGTAGTAGTAAATTCACCAAGGTTGATTTGCCTGCCCCAGAGCGTCCGACCAGACCGATTTTTTCACCTGGTTTGATGTCCAAATAAAAGTCATCTAGCAGCTTCACACGGTTGCTCGCCAGTGCGGTACCTGCAGTGTGCGCCTCATCGACGCGCGCGCCTTCATCATCGGCAGCGCTCATATCCTCTTCGTAACCAAAATCAATATGATCAAAGACAATACGACCATCAGTGACCGTTAGTGTTTGCGCATTAGGCTTATCGACGATTTTTTGCGGGGCTGATAGAGTACGCATACCATCTTGTACCGTACCAATACTCTCAAACAAACTGGTAGTCTGCCACATGATCCAGTGGGTCAAACCGTTTAAGCGCAGTGCCATAGCAGTCGCTGCGGCAATCGCACCAACACCAACATCACCTTGTTGCCACAAATATACACCGATAGCTGCAGTCGAGCCAATCAGAGTCACACTGATGGCATGGTTGACGACCTCAAGATAGCTGACCCAGCGCATCTGTGCGTGTACCGTACCCAAAAACTGATTCATCGCGTATTTGGCATAACCCAATTCGCGCTGCGAGTGGCTAAACAGCTTGACGGTCATGATATTGGCATAAGCATCGGTGATGCGCCCGGTCATCAACGCACGGGCATCCGCTTGGACAATAGCCGTACGTTTGAGGCGCGGAATAAAGTACCACATGGCAAGCCCAAACAGTACAAACCAAACCGCAAATGGAATGAGCAGCAAGCTGTCCAGATTAAATAAAATCACACCCGTGGTGACAAAATACACCACCACATACATCATCATATCGGTGATGGTCATCACTGTATCACGCACGGCCAATGCCGTTTGCATCACCTTTGCTGAGACACGTCCTGAAAACTCATCTTGATAAAACTGCATCGACTGCCCAAGCATTCGGCGGTGAAAACGCCAGCGCATCTGCATCGGAAACACGCCTTGGATCACTTGAAAATGTACCAATGACGATAAGGCAATCCAAAATGGGCTGAGGATTAAGACAGCAAACATCAGCAGTAGCATGTCGCTTTTTTCTGCCCACAGTGTCTGCGGGGTATAAGCACCCAGCCAATCCACCAAGTTACCAATCCATGCAAACAACATGGCCTCATAGACCCCAACACCTGCGGAGAGGATCATAAATAAGAACAGCCAGCCACGCAAACCATGAGTACAGGCCCACAAAAACTTCAACAACCCCTTACGAGGCAATGGCATGGGCGTTTCTGGGAAGGCAGGAAGACGGGATTCAAAAAAACGAAAGAGAGCGTTCATAGGCGGCAATAATACGTCAAAACAGAGCGGTTTTGAGTCGTTACTTATGTTAATAAAATAGCAGGGTATTTTATCAAAACTTGGCAATCAGGCGTGCAGTAAATTGTAATTTATCCATGCATAGTGCTTTTGGTTGATACGTTATTGCCAATAACGCGCGTGGAAATACGGATAAATAGATTGCTGTCAAAAATATATTTTGCTACCTTCTAGACCGCAACTGGCTTAGTTGATCGAATGATGAGCGTTGTAATCATATTTTTTAATGAAATCAGTTGAATACAAAGCGGCTTACTTGATGCTGCGCCACCAGTGTATGGATAATAAATACCCAGTACTAGGGTTCAAAAGGTAGGCCTTAATGATGTATCTAACCATTGCGGTGCTGTGTAGCGTCGCTGTTTCAGTGCTTTTAAAAATACTACGCCAAAAGAAAATGGATATTCGTCAGACCATTGTCGCAGGTTATCCCGTCGCTTTTTTATTGACGTGGATTTTATTGAAGCCTGATGTCGGCGCCATACATGCGCTAGACAGTACTTGGGGCATCATCATCGCGCTTGGGATCTTGCTACCGGCCGTGTTTATCATTCTTGGACGTGCTATTGAGGCGGTGGGAATGGTGGCAACGGATGCCTCCCAGCGCTTATCATTGATTATTCCGATAGTGGCCGCTTTTTTGCTATTTGGTGAGGTGCTGACAGGTACGCGTGTGCTGGGATTGGCACTTGGCTTTTTGGCACTAGGAGCACTGGTTTATCGACCAAAGCAGACAGATACCCCTAAGCAAACAAAATACACACCGCTGTGGTTATTCGGTGTATGGGCGGGTTACGGCATCATCGATATTTTGTTTAAGCAAGTGGCCAAGCAGGGTACTGCTTTTCCGTTGACACTGTTTGTGAGTTTTGGAGTCGCAGGTTTATTATTACTCGTTTATCTGCTCGTCACTCGGGTGCGCTGGCAGGCAGACGCCCTTGTCGCTGGATTGCTACTTGGCGCGCTGAATATGGGTAATATTTATGCTTATGTCAGAGCCCATCAAATGCTCTCCAATTCACCCAGTATTGTGTTTACGGGGATGAACGTGGGTGTCATCGCAGTCGCCACATTGATCGGAGTGGGCGTGTTTAAAGAACGACTCAATCGCATCAATTTGGTGGGGCTGCTACTCGCAGTATGCTGTGTGGGTGTCTTATTTTTGGCGTGAGATATGTTGTCCAAGGAAGGATACAGTAGAATTTTTAGCAAAGTTGTCACGTTTTCTATATAGGCATACTTATCATCCTATGATAAGGTCATCTACAAATAGCAGACCTTATATAGGTGATAGAAAGCTTGATTTATGATGTTTGAATTCACTCAATAAAAATAGGATGTACTTTCAATGGAATACGACAATCAGTTACAGCGCATAAAAGACGGTTCAGGGTTTATCGCTGCGCTCGATCAAAGTGGCGGCAGCACACCAAAGGCTTTAGAGAATTACGGCATCAGCGGCGATGAGTATGAGAATGATGAGGCCATGTTTGATTTGGTGCATGAGATGCGTGCCCGTATCATGACGTGCGACTGTTTTGACAATGAGCGTGTGCTTGGTGCGATCTTATTTGAAGATACCATGGAGCGCGACGTCAATGGTAAGTCGACCGCCAACTATCTGTGGGAAGACAAGCAAATCGTTCCATTTTTGAAGGTCGATAAGGGTTTAGCCGAGCAAATGAGCGGCGTCCAAGTCATGAAGCCGATGCCTAATCTAGACCTGTTGCTAGATAAAGCCAAGAACTATCCAGTATTTGGTACCAAGATGCGCTCAGTCATTTATGAGCCAAATGTCGATGGTATTGAGCTCGTTGTACAGCAGCAATTTGATGTGGCCAAGCAAATTATCTCAAAAGGCTTGATGCCAATCGTTGAGCCAGAGGTCAATATTGATAGTGCACAAAAACATGATTGCGAAGTACTGTTAAAAGCCGATATTTTGCGTAATCTGGAACGCTTAAATGACGAACAGCAAGTGATGCTCAAGCTGACATTGCCCGAAGAAGCAGGATTTTATCAGGAGCTGATTGACCATCCAAAAGTACTCAAAGTCGTGGCGTTATCAGGCGGTTATAGCCGCAATGATGCGTGCGCGAAGCTCAAACAAAACCCCGGTATGATTGCCAGCTTCTCGCGCGCCTTTACCGAAGGGTTGAGTAAGCAGCAAAGCGATGAAGAGTTTGCCGATACCATTAATACGTCGATTGAGGAGATTTATCAGGCGTCGAAGGTTTGATATTACTAAATACATAAACTAAAAAAGCCCAAACTTGATAGTCAGGTTTGGGCTTTTTTATTATAGTAAAAAGCTTATACCTCTTTGTATAACTGGCGTCCTTCCTTGTTGTATTTTTCCATCATCTCAGCCATGCCTTGACGGACTTCTTCAGCACTGGCTTCGCCTACTTGTCCGACCAGTTCTGTATCGACTTTTTTGATCAAATGATCATCATCGCTTAAGTCGCCTGATTGCGGCGTCACTTTTTGGTTGGCGGCGTCTTTGTCCAGTCCTGCTGCATACTCACGCACGTTTTGCGTGATTTTCATGGAGCAAAACTTCGGACCACACATGGAGCAGAAATGCGCCGACTTGTGTGCGTCTTTTGGCAACGTTTCATCGTGGTATTCACGCGCGGTATCAGGATCAAGCGCCAGATTGAACTGATCGTCCCAGCGGAATTCAAAGCGTGCTTTGGATAGGGCATTGTCACGCGCCTGCGCACCGGGATGACCTTTGGCAAGGTCGGCGGCGTGCGCGGCAATTTTGTAAGTGATGATGCCGTCTTTGACATCTTTTTTGTTCGGCAGACCCAAATGCTCTTTTGGCGTGACGTAGCACAGCATCGCGGTACCAAACCAGCCAATCATCGCCGCCCCAATCGCGCTAGTGATATGATCATAACCCGGTGCGATGTCAGTCGTTAATGGCCCCAAGGTATAAAAAGGCGCATCCGCACATAGCTCAAGCTGCAAGTCCATATTTTCTTTGATGCGGTTCATGGCGACATGGCCAGGGCCTTCGATCATCACCTGTACATCGTGCTCCCATGCGACTTTGGTCAATTCACCAAGCGTACGTAGCTCACCAAACTGCGCCTCATCATTGGCATCCTGCAAGCAGCCAGGACGTAGGCCATCACCTAGGCTGAACGCCACATCGTATTGCTTCATAATCTCGCAGATATCTTCAAAATGCGTATATAAAAAGCTCTCTTTATGATGCGCCAAACACCACTGTGCCATGATAGAGCCGCCGCGTGAGACGATACCCGTTAGGCGTTTTGCGGTGAGCGGTACATAGCGAAGCAGGACGCCGGCGTGAATGGTGAAGTAATCCACACCTTGCTCGGCCTGCTCGATCAACGTATCACGGAATATCTCCCACGTCAGGTCTTCAGCGACGCCATCGACTTTTTCTAAGGCTTGATAAATCGGTACGGTACCAATTGGCACAGGCGAGTTACGGATCAACCATTCACGAGTTTCATGAATATGATTACCCGTCGATAAATCCATGATGGTATCCGCGCCCCAACGCGTGGCCCACGTCATTTTAGACACTTCTTCATCGATCGATGAGCCTAGCGCTGAGTTACCGATATTGGCATTGATTTTTACCAAAAAGTTGCGCCCGATAATCATCGGCTCAGACTCAGGGTGGTTGATGTTGTTGGGGATAATTGCGCGTCCAGCCGCCACTTCATCACGGACAAACTCAGGGGTGATAATTTTGGGCGTATTGGCACCGAAGCTCTCACCCTCATGTTGACGCATGTCAGTCAGTTCATGCTGCTTTTGCGTCTCACGTATCGCAATATATTCCATCTCAGGGGTAATAATGCCGCGACGCGCGTAGTACATCTGCGTGACGTTTTTCCCTGCTTTGGCACGGCGCGGTTTGTCAATATGGGCAAACCTGAGGTTGGCAGTGCTGATATCGCGGGCACGTGCTTGCCCGTATGAGCTAGACAGACTGCTTAGTTGCTCGGTATCACCGCGCTCGGCGATCCAGTTTTCACGCAGTTTGGGTAGACCGCGGGTCAGATCAATCTCGACATTGGGGTCAGTATACACACCTGAAGTATCGTACACATAAAAAGGCGGATTGTGCTCGCCATCCTTATCACCCGTACCACCAACTGGCGTATCCGTTAAGCTGATTTCACGCATCGGTACTTGAATATCAGGCCGTGAGCCTTCGATATAGACTTTGCGCGAGGCGGGTAGGATACGGTGTAAGTCGCGCGCGTCTTCTTCAAAGCGCGCATCACTGGCGGCGCGGTGGGCAGGTGTCTTTAGCGCGTCGGCTTTTTTATCGGCTTTGGTGTCTGATACGAGAGGTATGTTATCGGCTGGGTTGTGCGTTTGGATTTGTGATGCCGCTGAGGCACTGTCAAAAGAGGCACTGTCAAAAGAGCTGCTGTTTGAAATAGTCATATGCTGTCCTAGCGTGTTGGTTTTTGAATAAAAGCAACACCGCCAGTAGCTGCGGGGCAAACACTCGTCATTCAGACAAATTTATATTATCAACACCTAACAGCGAGCAAAGAAATTGTCGCGGTTAATGGTCATCAAATAGTGGACGCCGCTTTCTATCTTCTCTCGTTATCTACGTATGCGACGTGCATCGTTAGACAATAGCGATGATAAAAAGGTATTTCTACGCGTCCGTTGTCATCAATAACAACGTGCTTAAGACTTCCCTGCGTCGGTACTAACCGCATCAGGTTCGGCGGGTGATCTCTCAGCGAATGTAGATAGGTGGCTACTTTTATCAATGTTTAACTATAAACGTTTAATAAAGTAGGCCAATGCTACACCGCACCCCGAGTCTGTCAGTGTTGTAAATCTTCTTCATACTAACAAAATTCTGCGTTAACGGCTAATGGAATTTGGATGAAAATATCAGGCGCTTATTTTGCTATTTAGCATGGATACAAAGAACAGGAGCTATTGATAATAATTAAAATTCCTTGATATTACTGATACTTAGAGGCGATGGCTAAATATTGTGTAAAGCGAATGCAGGATTTGAGAGGTTGTCATTAAACTGTCATAAAGATTTGGCAAGATAACGCTCATATCACAAACAATGCTTTTTTATATCGTTGTTAAATTTCAGGAGTCCTACATGCGTTATTCGTTATTAGCAGTGGCCGTTAGTTGTACATTAATGCTTACGGCGTGTAATAAGTCAACAGAGACGGCAGAACCAGCTGCTGATACGACCAGTAGCGCCGCTACCACGGCTGAAACCACCACTCAGACTCAGGCAACGCCTTCTGCTGACACGGGTTTCAAATCTGCTGAAGACATCGCCATGAATATCACAGGTGCAGGCGCATCATTCCCGCAGCCGATCTATGCCAAATGGTCTTATGACTATAACGCTGCCACAGGTGGCCAAGTCAACTATCAATCTATTGGTTCATCTGGTGGTATCAAACAAATCCAATCAAAAACCGTCGATTTTGGTGCTTCTGACGCGCCATTGACACCTGAAGAGCTTGAAGAGTCTGGTCTTATCCAGTTCCCAACCGTGATTGGCGGCGTTGTGCCAATCGTTAACATTGATGGCGTTGAGCCAGGTCAGTTAAAGCTAGATGGTGAAACCTTAGCCAATATCTATCTGGGTAAAATCAATAACTGGAATGATCCTGCGATCAAAGCCATGAACCCAGATTTGACTTTGCCAGATGCCGCCATCACCACAGTATTCCGCTCAGATGGTTCAGGTACGACGTTTAACTTCACAGATTATCTTGCCAAAGTATCAACAGATTGGAAAGATACCGTTGGTGTTGATAAAACGGTTAAGTGGCCAACCTCTGCAACTGGTGCAGGTGGTAAAGGTAACGAAGGCGTTTCAAGCTACGTCAACCGTATGAAAAACTCTATCGGCTATGTTGAGTATGCATATGCTAAGCAAAACAATATGTCACACACGGCATTGAAAAACGCAGCGGGTAACGTTGTGCAGCCTTCTGCTGAAACCTTTGCAGCCGCTGGTGACATCGATTGGTCACAACAAGAAGGCTTTTATAAAGTCATCACCAACTCTGAGACGGATCAAGCATGGCCGATCGCTGCTGCTACTTTCATCTTAGTTCATAAGCAACCAGAGAATCCTCAGCAAGTCGCTGGCGTGTTGAACTTCTTTGACTGGGCATATACCCAAGGTGATGACAGTGCCATGAGCCTAGATTATGTACCATTCTCTGATACGGCAGTGGCCTTGTTCAAAGAAAAGTGGAACGAAGTCAAAGGTAGTGATGGTCAGCCTGTTTATAAGCCAGCGCAATAAACGATCTGTACAAGCTGCTGCTTAATGACTTTTTGATTTCCTCTTAAGCCACTATTCTCCGGTAGTGGTTTGAGAGGTTTTATCACAGCAAATTTGACCAAAATACTAATCGCTCTATTTCACGATAACCATTAGTAATGTTACAAGTTGCGTTTGCTGTCATAAAACGAAATGAACACCCTGGTTTTTTTGAATTCACCCATTCAATGCTGAGACACTTATGACAGACTTAAGGTCCCAACTGGCTAAACAAAAACGTTACGACGCTTTATTTGTCAACTCTACCAAAGCGTTTGCCATACTCGTCCTCCTATCGTTAGGGGGCATTTTGGTGTCTCTGATTGTTGGGGCATGGCCGAGTATTCAAGAGTTTGGTCTGGGGTTTTATACCAGTAATAATTGGGATACGGTTGCCAATGAGTACGGGGCACTCGCGCCTATTTATGGCACCTTGGTGACGTCATTTATCGCGATTGTTATCGCTGTACCAGTCAGTTTTGGTATTGCGATATTTTTGACCGAAATGTGCCCAAAATTCCTCAAAAAACCACTTGGTATTGCCATTGAGCTATTGGCGGGTATTCCTTCTATCATTTATGGTATGTGGGGTCTGTTTGTCTTTGCGCCTTTCTTTGGTGAGCACATTCAGCCATGGTTTATTGAGCATGTTGGCCCGCTACCGATCATCGGTAAGCTGTTTACTGGCGCGCCCATGGGACTTGGGATGTTTACCGCATCGTTGGTACTTGCCATCATGATTATTCCTTTTATCGCCGCCACCATGCGTGATGTTTTCTCTGTCGTGCCAGATCTACTCAAAGAATCCGCCTACGGTATGGGTGCGACGACGTGGGAGGTTATGTTCAAGATTATCCTGCCTTATACCAAGGCGGGTGTCGTTGGTGGCGTAATCTTGGGACTGGGTCGTGCGCTCGGTGAGACCATGGCAGTGACTTTCTTGATCGGTAATGCGTTCAATATCAGCCCAAGTCTATTTACTTCTGGTGTGACCATCACCTCGGCATTGGCCAACGAGTTTGCCGAAGCGTCAAGTGAGCTGCATCTGGCGTCTTTACTGCATCTGGGCTTAATCTTGTTTATCATCACCTTCATCGTGCTGTCGTTGGCCAAACTGATGCTCATGCGCATGGATCACAAAGCAGGTAACCGATAAGCCTAAGCATGGTTATTGGATCTCGATTGATATTGATAAAAGATATGGGAAATAAATAGTATGGCTGCTAACAATGCGATGAATGCGCCCATGACCACCAAGCCAAGCAGCGTGGGGCGTTACAACAAGAGTCTGTACAACAAACGTCGCTGGATGAATAAGCTGGGTTTGGGGTTTGCCATGTCAGCCATGGTGTTTGGCTTATTTTGGTTATCATGGATCTTGGTGACGCTGTTTATTGAAGGCTTCCAAGGCATGGTGCAGCTGCCAATTTTTACCGCTGACACGCCGCCGCCGATGAGCCCAGGTGGTTTGCGCAATGCGATCGTGGGTTCTGCCATGCTGGCGTTTTCAGGATTGTTCATCGGTGCACCCATCGGGCTTATGACTGGCATTTATTTGTCTGAGTTTTCTAAAGGCAGTATGCTTGGCCAAGTGACGCGTTTTTTGAACGATATCTTGTTATCAGCACCATCAATTGTCATTGGTCTGTTTATATATGCTTTAATGGTCAAAGGTCAAAATTTCTCTGGTTGGGCAGGCGCATTGGCATTGGCATTGATCGTCATTCCAGTCGTCGTACGTACCACAGAGAATATGCTGAATCTAGTGCCCAATAGCTTACGCGAAGCGGCTTATGCACTTGGCACGCCCAAGTGGAAAATGGTGACGCAAGTGACTATCAAAGCTGCCAAAGCGGGACTGACGACAGGGGTACTTTTGGCTTTTGCTCGTATCACTGGTGAGACGGCGCCATTGCTATTTACCGCGCTCAATAATCAGTATTTCAGTACCGATATGGGTCAGCCAATTGCCAACTTACCCAATACCATCTATCAGTTTGCGATGAGTCCTTATGATAACTGGCACACACTGGCATGGGCAGCCGCGCTGCTGATCACAGCGTCGGTCTTGGTATTGAATATTTTGGCAAGATTTATTGGCAATCGCGGTCAGGTCAAATAAAGACAGATATCGCTGCAAAGATACCAAGCATTTACTTATATTTATACGAAATACACTAAGCTAGGTTGGATAATATTATGAATGATGTCGTAAGCAAAGCCCGCACAGAAACAACGGCTGATCGCTTTAACAGTACAACAGACAGCTTGTTAAATAGAACCGCGTCTCATAGTGCGCAATCGCAGCAACCCAATACTGCTGACTTCACCAAGCAAAGTATTCATGATATGCCCAAAAACATGCCCAAAGCAAAAATGGAAGTCCGCGATCTCAACTTTTATTATGATGATTTTCAGGCATTAAAAAACATCAATATCGATATCGCAGAAAAGAAAGTAACGGCGTTCATTGGTCCATCAGGTTGCGGCAAATCGACGCTGCTACGTACCTTTAACCGCATGTATGATCTGTATCCAGGAATGCGTGCAGAGGGCGCTATCAACCTTGATGGGCGCAATATTTTGGGCAAAGACATCGATGTCAACTTGCTACGCGCGCAGGTCGGTATGGTATTTCAAAAGCCAACCCCGTTCCCGATGTCGATCTATGACAATGTTGCCTTTGGTGTCAAACTCTATGAAAAGCTCAGCAAAGACGAGCTGGATCATCGCGTGGAGTGGGCACTAAAAAAATCGGCGCTATGGCCAGAAGTGAAAGACAAACTAAAAGCATCCGGCCTGTCACTATCAGGTGGTCAGCAGCAGCGACTGTGTATCGCTCGTAGTGTCGCAACCAAGCCTGAAGTATTGCTGCTCGATGAGCCAACGTCTGCGCTTGACCCTATCTCGACGGGTGCTATCGAAGATCTGATAGAAGATCTCAAAAATGACTATACCATCGCCATTGTTACCCACAACATGCAGCAAGCGGCGCGGGTATCAGACTATACCGTCTATATGTATCTAGGCGATATGATCGAGATGGGTGAGACTGATCAGATCTTTACCAAACCTACCCAAACTGCGACAGAAGATTATATTACTGGTCGCTATGGCTAGGGCTGATTAATTAGTACTGAAGAGCTAATACTGAAGTTGGGTCGTTTCACTCAACCAGCATATCGCGCTACTAAAATATAGATTTCAGGGAATATCTCTAATGCAAAGTGATAAGCATATCTCCAAAAGTTTTGACCAAGATCTTGATGAAGCCATCCGTTTGTTCTTATACATGGGTGATAGTGCTGCCAACCAAGTGGCCAAAGCGATTCATGCACTTATTGATAGAGACGAGACACTGGCGCAAGAGGTCATCGAGATGGACTTTGATATCAACCGAATGGAGGTTGAGCTCGATGAACATATTTTATTGCTGGTTGCTAAGCGTCAACCTGCCGCAGGAGATTTGCGTTTAGTCATGTCGATCAGTAAAGGCGTGGTAGATTTGGAGCGTATTGGCGATGAAGCGGTAAAAATTGCGCGAATGGCCAGCAAGATAGCTGCCCAAGGCAAATCCTCTTACGGTTATGCTGAAGTACAGCATTTGAGTAATCAAGTACGGGTGATGCTTAACAATTCGCTAGAAGCGTTTAGCCAATCAAATGCTGAATTGGCGTTTGAAGTCATGCGTAACGACAGTGTGGTCAATAGTGAATACCAAACGGCCATTCGAGCACTGATGACTTATATTATGGAAGACTCTAGACAAGTCTCAAAAGTCATCAATATCATGTGGATTTTGCGCTCGCTTGAGCGTATTGGCGATCATGCTCAAAACGTTGCCGAACTTGTCATCAACTATATCAGTGGCCAAGACGTGCGTCACTCTGACTACTCAATGGTCGAAAAAGCAGTGCAAGAAGCCAATGATCGCTTAGCCGCTCGTCAAGTGAGCACGATGTCAGTCGACGACTACGAAGCTTTAGAAAGTAATGACGACTAATAACGCAGGCAAAATAGTCTTCTTACGTAAAAAACGCGCTTACTATAGCGCGTTTTTTATGGATGTAATACAGTGGTCTCAGCCTAGCTTTCTGGCGTCCAGCCTTGGGCGCGCTCATAATCTTCGTTGTCCAAAAACTTATCACGTTGCTCGGTCAAGAATTTTTTGGCTTCAGGATCCATCATGCTCAAATGATTCTCATTAATGAGCATAGTTTGATGTTCTAGCCACTCTTTCCATGCCTTGTCAGATACCGTTTCTTGTAGCTCTTGGCCTTTTTTATTGGGGAAGGGCGGATGCGGCATTTTTGGCAGCTCTTGCTTATATTTACGGCAAAACACGGTATTGGCTTGGGGGTTAAAAGTCTCAGTCATCAGGTGTTCCTTATTTATTATATTGAGTGATAAAGTTAAATAATCATATGAGCCTATGATAACGGTCTTGGTCAATTTAGCAAAGGGTATCTCGTGTCTCTTATTAAACAGACACAAATTTACAGGATGTTAGCAGCAGGTTTTACCTTTATGCTGATTTATCATTTCATATCATGCAGACAGAGCAAGCGCGAAAAAGGGTAGCTGATAGTAAGTTATAGTTAATTCAGTTTAAAAGAGATATAAGACAACCGAGCGCAGATGACTATGTGATACTTCAAGTGAGGTTAACGCTGTAGCTCTTTTATAGAGGATTGACTATAAATAAAAAACACCCGCATCAATAGCGGGTGTCAGATATACAGCGATAAGTTAGCTCTGGCTGAAAAGGGTCTGATTAGGCAAAGGCTTTTAAACGAGCGCGCCCATTGACCACTGCTTGCTTGACTTGGTTTGGTGCAGTACCGCCCAGATGGTCACGAGCGGCGAGTGAGCCCTCTAGCGTGAGATAGTCAAAGACATCCTCACCGATGGCATCGCTGAATTGTTGCAATTGTGCCAAGGATAAGTCACTGAGATCAACGCCTTCTTTAATGCCGAGTGCAACCGCATTACCCACCACTTCATGCGCATCACGGAACGCAACGCCTTGACGTACCAGATAATCGGCTAAGTCAGTGGCAGTAGCATAGCCTTTCATTGTCGCAGCACGCATACTTTCTTTGTTTGGGACAATGTTGGGCAGCATATCAGCAAAGGCAAGTAGTGAGCCTGTTAGCGTGTCAACACAATCAAACAAAGGCTCTTTGTCTTCTTGATTGTCTTTGTTGTAGGCGAGTGGCTGGCTTTTCATCAGGCTAAGCAATGTCATCAGCTGACCAAAGACACGTGCCGCTTTACCGCGTACCAACTCAGGCACGTCAGGGTTTTTCTTTTGTGGCATGATTGATGAGCCAGTACAGAAACGATCGGGTATCTGCACAAAGTTAAACTGCGCTGACATCCACAGAATAATCTCTTCACTCATACGTGACATGTGCATCATCAGAATCGAGGCGGCGGAGGTAAACTCAATCGCAAAATCACGATCTGAGACGGCATCGAGCGAATTTTGACAAATACCTTCAAACCCTAGCAGCTCAGCGGTGATGGTACGATCAATCGGGAACGTCGTGCCAGCGAGTGCGGCGCTACCAAGTGGCATCTGGTTGATACGGCGACGGGCGTCAATCAAACGCTCGGTATCGCGATACAACATCTCAAACCACGCCATTACATGGTGACCAAAGCTGACAGGCTGGGCGGTTTGTAAATGCGTAAAACCAGGCATAATGGTATCGGTATGTTGATCAGCCAGGTCAAGTAAGCCACTTTGTAAGCGAACGAGCAGCTCGATAATATTATCGGTTTCTTCACGTAACCACAAACGAATATCGGTCGCGACCTGATCGTTACGGCTACGACCCGTGTGTAGTTTTTTGCCAACAGCGCCTATAATATCAGTGAGGCGTGATTCGACATTCATGTGCACGTCTTCGAGGGCGATTGACCAGTTAAACTCACCTGCTTCGATCTCGCGTAATACTTGATGAAGACCGTCGATAATGGTGGTCACTTCATCAGCAGTCAAGATATCGCATTCTTTGAGCATCGTTGCATGGGCAATCGATCCTTGAATATCGTGACGAGCAAAGCGTTGGTCGAAGCCGACAGAGGCAGTAAAGGCAGCCACGAAGCTGTCCGTCGCTTCACTGAAGCGTCCGCCCCACATCTGCTGGCCCTGAGTACTGGTAGGGCTGTTTTGTGCATCTTTGTTTGTTACTGAGACATTCGTGCTAGAATCAGCAACAGATGAACTTTTACTTGATTCGGGATTACTAAGGTTTGAAGAATTGGCGTTCATATTGGTACAAGACAAGTCAAGAGAGTAAGAACTCAAGTATAGCAAATGATGAGGTTGCCTTACTAGCTACGCGCTTAGAGTTTTTTATTCCAAAACTCATGGAGATCATGAGGCCTTTGCAGTGGCTGACATATATTGCTTTTTGGTCACTGTTTCTCACAGTGATTGAGCGGCATGGTCTATCGAGCTGGTCAGATTTTATCATCAAGCTTGTTGCGCGAACCATACAAAACGGTTTGACCGTTATACCTGCATTATATTTGGTAGATTATCTGCGCCCTGTCTTCAAAAATGCCAGTATTCCTAGTGTTAGTGTGTGTATCGTCATGCTCATGATGTTTGCCGCTACGGTATCTATGGCTTTAGTCGTTTTGGTTTTGATTAATATGGGTTTGATGGAATATGATCGTCAAGCTTTTATGACCAATCTGTTTTTCAATACCGTACTGACGGGCGGTTTTACCATTGTATTTTTGCTGTACTTTTTGCGTAGCCACCGTGAGCTTAATGCGCTCAAGCTATCGTTTGAATACAAATTGACCGCACAGAATGACTTAATAAAAGCCCGCACCGCCCCGCACTTTTTCTTTAATACCATTAACACACTGGTCTCACTCATTGAGTCCAATCCGTCAAAAGCCTCTGCTTTATTACAGCACGTTTCAGTATTATATCGCGCCAGTTTTAGCGGCGAACGTGAGATTAGCTTTGAAGAAGAAGTTGCGCTGTGTGAGCATTATCTAGCGATTGAGTCTAGCCGTTTGGCAGACAAACTCGAGGTCCATTGGGATTTGCCTGATGAAGATATTATGTATGATATGGTGATTACGGCGTTAACCTTACAAAGCGTCCTAGAGAAAATGCTACTCAACGTGGTTGAGATGACCACTGAAACCATCCATTTTAATATTAAAGTCACTTGGGAGCAGCACAGAGTAACTATTCAGATCGACGTCGAACTTCCTACAAAGACCTTAATCATTAACCATGATTTGCGTCAGCATATGGATTTTTATATTCAAGCGGATCGATTACGTGCGTACTTTGGTCAAAGTGCTGATATCCAAAGCACAGTTACTGGTAACCACATCACTACCATTATTGACTATCCCTTACAAGACGTCAGTTTATAATCTTTCCTCTTTTACCGTTTTTCATGATGTTCTCAGACACTATATTCTTATTATAAGATGTTGTGGCATATTTATTGCACTGTCTTTTATATCTATATGGTTATTGCGATTTTTATCTGGCAATTATTGACAATGAGTGCTTACTATCAAAAATATGATGCAGAAAATTTCACCATATTGAACTGGTCAGTACATTCGTCATACCATCGAAACATATTCAGTAGAGTTTGAGGTGGGAGTTTACATGCGTATCGTAGTTTGTGATGATGAGCCTTTAGCGCGTGAGCGTTTGGTCAGAATCGTACAGGAGTCAGGTCATGAGGTGGTTGCTCAAGCTACCACAGGGGCAGAAGCAATTGTCGCCGTAAAAACTCAGCAGCCTGACATTATATTATTAGACATTCGTATGCCTGAGATGGATGGGGTGCGCTGTGCCCAAGAGTTGGACAAACTTGATCATCCACCAGCCATTATATTTGTCACCGCTTACGATCATTATGCGATAGCGGCACTAAAAGCCAATGCAATCGGTTATCTGTTGAAACCGGCAAACAAAGACGAGCTATTAGAAGCACTGAACAAAGCAAAAAACCTAAACGCGGCGCAATTGAATGAAATTCGCAAGCTTGCAAATCCAACGGCGCGTCCGATACGCGAGCATATTACTGCTCGTACCCATCGCGGTGTAGAGCTGATTAAGCTCAAAGATATCTATTATTTTGCGGCAGATCAAAAATACGTCAAAGTACGTCACAAAGATGGCATTGTATTGATTGATGAGACCCTAAAAGAGCTAGAGCGAGAGTTTGATGATCGTTTGTTCCGTGTGCATCGCAACGCTATTATCAATCTGAATTTTTTAGATTTTTTAGAAACCCTAGATGCTGGACAATATCAGATACGTTTTAAAGGAATCGATGAGACGTTAGCCGTGAGTCGTCGTCATCTGCCAGCCTTACGTGACAAAATTCAAAGCATGTAATAGGATGTTTTCAGAGCGACATAATCATCCCATATCATCAAACCCTTATTTATGCTTAAATAGGGGTATTTTTTTGCGCCAGCATTTACTATCTCTGATGTGAGTCGACCATTTTTTGTGGCAAGTTTTCCTAATCGCTTAGCAGCAACTTAGTACTGACATTGTAGCATTTAGATTATAGTATCGAATTTATTGAGGCCCTTTATGAGCAATCCGCAGCAACCTGCTTTGACTACCTTAACCATCGCCACGCGTCAGAGTCCTTTGGCTCTATGGCAAGCGGAGCATATTCGTGATCGCTTACTGGCGCTCTATCCTGAGTTGACAATTGAGTTACTAAAAATTGTCACTAAGGGTGACAAGATTTTGGACACACCTTTGGCCAAAATTGGCGGTAAGGGTTTATTTGTCAAAGAGCTTGAGCAAGCATTGTATAACAAGCAAGCAGATATTGCGGTACATTCGCTAAAGGACGTACCGATGCAGCTGCCTGAAGGCTTGACACTAGGTGTCTATTGCAAGCGTGCTTCACCAACTGATGCTTTTGTCTCAAATACTTATAATAGTATTGATGAATTGCCGCAAGGTGCAGTTGTTGGGACTTCAAGTTTGCGCCGTCAGTGTCAGATCAAAGCCTACCGCCCAGATCTACAGATCAAAACCTTGCGCGGCAATGTTGGTACGCGTTTAGGCAAGCTGGATGCAGGCGAGTACGATGCTATTATTTTGGCGACCAGTGGCTTGCAGCGTATCGAATTAGATGAGCGGATACGTGGGCAGCTAGATATTGATGCCTGTTTGCCTGCCGTTGGTCAAGGTGCGTTAGCCATTGAATGCCGTGAAGGTGATGACGAGGTGTTGAAATTACTAGCGCCACTGAACGATGATAAAGCGCGTATTCGCCTTATCGCTGAGCGTGCGCTTAACCGTCACTTGGAGGGTGGCTGCCAAGTCCCGATTGCAGCCTACGCAGTGTTGCAGATGGCGGATGAAACCAGTGCGAATAACGATGACAATGGTGAAAACGGCAACAACGATAACGGTAATGTATTGTGGTTACGTGGTCGAGTGGGTAAAGCGGATGGTAGTAAGCTGTTAAAAGCAGAAAAGCGAGTGACATTGGTTGGTACACAAGACGAGCAAGAGTCGCAGGCAAATCAGCTCGGTATTGATGTTGCCAATATACTACTTGCTGATGGTGCAGGGTCTATCTTGTCAGCGATTTATCACGCTGAGTAGCGTATTCACTTTGTCATACTGAGTCATTGATCCACATATCCACTGTTTGGTCGATGATTCAGTCCATTCTACAAGCCTTTTGTCGTGGTACATCTATGTCATCAACGTCAACTAAAGCTAGGTCTACTCATAAAAATCAATCCACTGATGGGTCGGTGCCAAAAATTGTCATCAATACGCGGCCGATAGCACGCGCTGCGCCATTGACGAATCATTTGCGAGCAGCAGGGTTCACGGTGGTTGAGATACCGATGTTGACGTTGCGGCCGCGCCCAACGACTGGCGATGACCTAGCACTGATGCGTGCGTGGCTAGCAGGTGAATATAAAGCACTGGTGATCGTAAGCCCCACTGCTGCAAGCTTAGGTCTAAAGGTTTGGCAGTCACTTGTGCATAACGAGCATGACGATAGTGGTGATACGAAAACGGAAAACAAAGCAGCAGATAGGGGTCATAAGGCTTTGGTAACGCCAAGTCCACTCATTGCAGTGGGGCAAGCGACCGCTGCGGCCCTCAATCAGGCAAAAATAGACGCGACCAACTATCAAGTGCGACAGCCCAAAGTTGCCAATAATGAAGGGATGCTGGCCATGCCTGAAATCGAATGCTTACAGTCAGGCGATAAGCTACTGATATGGCGCGGGCTTGGGGGACGGCGATTACTGGTTGATACCTTGCAAGCACGCGGCGTACATATCGATAGTATTGCGTGGTATGAGCGCTCGATGCCTACCGAGGCAATGACTCAGTATCAGCAGTGGCAAAAAGATTTTTTTGTATGTAATCAAACGACAAATACAACACCAAAGCAAGCAAAACCTATCGTCGTCGTGAGTAGTGGAGCTGCTTTTGAGCATTGGACGAGCATCGTCCAAGGTGCAAGAGAAAAAATGTCAGAACCAAAACGTAGTAATGACATAATGACTGATGCAAGAGATAATTTGCCACTCACGCTAGCGGACTTTTCTTATGTCGTATTGGGTGAGCGCTTGGCCAATATGGTGGCAGCTCAGCGTCTGAACTATTGGCGCGTAGAAGATTTGGCGCCAGATACCATTCTATCAGCCATCAATAATGATACTTAGCGTTACCATTTTTTATTTGCGTTAAACCTGTTTACACATACCTATAGCGGTACGTTCTTATGTCAATGAATTCTGAGTCCTTATCTAAGGAGCCTTCTCATATCCAGCAGCGCCGGCAAGCACACATTTTGTTGCTGCGCTTACAGTGGCTGGTTATCTTGCTGCTTATCGCGGCATTGCTGTGGCTCTATATTAGTCAGCAGCGTTTTCAGCATAGTGTCAACGAGCGCTTGCAAAGCAATGAGCAGGTTGTCAGTCGCCTAAACGAGATGGACGATCGTTTGTTTGCCATGAGCCAGCAGACGCTACCAGAGCCTAGAGTCAAAGCCAGTAGCCAAGCGCAAAACCAACTGGATTTACTACGTATTCAAATAAAAGCAGCAGATAGGTTGATAGCAGACAACAATGACAGCGCAGCGATAGAGTTGCTGCGAGGTTTGCATTGGCAATTGGCACAAAGTAGCAATGAGATTGCCCCTGCATTGACCGTCGTGATCAAGCAAAGCTTGCTCAAAGATATCGAACGACTACAGGTGCAAAGCTCACAACCTAGCCCATGGCAAATACAAAATCTTGCGATTCAAAACATCCAAGAGTTTTTGCATAGTCATGAGCGCCTCAGCAGCTACGAGGGTGCTGATATTCAGCGCCGAGAGCTAGTTGATGCTGCAACTGAAGGTGACCAAAAGCGTGCAGTAGCGAACCCGCCTGCTCAAACGTCAGCGCGTAACGACACGACATTGACGCATAGACAACTGACGATTCATGAAGTCATCATGACGTTGAATCTGGCGAGTCAAGCGAGCAATATGCGCGAGCAGGATCAACTGATCAATTATTTAACCCAAGCGCGCAAACAGCTAAAAACCTTACTACCTAAATCATCGGTTGGCAATGGCAAAAACCCCTCGCAAGTTGGCGCCATTGGCATTGCTCCATCCGACAAAAAGCCAAAGGGTATGGACAACAACTTAGAGACCATGCAGTCGCCAAATGATATACCAGAGGTCATTACTTGGCTTGATCAGCTGATTGCCAGTGCACCCAAACCGACGCCATTACTGACCACACAGATTTTGGATCAGCCGCAGAACTAATCAATGTTGTCTGAGTCCCATAGATATAAACAACATAAAGTACAAGGTAAGTTATGACCCATATGAGTGAAAAACCAGATTTTATGTCTGAGGTAGCAATTGACCGTCCTAAAGAGCTGGCTCATTATCCAGTGATACATTATCAGCCGATCCACTGGGGCGAGATGGATGCCTTTAACCATTTAAATAACGTGGTGTATTATCGTTATTCTGAGTCAGCGCGTATTGGCTATTTACATGCGCTAGATATGTTTGATGGCAGTATGGTTACCGTCTTAGCACAATCGAGCTGTCAATATTTGCGTCCAGTGACGTATCCTGACACCTTGCTACTGGGGGTTCGCTGTCAGCGTTTGGGTAATACCAGTATCGCGATGGAATATAGCTACTATAGTACAGCGCAGGATAAGATCGTTGCCACCGCTGAGGCTGTCGTGGTGCGCCTCGATAGTGATGGCAAAGCTAAACTGCCTTGGACAGCAGAAGAACGTGCGCGCTTACTGGCATTAGAGGCAAAATTTGGTCATACCCCTGAATATTAGAATAGGCTTTAGCTGCGTTGATGACCTATCTCGGATAGTGTTATATAACCATCAAAAATAAAAAAGGCACGCTAACATTATCGTAGCGTGCCTTTTTTCATGACTTTTCTCAGGCCATTTTCCAAGTAGATTTTAGCTCTCTTGCGGTGCGTGCACAAAATCCACCACATTGAGATCAAAACCTGATAACGCATAAAACTTCATGGGTGATGACAATAGACGCATATCACGGACGCCTAAATGACGCAATATCTGTGCACCAACGCCGATACTGCGATAAGGCTGCTGGGTGATGGTCGATTGTGACTCATTGTCCAAGGCTTTATCTAACGCATCTCCTAAATCGATCGGCTGATGGTTGCCGACCCAAACCAACACACCGCGCTCTGAGGCGCTAATCTCTTCTAGCGCTGATTGGACGCTCCAGCCGCTACGACCTGTCATATCGTTTTTGGCGGCAAATAAATCACGCAGTGGGTGGAAACCGTGGACACGTACGGTACTCACGCCTTCGCTCACATCTCCTTTTACCAAGGCGATATGAGTTTCTTCAGCGCCGAACTCGCGGAAACGGTGCAAGGTAAAAGTGCCATGTTCTGTTTCAAAAGGACGAGTTTCGATTTCCTCTACCGTTTGCTCATTGGCGATGCGGTAGTTGATGAGATCAGCAATGGTGCCCATCTTGATGTTATGCTCTTTGGCAAATATCTCAAGATCATCGCGACGTGCCATGGTGCCATCAGCGTTGATGATTTCTACAATCACCGCAGCAGGCTCTAATCCTGCCAGTCTTGATAAATCGCACCCTGCTTCTGTGTGGCCTGCACGGTGTAGAACGCCGCCGTTTTGTGCCATGATAGGGAAGATATGGCCAGGTTGTACGATGTCTTCGGGTTTGGCTGATGCAGAGACCGCTGCCTGAATAGTGCGCGCGCGGTCAGCGGCAGAGATACCTGTGGTCACGCCTTCAGCCGCCTCAATCGATACTGTAAAGTTGGTGCTAAATTTTGCCTCGTTGCGATCTGACATCAGCGGCAATGCCAATTGCTGGCAACGCGCTTGTGATAGCGTCAGACACACCAAGCCACGCGCGTGGGTAATCATAAAGTTGATATCTTCAGGACGAACATGGGTCGCCGCCATGATGATATCGCCTTCGTTTTCGCGGTCTTCATCATCCATCAAGATGACCATTTTTCCAGCACGAATGTCTTCGATAATCTCAGGAATCGTATTTAAACTCATAGTAAATCTCAATATTTTATTATTAATAAATATGTGTGGTTTGTAATATAAAGGGTTGTCGGCTCATTGTAGCAGTAGTTGGTAACACGTGCTGTTGCCGTTGAGCAAATCGTTTGATCATCATAGCAACCAAATATGAAAATGTTTCATGATTCTTATTCATCATGACGATAGGTATTTTAACGGTTTTTGCCTCAGCGTGCTGACCCAAAGCTGAACTATAACGCTTAGTCTTTTAAAAACAGGGTTCAGTTTTACCAATAGTATATGCAACTAACTTTCAAACCTTTTGATCCAGTGGGTCAATAGATCAGTCGTTACTGGCCGCTTGGCTTTTTAGCCACGCCATAAACTGCTTGCTATGCTGTTCTCGCTGGTTATCGGCAAACTCATAAAAGCTCGTGCCTGCTAAGTTTTCTGGCAAATAGCTTTGAGGGTAGTAGTGATTGGGATAATCATGCGGGTAAGCATACCCTTGACCGTAGCCTTGATTGCGCATCAATTTGGTCACGCCATTGCGCAAATGTAGTGGTACTGGTGAGGCGTCTTTTTCGGCCAAGGCCATCGCCGCGTTGATTGCTTTATACGTGCTGTTGCTTTTGGCACTGGTGGCTAAATAGACCACCACTTGCCCTAGGATAATACGCGCTTCTGGCATACCGATG
Source organism: Psychrobacter sp. C 20.9 (assembly GCF_001921765.1). Lineage (NCBI taxonomy): Bacteria > Pseudomonadati > Pseudomonadota > Gammaproteobacteria > Moraxellales > Moraxellaceae > Psychrobacter > Psychrobacter sp. C 20.9. The sequence continues at coordinate 236,686 of NZ_MRYC01000001.1, read as the reverse complement.
GATTGCACACTGCGCAGGGCTGCATCCGCAAGGAGTAGAGCGTTTGGGTTGGCATTGCCGATGTCTTCACTGGCCAAAATGACCAACCTGCGCGCGATAAAATCGGCAGGCTCACCGCCAACGAGCATTCGCGCCATCCAGTACAGCGCCGCGTCAGGATCTGAGCCACGCACTGATTTGATCATGGCTGAGATAATATCGTAATGTTGCTCGCCATCTTTGTCATAACGTACCAACGCGGTCTGCGCCACTCGGCTGACCAATTCATCATTGATAATAATCGGTGATTGCTTGGCATCCGCTGTTTGAATCGCTAGTTCTAATAAATTTAGTGCCTTTCTTGCATCACCGTGAGCCAGTTGACTGATGGTGTCTTGTGCTTGCAAGTCGATGGTGAGCTTTTTGAGTATAGGGTCCTCCAAGAGTGCCCGCTGTAATACCGCACTGATTTGCTCAGGCGTTAATGGCTCTAAACGATACACTTGGCAACGTGATAAGAGCGCGTTATTCACACTAAACGACGGATTCTCTGTCGTGGCGCCAATCAGCGTAATATCACCAGATTCTACCGCGCCCAATAATGCATCTTGCTGCGCCTTATTGAAACGATGAATCTCATCGATAAACACCACTGGTGATTCAAATGCCAGTGAGTCTTTACTATCGAGCACCTCGCGCAACTGCTTGACCCCAGTATTCAATGCAGAAAGCGCATGAAAAGGTCTATTAACCGCATCCGCCAATAGCATTGCAATGGTCGTCTTACCGATACCTGCTTCGCCGTGCAAAATAATAGAGGGCAGATACCCTTGTTCGACCAAACGCCGTAAAGGTGCGCCAGTGGCCAAAAGATGCTCTTGACCAATAATAGCCGCGAGAGAATCAGGGCGCATACGCTGAGCAAGAGGGGTGTCGGCATGAAAGTTAGGCGGCATAAGGTTCTCTATTGAAAAATTAAAAAACGGTCTATTGGCTAAAGTGGCGGCCATTGAGAGATTTTATAGTCAAATCTAAATTACGACATACTAGTCTATAATTATCACTTTTATTGAAATTACATGCGTTTGTATGCTTGGCATGATTCTCGCAGCAACTTTACTATGACAATGAGTATTAGACATCAGCAGTCAAAGTAGGCTACTTTATAAGTAGGGTACTTGCTATAAACAATACACGCTAGGCTAACGCAAAAACATGTTAATGAAAGCTAACGAAGCGTATAGCTTATGTCCCCAGCACTTTATTTTTAATCATTCATCCTTACTAACGGTTCAATGGTAACGATCAGAATGGTTGACCAAACACCATTTATTATCACTGCCCTAACAAATATAAGGTATTACATTGACGATGTCTGGACAACCTCTCAAGCGTTTGTTGAATCTATATTCACGCAGCAGCGTAAAAAAGCAGCAGTCGCGTTATCTGACAATTGGCGAGATAGCACTGGCACGCTCAGTGTTCGGTGACCGTATCAGATTAGATGAAGTGCGACTAAAAACCACTTGGTGGGTTCTCAAAAGTTATGCGGTAAGTCCGAATGGTAATATTTACTTTAATCCAGCCGATTGGATCACAGATTTTAGTGTGGCCTCGTTAGGCAAGCAAAGCTGGCTCATCCATGAGCTCACCCATGTGTGGCAGTTACAGCAAGGCTTGAAAGTGGTACGCGGTGCCCTTATCGATCGGCGATATGATTATGTGCTAGAGACGGGTAAGTCCTTTTTTAAATACGGTATCGAGCAGCAGGCGCGAATGGTTCAAGATTATTTTGTGCGCCGTCAAAAAGGACAGGATTGTCAGGATTTAGAAGCCTGTATACCATTTTTGACAGTGAATACTATCACTGACAAAAAACGCGCCAACAGCAATTTTACTGCTTAAACTGCCTCATAGTAAGCGAAAAGCCTACGTGCATCACCATTTTAGCTTTTTATATTTTTGCTTTATTAAAGGATACGTACTCTCATGCTTCGACTTTTGCCAGTAAAGCCTAATATTGATACTTCTGCTAGCTCAGCTCTGGCCGCAGTAGCGCTAACGGGCGTGCTATTTCTGACCGGCTGTCAGCAGCAAGCTGACGCACCGCCTGTACCAGATGAGACTCAGACAACTGAAAAAACAAGTGAGGAAGACAGTCAACCTATGCAGCAAAGTGATTCTGCGGCGGCGCGTATAGAGCAGTTTCAGCCTATATACGTTGCGCAAGCGCAAGGGCTACAGCGTCGACTACAAGCAGAGTATGAGTCACTGCAAGCGGCAGATGCTTCAGATAGCGAAGAGTCGCTATTACTCAATGGAGCGACCAACGATTCAGCTACTCTTACAGAAAATGCGAATAGCGCCAATTCCGAACCATTACCAGCTGATAGTCCAGTAGAAGCTAACGCTACCAGTGAGGAAGGTTCGGATGCAGAGATGAATACAAGTACCGAAGTGGGCGAGCGTGATCTGACTGTATTAAAGCGTATCAGCCTTGAGCCGCGCAAACCGATTATATTGACGGAAGAGCAGATCATCGAGCGATATCAGCAAACGATGGCAGCGTTATATCAGCCTGTGACTAAGCCACTCAGTGCAGAGGATTCTGATACGCTGATCAATATAGCGACCTTAATACCTCAGCTGTTTGAGCATGCAGAGATTGCAGGAAGGGTCAGTGCAAAAAGTCCTGCGCTGGCTCGGTTGATTATTCAGCACCAAGTATGGGAGCAAATAGAAGCGCAGCAAGTGGTTGATATGCAGCAAATGAAGCAACAACAGCAGCAAGAATTTGAAACGCTCATGACCAAATTCAACGATACGATTAAAGGATATGATGAGCAGATTGCCAAATATGAACAGACGTTAAAAGAGTTCCAATAGCGTATGACGTGATGGCGATAGTTGCGTGCCAAGTATCGTATTTGCTATAGACTTTACAGACACAATAAAAAATCCCGCACGATGGCGGGATTTTTTATTGGAAAGATACTATTTTTGCTTACTTACGGTCTTCAACCTTGACAAAGTCACGGCGCGTTTCACCAGTATATAACTGACGTGGACGACCGATCTTGTATGGGGCGCTGTGCATCTCTAACAAATGGCTGATCCAACCTGAAGTACGAGCCAGTGCAAAGATTACCGTAAACATTGATGTTGGGATACCGATGGCTTTTAAGATAATACCAGAGTAAAAATCAACGTTTGGATATAGGTTACGCTCGATGAAGAACGGGTCTTCTAGTGCAATTTTTTCGAGTGCCATTGCCAATTCAAGCTTAGGATCGTTGACACCAAGTGCTTCTAATACTTCATCACAAGTCTCTTTCATGACTTTCGCACGTGGATCGAAGTTTTTGTAGACACGGTGACCAAAGCCCATTAGCTTCACTTCACGGCTTTTCACTTTTTCCATGAATTCAGGCACGTTTTCAACCGTACCGATTTCATCAAGCATCTCTAGTACAGCTTCGTTTGCGCCGCCATGAGAAGGTCCCCAAAGAGCTGCGATACCAGCAGCGATACAGGCATAAGGGTTAGCACCGGTAGAACCTGCTAAACGTACTGTTGACGTAGAGGCGTTTTGCTCATGATCAGCATGCAAGGTAAAGATTTTGTCCATTGCACGAGTGATGACGTCGTTCGTCTTATAGTCTACATCAGCAGGAGTCGCAAACATCATGTACAAGAAGTTCTCAGCGTAGCTAAAGTCGTTACGCGGATACATGAACGGTTCGCCCTGCGAGTATTTATAACTCATCGCCGCAAGCGTAGGCATCTTAGCAATCAAACGAATAGCTGTGATTTCACGATGCTCTTCGTTACTGAGGTCTAGGTTGTCATGATAGAACGCTGATAACGCACCAACGACACCAACCATAATGGCCATTGGATGCGCGTCACGGCGGAAACCTTCAAAGAATTTACGCAATTGATCATGAACAGCCGTATGTTCACGAATTTTTTCAAAGAAATCTGCCTTTTGCTCAGCGTTAGGTAGGTCGCCATTTAGCAACGCATATGCCACTTCTAGGTATTCAGCATGGTTTGCTAACTCGTCGATAGGGTAGCCGCGGTGTAATAATTCGCCTTTGCCACCATCGATATAAGTAATTTTTGATTCAACAGGAGCAGTTACTTTAAAACCAGGGTCATAAGACCAAAATCCTGATTCTTGCAAAGCAGCAACATCGATAACTGGGCGCCCTAAAGTACCTTCAATAATAGGAAGTTCGTATTCTTCACCATTCACGGTTAGTTTGGCATTAGTGTCAGCCATAAATTGCTCTCCATTGTTTTTGATTTGTTAGAATAAAATTACTACAGACGCATACCTCACGTCGTTATCTGTCAAACGGCAAAATCCGTTTCACTCATTTAATACGCAAGGTATATTAGCAGCAATTACTTGTGATTTGAAAAAACTTTTATTGACCGTAGGTCCAATTGGCACGGCCTAGCGGTGGTTGTTCACTGTAATTTTTGTATCAAAATATGTCTGATTGGTTATTTTGCGCCAAACTTTGTGTTTATCAAACATATTTACAACGTCAGTATTGACGTTATATTTTGGGGTTTGTCGCAAAAACGCAGCAGGATTTTCGCAAAAAACGAGGCTAAAAACAGACAGGGCATGAGCAGTAGACAAGTTAAGTGTCGAGCATAATTGTCAGAGGTAAGCGTTTTCCACATTCAGTATTGCATATATCTATTCGTTTGTTAATTAAGTGTGTGCCTTTATTACTTTAGGGATAAATTTGTAATTATCGCCCAGTCATTTTATAATTGCAGGAATTGACTGGCACTAGCTTTGTGCGAATTGATAAGTAGTCATGATATAGTGTCGCCTAGAGCTTACTTTATACATGCTTATTTACGATTGTCTGGTGTTTTGATAAACCAAACCGAATTCTGTGGTTTAAATGTTCTTGTTAACTGCTCTATTTTTAGATGCTCAGCACCAGTATTTAGTGCTCAGTACAAGGTTTATTTTGATAGAGAAGACATATTAACGTTGTCTGGCTATTCATACGACCAATAAAAATAGACTGGTTAGTCGATCTTACTCATGTTTATTTTCTTTGTTGTATAATAGATAGGTTGTTTTGTAGGCCTGTCAGCTCGACAAGCGACACTAGACAGCTTATCAATACCTTATATACATGATTCTTTCTTCATATTTAGCACAAACTAAAAGAAGTCAGCTAGCTCTTCCTTACTTTATTCGTCTCGTGTGTTGCTCGATGCTCAACTGACACCATTTTTGTCAAGCGTTGATAGCAGATACAGGAGTATAACCGCAAAAAGGATGCCCGCTGTGAAAAGCAACCGACCTATTGATCTGCCTCTAAGCCAAGTGATTAGCGTTAATCGCTCACCGATCGCAATCGCCTCTATTTTGCATCGTATCTCTGGCATTATTTTATTCTTATTAATTCCTGTAATGCTGTGGCTATTACAGAACTCATTGGCGTCGCCTGAGAGTTTTGAGACCGTATTTGACAACGTACTTGTGCGCTTTTTGGCATGGATATTTGTTGCCGCCATCGCATATCACTTCGTGATGGGTATCAAACATTTATTTGCTGATATGGGCATGAACGAAGAGCTAAAATCTGGCCGCACTGCCTCTATGGTCAGTTTTGTAATTGCAGCGATTTTAGTTGTCGCGTCATTTATATGGGTGATGTTCTAATGATTAAAAATGATTCAGGAGTCAAAAGTGCTACTGGTCTGACAGGTTCAGGCTCACGCGATTGGATTATTCAGCGTATTAGTGCTGTTTTTTTAGCCGTTTATAGTGTGGTGTTGCTGGGCTTCTTTTTGACCCACGGCGATGTCACGTATCTTGAGTGGTCATCATTCATGACTAGCCTGCCAATGCGTTTATTCAGCTTAGTTGCTGTACTTGCATTAGCTGGCCATGCTTGGGTGGGAATGTGGACCGTATTTACTGACTATATTACGACAGGCAAACTGGGCTCAAGCGCAGCAGGTTTACGTTTAGTGCTACAGTCATTGATGATTATCGCTATTTTAGTATTTCTATTTTGGGGAATCATGATTTTTTGGGGTAACGGCTTTAGTGTCGTTGCTGTTTAATGATTGAGTGACCAGCTTTAGTATTGATATAAATATCTATATATAACGGATGCGCGCAGCTGGTATGTCAGCTGATAGAGTAGTTTAAAAGTATCCGTTGATAGCCAAAAATAGTCATAGCATTGGACCAATAGCGCCCACTATTTAGATTGTCGCTGAATAAGCAACAAGGTTGAGCAGGTTTGGTTCAGTATAACGATAGATATGCAAATTAAGTGGTCAAAGACTGTTATATCCTCTTCTTTAATAAGTGCATGTGATGGCCAGATAAAAGCCCTTAAACCTGCAATAAGAAGATTTTAAAACACGCTTTTCATTTACTTATAAGCATTAATAGGCATTAGGAAAACCGTAATGGCAACTAGACAAGACAATACCATTAGTAATATTAAGACCCTAAACTACGATGCAGTTATCGTTGGTGGCGGTGGTTCAGGTATGCGCGCTTCATTGCACTTAGCGGAAGCGGGTATGAAGGTTGCAGTCCTGACCAAAGTATTCCCAACACGTTCGCACACGGTTGCCGCTCAGGGTGGCATCGGTGCAAGTTTGGGCAACATGAGTAACGACAACTGGCATTTTCACTTTTATGACACCGTAAAAGGGTCAGATTGGTTAGGTGACCAAGACGCTATCGAGTATATGTGCCGTGAAGCGCCAAAGGTAGTCTATGAGCTTGAGCACATGGGCATGCCGTTTGACCGTAACGAAGATGGTACGATTTATCAGCGTCCATTCGGCGGTCATACGTCAAACTATGGCGAAAAAGCGGTACAACGTGCGTGCGCTGCTGCTGACCGTACAGGTCACGCATTGCTACATACGCTGTATCAGAAAAACTTACAGCAAGGTACTGAGTTCTTTATCGAGTGGATCGCACTTGACTTGATCAAAGACGAAGCGGGTAACATCAACGGTGTTATCGCTCTTGAGCAAGAGACAGGTACGGTTGCAGTATTCCAAGCACCAGTGACTGTTCTAGCAACAGGTGGTGCAGGTCGTATCTTTGCCGCCTCTACCAACGCTTATATCAACACTGGTGATGGTATTGGTATGGCAGTTCGCGCTGGTATCCCACTACAGGATATGGAGTTCTGGCAGTTCCATCCAACGGGCGTTCATGGTGCAGGTGTACTATTGACCGAAGGGTGCCGCGGCGAAGGTGCTATCTTGCGTAACAAGGATGGCGAAGCTTTCATGGAGCGTTATGCGCCAACCGTTAAGGATTTGGCACCACGTGATCTCGTATCGCGTTCTATGGACCAAGAAATCAAAGAAGGTCGTGGTTGTGGCCCTAATGCTGACCATATCGTCATGGATATGACCCATTTGGGTGTCGACACTATCATGAAGCGTCTACCGTCAGTATTTGAGATCGGTAAAAACTTCGCCAACGTTGATATTACTAAAGAACCTATTCCAGTTATCCCAACCATTCACTACATGATGGGTGGTATTCCAACCACTATCCATGGTCAGGTAATCGTGCCGGATCTAGAAGCGGGTACTGATGAAGACGGTTTATATGCTAATGGTAACGTCGTTAAAGGCCTATACGCTATTGGTGAGTGCGCTTGTGTGAGTGTACACGGTGCCAACCGTTTAGGTACCAACTCACTACTTGATTTGGTTGTGTTTGGTCGTGCTGCTGGTAAGCACATTGTTGATGAGTTCCATCAAAACGATCATAACTACAAACCACTTGATCCGCATGTACTTGACATCACGGTTGGTCGTTTAAACAAATTGCAGCAATCAACATCAGGCTACAATGCACAAGACGTGGCTGATGAGATTCGCGCCACCATGCAGGCACATGCCAGTGTATTCCGTACGCAAGCCATGATGGATGAAGGCGTTGAGAAAATTTTAGCGCTGGGTGAGAAAGTCGAACAAATCCATTTGGGTGATAAATCACAAGTCTTCAACACTGCTCGTATTGAAGCGTTTGAAGTGGCAAACCTATACGAAGTAGCAAAAGCGACGATGGTATCAGCCGCGAGTCGTCACGAAAGCCGCGGCGCGCATAGTGTCTCTGATTATGATCGTCCAGAAGATGATGACTATGCACCAAACGGCCGTAATGACCACGATTGGATGAAGCATACTTTATGGTATTCTGAAGGCAACCGTATCATTTACAAACCAGTTCGCAAAGTGCCACTGACTGTTGACTATATCGAACCAAAAGTTCGCGTCTATTAATCCTAGACTATGCGCTCGATATAAACAGAAAGCTTAAACGTTTTATCCCTTATTAATTTATTAAAAAGGTGACCGCCAGCTACATGCTCATAGGAGTGCTGCTAGGCTACTAATTGATATTCGATTATCAGTAGTGATTAATAGCCAGCACTCATATGTTGCAATCTTTGTATGCCCGCCATCACCTACGTGTGGAGTTTAGCATTATGAGCCGAGGTACTCGCACCATCGAAATCTATCGCTACGATCCTGATGTGGACGCAGCCCCCCGCATGCAAACTTATACGATTGAATTACTTGATTCAGATCGTATGTTGCTTGACGTGTTATTACGCCTAAAGAAAGAAGATGAAACAATCACTTTCCGCCGCTCTTGCCGTGAAGGTATTTGTGGTTCTGATGGCATGAACATCAATGGTAAAAATGGTCTAGCATGTCTAATCAACATGAACACGCTACCAGAAAAAGTAACCGTTCGTCCGTTACCTGGTTTGCCAGTGGTTCGTGACTTGGTTGTTGATATGAACCAATTCTACGAGCAATACGAAAAAGTACATCCGTACTTAATCAACGATCAGCCAGCACCACCAACTGAGCGTTTGCAGTCTCCTGCTGAGCGTGAAAAGTTAAATGGTCTGTATGAGTGTATTCTGTGTGCATGCTGCTCAACGAGCTGCCCATCTTTTTGGTGGAACCCTGATAAGTTCTTAGGTCCATCAGCATTGCTACATGCGTATCGCTTTGTTGCTGACAGCCGTGATGGTGACACGCAAGCACGTTTGGCGCGTTTAGACGATCCGTTTAGTCTATTCCGTTGCCGTGGTATTATGAACTGTGTGTCAGTTTGTCCAAAAGGCTTGAACCCAACCAAAGCAATCGGTCATTTACGTAATATGTTGATTGATCAAGCTGGTTAATTGTTTTGATTATTATTGACTAACAAAAACACCACCTATTCATTAGGTGGTGTTTTTGTTAGTCAAAATCACTGATTATAGTAGTGTTAATTTTCTGTTCACTATTGTTTGAAGTGGGCTTCTGTCTGTGGCAATGAGCAATTGTGCCGGATAGGTAGAATAATATGCCTAGTACACTGGTGAATAATAGGACGTTAGTCTATCCGTAAATCTGTATGGGCGATACGTTGACCATATGTAAGAAGACATATTATATAAACAGCCAATCTATATAATCGGATACACGTAAAGTTTGGTATAATTGCATCTTGAACTTGATCAAACATTGCAAATTTTGTTTCCGATGCATTAAAAGTAGCATCTGTACGGGCTATTGCATTAATACAATAAAACGTTATGTATACAATAACGAGGCTTCTATAATTGATAATAGATATTCATTACGTAAATACTTAGTATTGAACAAACAAACTATATCGTAAAAAACGCTCATGATATTCTATACAGCAATGTATGTTTATCTGAAACGATAAGATTTGTTAGCAAATAGCGGATATTTCAGCGATAATAGCCATTTTATAGGCTAGCTGAAAGATTGACCATTTATTAATAATTTATCATTGATGAATTGGTTATGGCTAAAAGAAGTATATATAAATTAATGTTGTGAAACGAGCTAGATCAGAAAACTGAGTATTCACAAATAAATTTATTTTTAACATAGGTGTTGCAATAAGACTTGTTATCACTATTTAGCATTACTTGCTCTTTTAGACAATGACAGCAATATTCTATAGTGACGGCAATACTTAGGGATAAAAGTGTTTTATCGAACCGTATTCAATGGGGTATGACGAATTGTCTGAACGCCTAGCATACAACGACTGACACCATAATAAGCACGATTCCATTCATTTATCTATCAAATAGACGATTATTATGAATAGTATAACCAAAGAAAAAGCGGACCAAGGACATACTGAACTGGCCGCCGATAATGCCAGCTATATAGAAGCTCTTTATGAGCAATACCTAACGGACCCTGATAGTGTTGACACAGATTGGCAAGCGTACTTCGAACAGTACAAATCGTCAAATGATGCTCAGCATAATGCTATTAAAGACCAATTTTTGTTACTTGCCCGCAATCAAACGGCGAACAAATCGAGTAATGAAAGTACCGGTACAAGTAGTAGTAATTCAGACAACTGTACTGATCCAAAGCAAATGGGTGTACAGCAACTCATCTCCGCATACCGCCGCCGTGGTCACCGCCGCGCCAAGCTAGATCCATTGAACTTACATCCACGTGCAGAAGTGGAAGATCTGACCCTAGCTTATCACAACCTATCAGAAGCCGACCTTGATACTGTATTCCCAACCAATGATTTAGTGATCGGTAAAGACGAAGCACCATTACGTGAAATTATCGAAATCATGGAGCGTGTTTACTGCCGCCATATCGGTATTGAGTATATGCATGTGACCACCAGCACTGAAAAACGCTGGATGGAAGAGTATGTAGAAAGCAATCTAGGCTATATCAAGTTTGACAAAGAAAAGCGTTTGTCTATTCTTGAGCGTCTAACAGCGGCCGAAGGTCTAGAAAAATATTTGGCGCGTAAATATACAGGCGTTAAGCGTTTTGGTCTAGAAGGTGGTGAGAGTTTCATACCTGCAGTCAATGAAATCATCCAACGTGCTGGTGGCTATGGTACAAAAGAGATGGTCATTGGTATGGCTCACCGTGGACGTCTAAACGTGTTGGTCAATATTTTGGGCAAAAACCCTGCAGACTTATTTGATGAGTTTGACGGTAAAGTGCAGCCAGAAAAAGGCTCAGGCGACGTTAAGTATCACAATGGTTTTTCATCTAACGTGATGACCCCAGGTGGTGAAGCGCATTTAGCCTTAGCATTTAACCCATCGCATCTTGAAATCGTTGCACCAGTATTACAAGGCTCAGTACGTGCACGTCAAGTGCGCCGTAATGATCAGCCGTCATTAGATAATACTGGTGGCAACTCAGTATTACCAATCGTTATCCATGGTGATGCGGCTTTTGCTGGACAGGGTGTGGTTCAAGAAACCTTCCAAATGTCACAGACCCGTGCTTATACCACTGGCGGTACTGTACATATCATTATCAATAACCAAGTTGGCTTTACCACTAGCCGTCAAGAAGATGTTCGTTCAACCGAATATTGTACTGATGTCGCAAAAATGGTACATGCACCAATCCTACACGTGAATGGTGATGATCCTGAATCAGTCGTTTTCGCGGCTCAATTAGCCTTAGACTATCGTCATCAGTTTGATAAAGACATCATTATTGACTTGTTCTGCTACCGTCGCAACGGTCACAACGAGGCAGATGAGCCTTCAGCCACTCAGCCATTGATGTATGCAGTTATTAAGAAATTGCCAACGACACGTACCCTTTATGCGCAAAAGCTCATCGCAGAAGGTATCTTAAATGCTGAAGAAGAAAAACAGTATGAAGATAATTATCGTGAATCTTTAGACCGTGGCGATTACGTTGTCAGCTCACTGGTTCAAGAGCCTAACGAGCAGCTATTTGTAGACTGGAAGCCTTATCTAGGTCATGACTTGGTTGACGATTGGGATACCAGTGTTGATATCGAAAAGCTCAAAGGGTATGGACGCCGTATGGCTGAGATGCCAGAAGGCTACAAGCTACAGCGTCAGGTTCAAAAGGTTGTTGAGCAGCGTCTAGCCATGCAAACAGGCGAAGAGCCTCTCAACTGGGGTGCCGCTGAGACATTAGCCTATGCATCATTAGTTGATAACGATGATGTCTTGGTACGTATTACTGGTGAAGATGTCGGCCGTGGTACATTCTCACATCGTCATACTGAAATCTACAATGTTAATGATGGCAGCATGTATGTGCCACTTGCTCATTTGAGCGAGAAACAAGCACGTTTTGCTACTTATAACTCGTTATTGTCAGAAGAAGCTGTATTGGCCTTTGAATATGGCTATGCTACGACAGTACCGAACGCCTTGATTGTTTGGGAAGCTCAGTTTGGTGACTTTGTGAACGGTGCTCAAGTCGTCATTGACCAGTTCATCTCAAGTGGTGAGACCAAGTGGCAACGTGTCTGTGGTTTGACGATGTTGTTACCGCATGGTTTTGAAGGTCAAGGCCCTGAGCATTCATCTGCTCGCCTTGAGCGCTTCTTACAGCTATGTGCTGAAGACAATATGCAAGTCATCACGCCAACGACTCCTGCACAGATTTATCATGCCTTACGTCGTCAAGCGGTACGTCCGATCCGTAAGCCTTTGATCGTTATGTCACCAAAGAGCTTATTGCGTCATAAGCTAGCAACTTCTCATTTAGAAGAGCTTGCTAACGGTAAGTTCGAAACGGTATTGCCAGAGATGGACGATCACAACGCAGATAAAGTGACTCGTATGGTGCTATGTGGTGGTAAGGTTTATTATGATCTACTAGAACAGCGTCGTGCATTAGGTCTCGATCATGTTGCTATCGTCCGTATCGAGCAGCTATATCCGCTACCAGAGCAACGTTTGGTCGCTGAGATTGAAAAATACAGCAACTTGACCGAGATTGTATGGACGCAAGAAGAGCCATTGAATCAGGGCGCTTGGTACTACTTAGCACCGCATATGTTCCGTATTGTTGTACCACATCCAACCAAAGCAAAAGTTATGGAGCCCGTGGCACGTCCTGCTAGTGCAGCACCTGCAACAGGATCTCCAAAACTGCATGCACAGCAACAACAAGCACTGATTGCTGGTGGCCTTGGTATCAGTATTGATGAGTTGTCTCAGTAACAGATTATCTAATTGAAAGACTATAGAAGATAAATGAATCAGGCGATGACAGTCAGTATGTTTTAATATTCTGCCAAATAGCATTATTAAAACGATACTGATTGCCTATCACGACTTAATAATAAGTATGAATATCCAAATCTAAGGAGTATATCGATGGCTGACATCAAAGCCCCCGTTTTTCCAGAATCGGTTGCCGATGGCACAATCGTTGAATGGCATGTCACTGAAGGTCAACAAGTTAGCCGTGACGACCTATTAGCTGAAATCGAAACTGATAAGGTGGTACTAGAAGTTGTGGCACCTGATGATGGTGTTGTGACCAAGATCGTCAAAGATGTTGACGATACTGTTCTGTCTGATGAGCTAATCGCACAATTTGAAGCAGGCGCAAGTGCTGGTGAAGCACCAGCGGTAGAGACAGATCAACCTGCTGCGCCAGTACAAGAAAAGCAAGCTGCAGATGGTGGCGAGCCAGTACAAGTCACTGACAAAAAAGATGAAGCAGAGCACAAAGATCAAAGCCCAGCCGTCCGTAAAGCGGCAAAAGAGTCAGGCGTTGATCCTAAAGAAGTTGAAGGTAGCGGCCGCGGCGGTCGTGTCACTAAAACTGATATGGCTAACCCAACACTGAAATCAGACAGCAGCATCAAGTCTGACAGCGGTCGTCCAGTTGCCGAATCAACGGGCGAGCGTACTGAAAAACGCGTTCCAATGACTCGCTTGCGTAAGCGTGTTGCTGAGCGTCTATTATCAGCATCACAAGATACCGCGATGTTGACGACGTTTAACGAAGTGAACATGAAGCCATTGATGGACATGCGTGCTAAGTACAAAGAGAAATTCGAAAAGCGTCATGGCGTACGTTTAGGCTTTATGTCGTTGTTTGTAAAAGCAGCAACTGAAGCACTGAAACGTTTCCCAGCAGTCAATGCCTCACTAGATGGCGATGATATTGTTTATCATGGTTTTTATGATATCGGTGTAGCCGTATCATCAGATCGTGGTCTGGTCGTTCCTGTACTGCGTGATACTGACCGTATGGGTATGGCGGACATTGAAGCCAAAATCCGTGAATACGGTAGCAAGGCGCAAGAAGGCAAGCTTGGTCTAGACGAGATGACGGGTGGTACATTCACTATCTCAAACGGCGGTGTATTTGGGTCATTGATGTCAACCCCTATCTTGAACCCACCGCAAACTGCCATCCTAGGTATGCATGCGATCAACGAGCGCCCAATGGCGGTCGACGGTAAAGTTGAAATCTTGCCAATGATGTACTTGGCGTTATCTTATGACCACCGTATGATCGATGGTAAAGAAGCGGTACAGTTCCTAGTAACTATCAAAGAGTTGGTCGAAGACCCAGCTATGTTGCTACTAGACTTGTAAGCTTCTAAGCTTGTATTGGCAACCGCTGATACAAGCTTTTTAGCTTTGGTACAGATAATAGCTCTACCTGATAAGCAGCAACTGATTTGCTGCTAAATATATTCAAAGAATTTAATAATGGTGACTGACGATCAGTGATCGATAAGTAAGTTTCTCTCACGGACATAGCGTATTAGCTATCAAGTGTAGACAATGCTGAGCGTTTGGTAAAAAAACCAGTTTAAATAACACATAAAATTAAAAATAGGAACGTACTATGAAAGACAATTATGATTTAGTCGTCATCGGCGGCGGTCCTGGTGGTTACGAAGCAGCGATTCGTGCAGGCCAGCTCGGTATGAGTGTTGCTTGTATCGAAAAGCGCGTTTACAAAGGCGAGCCAGCACTTGGCGGTACTTGCTTAAATGTCGGTTGTATCCCATCAAAAGCCCTACTTGACAGCTCACATCGTTATGAAGCTACTAAGCATGACCTTGATGAGCACGGCATCAGTACTGGCGACGTTGATATTAACATCGAAAAAATGATAGAGCGTAAAGAAGGTATTGTTAAGCAGTTGACCGGCGGTGTTGCCGCGTTGCTAAAAGGCAATGGCGTTGACTGGCTACAAGGTTGGGGTACTTTAGTTGACGGCACGGGCACTGACAAAAAAGTCAAATTTACTGCTCTAGAAGACGAAAGCGAAACCACGATCACTGCTAAGAATGTCATTCTTGCGGCAGGTTCTGTGCCTATCGAAATTCCTGTTGCCAAAACTGACGGTGACCGTATCGTTGATTCAACTGGCGCGCTTGATTTCACTGAAGTACCTAAGCGCCTAGGCGTTATTGGCGCTGGTGTTATCGGTCTTGAGCTAGGCTCAGTATGGCGTCGTCTGGGTGCGGAAGTAGTCGTATATGAAGCATTGCCAAGTTTCTTAGCTGCTGCTGACAAAGATATCTCAAAAGAAGCTGGCAAAATGCTGAAAAAGCAAGGTCTTGATATCCGTGTCGATACCAAAGTTACCAATGCTGAAGTACAAGGTGATCAAGTGGTCGTCACTAGCGAAAGCAATGGCGAATCGAGCGAGGAGAGCTTTGACAAGCTAATCGTTTGTGTTGGTCGCCGTGCTTATTCTGAAAAGCTACTTGGTGAGGACAGCGGTATCACGTTGACTGAACGTGGTCTTATCGATGTCAATGATCAGTGCAAAACCAACCTTGATGGCGTTTATGCTATCGGTGATTTGGTCCGTGGTCCAATGCTTGCGCATAAAGCGATGGAAGAGGGCATGATGGCTGTTGAGCGTATTCATGGCGAAAAACCTCAAGTTAACTATGATACTATCATCAATGTCATTTATACTCACCCAGAAATTGCATGGGTAGGTTTGACTGAGCAAGAAGCTGAAGAAGCTGGCTACGAAGTGAAGACCGGCTCTTTCAATTTAGCTGCTAACGGTCGTGCATTGGCTCAGAGTGAAGCACAAGGCTCTATCAAAGTTGTTGCTGATGCTAAGACTGATCGCCTGCTAGGTATGCATGCGATCTCTGCTGGCGCTGGCGATATCGTCCATCAAGGTATGATCGCGATGGAATTTGTCTCTAGTATTGAAGACTTGCAGCTGATGACATTTGCGCATCCAACGATTTCAGAAGCAGTGCATGAAGCTGTGCTATCTGCAGATGGCCGTGCTATCCACGCTATCCAGCGCAAAAAGCGTAAGAAATAACTAGTTGCTCGTTTAATTATTATCGATTTACAACCTGATTGGGGTATCGCTATTTTGGTGATGCCACAATCATGAGTGCGTCAGACGTATGATTCATATGTATATGTGCGCACTTGATTTCACTTTTTATTAATTGTAAAAAATAAAGGATACAATCAATGAATTTACATGAGTATCAAGCAAAAGAGCTATTAAAAAGCTACGGATTGCCAATTCAAGAAGGCATCATCGCTCATAACGGCGACGAAGCTGCTGCAGCTTTTGATAAAACCCCAACGGATATCGCGGTAATCAAAGCGCAAGTACATGCTGGTGGCCGTGGTAAAGCGGGTGGCGTAAAACTGGTTAAAACTCGTGAAGAAGCCAAGCAAGTTGCTGAAGAGCTGATCGGTACTAACCTAGTAACGTTCCAGACTGATGCTGATGGTCAGCCAGTCAACTTTGTATTGGTTGCAGAAGATATGTATCCAGTACAAACTGAGCTATATCTTGGCGCAGTAGTTGATCGTGCGACTCGCCGTGTAACCTTCATGGCATCTACCGAAGGCGGCGTAGATATCGAAGAAGTAGCACACAACACACCAGAAAAAATCTTCAAAGTACACGTTGATCCTTTAGTTGGTTTAATGCCTTTCCAAGCGCGTGACGTTGCGTTCAAACTTGGTCTAGAAGGCAAGCAAATCAATCAATTTGTTAAATTGATGACTGGCGCCTATAAAGCATTTGTTGAAAATGACTTTGCATTGATGGAAATCAACCCATTAGCTGTTCGTGAAAATGGCGAAATCGTTTGTGTTGATGGCAAAATTGGCATCGATTCAAACGCCCTATATCGTCTGCCAAAAATCGCAGCGCTACAGGATAAAACTCAAGAAAACGAGCGTGAGCTTAAAGCGGCTGAGTTTGACCTAAACTATGTTGCTCTAGAAGGTAACATCGGTTGTATGGTTAACGGTGCTGGTCTTGCCATGGCGACCATGGACATCATCAAATTGTATGGCGGCAAGCCTGCTAACTTCTTGGACGTTGGCGGCGGCGCAACTAAAGATCGTGTTGTTGAAGCGTTCAAAATTATCCTTGAAGACAGCAGTGTTGAAGGCGTACTAATCAACATTTTCGGCGGCATCGTACGCTGTGACATGATTGCAGAAGCGATTATTGCTGCAGTAAAAGAAGTTGATGTACAAGTTCCTGTGGTCGTGCGTTTAGAAGGTAACAATGCTGAGAAAGGCGCGCAGATCTTAGAAGAGTCTGGTCTGAAATTAATTTCAGCTCAAGGTCTTTCTGACGCCGCGCAAAAAATTGTCGACGCTGTTAAAGCGTAATAGCCAAAGCGTAATGACGGCAGTGGCATATTGAAATGCTAATGACAGCTGAAGCCTGCTGCCATCATTACAAGACAACCGAATACAAGGAAAATATAATGAGTGTATTAATCGATAAAGATACCAAAGTATTGGTACAAGGTTTTACTGGTAAAAACGGTACGTTCCATTCAGAACAAGCCATCGAATACGGCACCAAAGTAGTTGGCGGCGTAACCCCAGGTAAAGGCGGTCAAACG
Organism: Psychrobacter sp. C 20.9; assembly: GCF_001921765.1. Classification (NCBI taxonomy): domain Bacteria; kingdom Pseudomonadati; phylum Pseudomonadota; class Gammaproteobacteria; order Moraxellales; family Moraxellaceae; genus Psychrobacter; species Psychrobacter sp. C 20.9. The sequence continues at coordinate 218,985 of NZ_MRYC01000001.1, read as the reverse complement.
CACTTAGGCTTACCAGTGTTTAACACAATGGCGGAAGCCATGGAAGCGACTCAAGCTGACGCTTCTGTTATCTATGTACCAGCACCATTTGTACTAGACTCTATTGTTGAAGCCATCGATGCTGGCGTTAAGTTGATCGTTGTGATCACTGAAGGCGTACCAACTATCGATATGCTAAAAGCAAAACGCTATCTTGAAGAAGCAGGCGATGTGCGTTTGGTTGGTCCTAACTGCCCAGGCGTTATCACGCCAGGCGAATGTAAAATTGGTATCATGCCAGGCCACATCCATCAGCCAGGTAAAGTGGGCATTATCTCACGTTCTGGTACGTTGACTTATGAAGCGGTTGCTCAGACAACTAAGCTTGGTTTTGGTCAGTCAACGTGTATCGGTATCGGTGGTGACCCTATCCCTGGTATGAACCAGATTGACGCGCTAAAACTGTTTGAAGCTGATCCACAAACTGAAGCAATCATCCTAATTGGTGAGATCGGTGGTACTGCTGAAGAAGAAGCGGCTGCTTACATCAAAGACCACGTCACTAAGCCAGTGGTTGGTTATATCGCTGGTGTTACCGCTCCAGAAGGCAAGCGTATGGGCCATGCTGGCGCTATCATCTCTGGTGGTCAAGGTACTGCTGAAGAGAAATTCAAAGCGTTTGAAGATGCTGGTATCGCGTACACACGTGACCCATCTAAGCTTGGCGACAAACTAAAAGAAGTTACTGGCTGGTAAGATAGACATTAGTCTATAGTGAAACTACTAAAACTATATTGAAATGTTAAGAAGACACCCCTACAATGGGGTGTTTTTTTATATCTGAAAATCCTATGAAAAGCGAGATATTGGCCATTACTTATAAAGATTGTATCAGTTTTCATAAACATGTTATTTTGAATGATATAGCTCGTAATTTTTGATTCAGGGTTCTTGAACTGATAATTTCTGTATATCTGCTGAGACGTTTGATATTAGCAAGGTACAAATCCAAATCGCTATAATATCTACTAAATATTTGCTAAGTTAGCATTATTTTACCTAACCTACTTTCTCAAAACAGTCCTCTTATTATGAAAAACATCACTCATGCCGTTATCCCTGTCGCAGGCTTTGGTACACGTATGCTGCCATTGTCTAAATCTGTGCCAAAAGAATTGTTACCGCTTGGCAATCGTCCTGCTATCCATTATGTGGTCGAAGAGGCTATCGCTGCGGGTATCAAGCATATTGTCTTGGTCGGTCATGCACAAAAAAGCGCGATTGAAAACTACTTCGATATCAATGCTGAGCTAGATAATCAGTTACGCCACAAAGGTAAAGATGAGCTGGCTGATAGTTTAAATTGGCTACCAGAGGATGTAACGGTATCAATGATACGTCAAGGTAAGGCCTTAGGTTTGGGGCATGCAGTACTAGCTGCGCGTCCTATCATTGGCGAGCATGATTTTGCTGTATTGCTCCCTGATGTCGTTCTCGATCCGTTTACTACTGATATGGCTGCTGATAATTTGGCCTTTATGATTGATGCTTTTAGTCATGATGGCCATTCGCAAATATTGGTAAATGAAGTTGCTGACGAAGATGTGCACAAATACGGTATCGCCAAACTTATCGATACCAGTCATATAGATGAGATATCTGGCGGCGTTAATGCCAGCTTTGGCGTGGCAGGTTTTGTAGAAAAGCCAAGCTTAGCAGAAGCACCGTCTAAACTTGCCGTAGTGGGCCGTTACGTATTTGATAATAAAATCTTTGATTATTTGGCTGATACCGAAGCCTCAGTCGGTGGTGAGATTCAACTGACTGATGCTATCGATGCGCTTATTAACGAATATGGTGTGAATGTGACAACGATGCGCGGTGCCAGTTATGATGCCGGTGACATGCGCTCGTATATGCAAGCGTTTATCTATTTTGCCGAGCAGCAATTAGCAGATGAAAAATAGCGATGGATAAGATAAAGGACGATAAGAAGTATCATAGCGCTCGCCGTTCCAAATACTGGGAGCAGTTGCAAATGCTTGCAACTCAGTCATGGTCGCTGGCAAGCTTATTTGCACAAGATGACAGTCGTGCGACACGATTTAGTGCGCAAGCTGGCGCGCTGTACATGGACTATAGCAAGCAGTGTATCGATGAGCGAGTTATGGATGCTTTATTGCGGCTAGCAGATAGCTGTGAGTTGTCCGCTCGAATTGATGCGTTGATGCAAGGCGCGATGGTCAATAATAGTGAAGAGCGAGCGGCCTTACACACAGCACTACGTCTGCCTGAGAATGCAGAGCTACAAGTTGGTAAGCAAGATGTGGTTGCCGATGTACATCATAGTTTGGCGCAGGTAGCGAGATTATCCGAGCGTGTCCGTAGTGGCACATGGCGAGGGTTCTCAGGTAAGGCGATCACTGATGTGGTCAATATTGGCGTTGGCGGTTCTGATCTTGGGCCTCTTATGGCGACCGCTGCGCTTGATGAATGGGCAGATACGGAAATCGGTGTACATTTCGTCTCTAATATGGACGGCACTCAGCTTGATAATCTACTAAAGCACCTCAATCCTGAAACCACATTATTTATTATCTCTTCCAAATCCTTCGGTACGGTTGATACCTTATCTAATGCCAAAACCGCACTGTCTTGGTTACTTGCGACGGCGACGCTGCGCGCTGGTACTGAAGACAGTGTGTTGCGTCGGCACTTTATTGGAATATCAGCCAATAGTGAAAAGATGAGGGTTTGGGGGATACATCCTGAGCATCAATTAGAGCTTTGGGAGTGGGTTGGAGGCCGGTTTTCTTTGTGGTCAGCGATTGGGCTAGCCATTGCTATTCGTGTTGGTATGAATGGGTTTAGGGAACTATTAAGTGGTGCTCACAGTATGGATGAGCATTTTGCACAGGCAGGTTTTTTAGATAACTTACCAGTATTGCTAGGGCTGCTAGCTGTATGGAACAGTACGTTTTTGAGGGTGAATGCCCATACCGTATTGCCTTATGATGGACGGTTGGGCTATCTGCCTAGCTACTTGACCCAGCTTGAAATGGAAAGTAATGGCAAGTCGGTCACTCAGCACGGCGATCATATTGATTATGATACTTGCCCAATTCTGTGGGGCGAGATTGGTTCAAACGCTCAGCATGCCTTTTATCAGCTACTGCATCAAGGCACGCAGCAAGTCTCCTGTGATTTTATCGCTTGTGTACGCCGTTATAGTGGCGAGGTGCAAAACGCCTCGTTGCAACAACAGCATGAGCTATCTTTAGCAAACTGCTTAGCGCAAAGTCGAGTCTTGGCATTTGGCAATGCCGCTGTCACAGAGGCATCGAATAGTGATGCAAAAACGGTATCCAGTGCAGATAAATACAAATATTACCGTGGTAATCAACCATCGACTACTTTGCTTATCGATGAGCTTACGCCTCATAGTTTGGGTGCGCTGGTTGCGCTCTACGAGCACAAGGTCTACGTGATGGCCAGTATTTGGGATATCAATCCGTTTGATCAATGGGGGGTTGAGATGGGCAAGCAAATGGCAGAGTCTGTGCATGACGCTATGCAGCAAGAAACTCACAGCCAATTTGACACTTCTACCGACCAGTTATTACAGCATATCAAAAAACTGTCTTAGTAATACTGATCAATCAATAATGTAAAAAGGTACACTCATGGGGACTGCTACAAACGATCAATGTATGCCTTATAATGGATTTGCATCAAACCCATTGACCAGTTCCAATGTGTGTGTGCTGGTTGGCCATAGTATCGAAGCGATTACCAGTGCCGTGGTGCTGGCAAGTTTAGGTCAACGCGTTCATCTGTATGCAGATATGGATCTATTGGCTCAGCAGATACAGCAATATAGCTTTGAGCATCATCTGCAAGCGCTATGGCAAATGTATGTACAGCAGCGAGTTGTTACGAGTCAAGCATTGCCAGATAGTGCAGAGACGTTAATACAATATTATGAAACGGCAAATCATGGTGACAGCCACGTCGTCAGTCAGAGCATTCATAGTGATGATCAAAATAAAGTGTCGCTTTACTGGTTGTTTTTAGACAGTATTAAGTCTGCGTGGACAGAAGATGGTTGGATTCGGGCTTTTAATCAAAGCCATCAGCAGGCGCTACCTGTAATAATGAGCGGAATTGAGGAATTAGGCGCTGTATCAGCACTATCTGAGCGTCTACAGCGAGCGTGGGTCTATTATATACCGTTTGTTTTTTTGCAAGATGGTGATGCTTATAACTCCATGTTAAACCCTGCGCTATGGTTACTGGGCGAAAAAACAGCAGACAGCAACCAACATTTAGAGATGTTACAGCCGTTAATGCAGCATGCTCGCGCCGCTCATCATGCCGATATCGCAACGATAGAGTTTGCGCGTAGTAGTATCATGGCGATGCTCGCGACCCGGGTGAGCTTTATGAATGAGATGTCACGCTTGGCTGATAGCCAGCAGGTGGATATCAGCCAGGTGAGTTGTATCATGGGGTTGGACGAGCGCGTAGGCAGTAGCTATCTACAGGCAGGCTGGGGGTTTGGCGGTAATACACTACCTACCGAGCTGGCTAAGTTACAGCAGTCGAGCGAAATGCATAGTTTAGACATGCCTCTTTTACAGTCTGTCGTGCATATTAATGAGGACCAAAAAGAGCTGATATTTCGCAAGTTTTGGCAGTATTTTGATGGTTTCATTGACAATAAAACCGTCATGATCTGGGGAGGCAGTTATAAAGCAGGCTCAGGCCGTACCGCAGGCTCAGCCATTCATCCATTGTTAGCATTACTCTGGTCTTATGGTATCCGTACACTGGTTTATAGTGATAAGGCACAGGGTGAGCTTGCTGCACTGTACGAACAACAACCATTGCTTGAATTAATCGCTAACCCTTACCAGAAAATGAGTGAGGCTCAGGCCGTTTTTTTGATCAGTTGGTTGCCACGAGATCGATTGGATATTGATAAAATCAATCAGCAAGCCATGCCAGTATTTGATGCGCAAAATACATTTACTCGATCGCAAATTGATCGCTTAGTAGGCGACTATGTGGGCATTGGCCGATCTAAATAATGTTATTGAAGTTCTTCATTATTAAAAAAGCTCGCTAACTATGATTAGCGAGCTTTTTTATGATTTTATGCTGGTACTGCTCCTTGTACCGCTAGCCATTGCTGAATTTCTTGCGTTTTACTAGCCAATAACGAGTGATCGCCGCGACTTTCGATATTCAATCTAATCAGTGGTTCAGTATTTGAAGCACGCAAATTGAAGCGCCATTCGCCAAAATTTAGGCTTAAGCCATCAAGCAGAGATTTAGTTGGATTGTCTACACTAAATTTTTCTTCAATGGCACTGATGATTGTTGGGGCATCATGAGTCGTGAGGCGGAAGTTTAGTTCGCCTGAGCTGGGATAAGACTGAATATAACCTGTGACCAATTCTGATAAGGTCTTACCTGTGATAGACAGCAGCTCAATGGTGAGTAACCAAGGAATCATACCGCTGTCGCAATAGAAAAAGTCACGGAAATAGTGATGGGCCGACATCTCGCCACCATAGACCGCACCTGAGTCCCGCATGATTTGCTTGATAAAAGAATGTCCAGACTTACTGATGACGGCATTGCCATTATGCGCTTCGATAACCGCTTCAGTATTGTATACGACGCGCGGATCATACACGATTGATTCATTCGGGTATTTGTTCAAAAATGCTTGAGCGAGCATACCGACGATGTAGCTACCATCAATGAACACGCCATTTTCGTCAAACAAAAAACAGCGATCAAAGTCACCGTCAAAAGCAATACCAAGATCCGCTTTGTTTTCTAGTACGGCTTGCTGGGTCGCCAGTCTATTGGCTTCAATCATTGGATTAGGAATACCGTTAGGGAAGCTACCATCTGGTGTATGATGCAGTGTGATGATGTCGATCGGCGCGCCCGCTTGCGTTAATTTGTCAGTCAATAAATCAACGACAGGGCCGGCGCTACCATTACCAGAGTTGATGACCAGCTTTAGCGGTTTGAGCTTATCGGTGTCGATAAAGGTCATCAAGTGATTGATGTAGGCGCTTTTATCTGTCAGCAGCTGCAATGCCCCTGATTTATCACTGCTGGTAAATCGCCCAGACTCTGCCAATGCCTGAATTTCGGCCAGACCATCATCAGCGCTGATGGGTTTTGAATGTTCTTTGACCAGTTTTAAACCATTATAGTTGATAGGGTTGTGACTGGCAGTCACCTCAATACCGCCCAGCGCCTGATAATAACTGGTGGCAAAGTACACCTCTTCCGTACCACTCATGCCCAAATCGATTACATCGACGCCTGCATCAACGATGCCTCTGATAGCGGCTTGTTTTAATTGCTCACTAGAGTGGCGAATATCACTACCAATGACAATAGCTGGTTTTAGATCTACCATATCATTGGTTTTATTTTCAATGGCTGCCTGATAGCGCTGATATAAAATCTGAGCAAAAGCCCGACCAATACGGTAGGCGATGTCTTCATCGAGATTGACGCCAAGCTCACCGCGTATATCATAGGCTTTAAACGAGTTGATGGTGATAGCATTGAATTCCATGGCTGGCTGATAGCTGGTGGTCGCAGAAGTCGACATAATGATAAAATTCCTTGCGCATGAGCAATGATAAAATAAGAAAGTAGATAGCATAATTATAAGCCAATCAGGGTTCAATGATACATTAACTACTCAATGAGTTAGACACATGTCGATATGTATGACGCAGATTTATGCTGATCGATCACTAAGCCTCGTACTACACTGACATACGAGAATGATAAACTATACGCTATACCAAGCCAAAAAATGGCATGATAAATAAGATATAAGAGTATTTCCTATGAGTATTTTAGACAATAAAGTAACAGTGCCTAAGCCCGTGCAAGGCACACCAGAAGCGAGCGGTGAGTTTGATGATTTACTGGCTTTGATGGCTCGTCTACGAGCAGATTGTCCATGGGATAGGAAACAGACCAGCCATAGCCTTATTCCTTATGCCATTGAAGAAGCCTATGAGCTGGGCGAAGCAGTGCAAAGCGATGATGATGAAGATATAAAAGGTGAGCTGGGAGATGTCCTGTTACAAGTCATCTTTCATTGTCAGATGTACGCTGAACAAGGGCGTTTTGATATGAGTGATGTCATTACGACTTTACAAGAAAAGCTGGTTCGCCGTCACCCTCATGTATTTGAAGCCGAAACGCTCAAAGATGATGCGGCAGTAAAAGTACGCTGGGATGAAATTAAAGCGGAAGAGCAACAGGCACGCGAAGCACGCGGCAAATCAAAACGTCGCTTAGATCAAGTGAAAGCGGGTAGTGCCTTAATGCAGGCACAAGATGTGCAAAACCAAGCGTCAATGCTGGGTTTTGATTGGGACGGTGTTGCTGGTGCAGTCGAAAAGCTAGACGAAGAGATTGCCGAGCTAAAGCATGAGCTAACAGATAAATCTATAGTCGAGATCAAAGCCAATATCAGAGAGGTAGAAAAGGAATTAGGCGATTGCATGTTTGCGCTCGTCAATGTCGCACGTAAACTAAACCTTGATGCAGAAGCGGCTACCTTAACCTGCGTACATAAATTTAAATCACGTTTTGGTTATATTGAGGAGCAATTAGCATTAAGTGGTAAGCGTTTGGAGGACAGCGATATAACCGAAATGGATGCATTGTGGGAAGCGGCGAAACAACATGAACGCTCATCATAAAATTCTACCTAGTAGCTATATTTCGCCTAGCAGCTACATAGTAATGTCTATTGTTAGTCTTTTATGCGCTCTGCTGATGCTTAATAATGCCCACGCTGCTCCCTGTTTTGACAACCCTCAGCGCGCTTACGCTTATCTGTTGGCACAAGAAAATGCCAAAATACAGGCACGAGATGAAGCCACCGTAAATATCAATCTTGCCAGTGAAGGCGAGCTGGTATCGCTGAATGGTATTGGCAGCAGTAAAGCTCAGGCGATTATTTTATATCGTGAAATGTTTGGTGAATTCAAAACAGTAGATGAGTTGGCAAAGGTGAAAGGTATTGGTGTAAAAACGCTTGAGAAAAATCGAAGACGCTTAAGTGTGCAAGATTAATAGCGGTATTTTGCATTAATCAATCCCAATATTGACAAAATAGCATGTAAGTAAATGTCATAACACACCCAGCACGTGCAAAATTTGTTAAACTAGCGGGTACATCCGCCTGATAAACGCTGTGTTATTCAGGGGTGGTTAAAGAATACCGGCGAGGAGTAGATGCATGGCCGAGCGTGCCGCCAAGCAGTTAGAACTGAACAAATCTGAATTACCCAATTCCATTACTGAAGTGATTGCCACATTGACCCGAGCTGGGTTTGATGCGTATATTGTTGGTGGTGGTGTGCGCGATACCTTATTGGGTCTGCGCCCAAAAGACTTTGACGCCGTGACTGATGCCAAGCCGCACGAGATTAAAGACGTCTTTGGCAAGCGTTGCCGTATCATCGGTCGCCGCTTCCAATTGGCACATGTATATTCAGGTCGCGAGTTAATCGAAGTGGCTACTTTCCGTGGTCCACCAACGAGCAATGCCAATACCAATCAGGACGGTATGATCCTGCGCGACAATGTGTGGGGCGATATCAAGCAAGACTTTGCCCGTCGTGACTTTTCTATCAACGCGCTTTATTATCAGCCGCTCAAAGGCGTGGTGCATGATTTTTGTGGTGCGCTTGAAGACATCGATAATAGAATTATTCGTCTATTGGGTCATGCGCCAGTGCGTATTGAAGAAGATCCAGTAAGACTATTACGTGCGCTGCGATTTAAAGCCAAATTGGGCTTTGAGTTTGATGATGCGTTATCCGATCAGTTTCATGATGGTAATTGGGCGCTGCTTGAGCAGATATCGCCACATCGTCTCTACGATGAAACACAGAAGATGTTTACCGGTGGCTATCTAGTGCCACTGTTGCCACTATTGTTTGAGTCTGGCGCGATCGATAGCCTCATCATTTATCCACCAGCCGAGCCAAGCGCCTTAGTCAATCAAGTGGCCATCAATACCGACAAGCGTATTGCGGCAGGCAAAAGCATCAATCCAGCGTTCTTTTATGCGGCGCTATTGTGGGAAAACTATCTGCATCAATTGGCAAAAGCTAAAAAGCGCAATATGCCGTTTGCTGAAGCACAAATGCATGCCGCTGGTAAAGTCATTGACCGTCAACGCATCAAAACCGCTATTCCAAAATTTGCTGAGCAGTTTATCCGTGATATCTGGATATTGCAGCCAAAACTTGCGGCTCCGCGTAGCAAGCAAATCGTTCAGCTCTCTGAACATCCCCGTTTTCGCGCAGGTTTCGACTTTTTATTATTGCGTGAACAGTGTGGTGACGCGGAGCACCCACTGTCAGAATCGACGAATGATATGGGCGAGTGGTGGCAGACGTATCAGACATTGTCTGAGCGAGAGCAGCAGCAAGCGATTAATGATTTTGATGAAAATATCCGCCGCGGCGCTTATAAAAAAGGGCAGCGTGGTCGCGGGCGCAATCGTCAAAAACCAGAAGCCAATGCCACTGATAACGTAGCGTCTAATCAAAACAGCACGAAGCAAAACCGCGCCAGTGAGAGTGCTGAACAAGGCAGAAAGGATCAGACAATGGTAAACGACTCGTCAAATATCCCAGCACGTCGTCGTCGCGCGGCCAGTCAGACCAAAAATACTGGTAAAGAATATGATACGCAGCAAGTCAAGCAAGACAGTAATGAGCTTGCTCAGCTACAACAGCTATCGCTTGCCAGTAATAACCAAGCGATAAACAAACGCCATCACTCTAAGCCTGCGCCACTGTTTGTGATAGAGCACGAAAAAGTCGTACCGCCGCTACAGAAGCAACTATCAGATGAGCAAGCATCGCAGCCGACACGTACGAATACTACTGTGCAGACGCAAACATCGACAGGTAGCAAGGCACAAAAGCAAACGGATAAAGCTGATCGTGCAAATAAAACGCAGATGTCGCGAAATGATTTTTCAGAGGTTAAGGTATCATCTGATCAGGCAAGGCCAACTCGCTCAATCGCGAGATCGCCAGCGCTTGTCAGTATGAATAACGAGCCGATTCCGCACAAGCGTCGCCGTCGTCAGCCCACTGTTTATAGTGCAAATAGTGTCGAGTTGCAAAGCAAGGCTGATAAAGCGCAATCAACAGCGAAGTATGCGAGAAAAGCACCTAAGTCAGTAGCGACATCAGCTAGTCCAGCTGATACTACAGAAGCAAAAACTGTAGCGCGTGAAGGGACAAAGAAAGCGGCTACACCAACAAAGGCCAAGAAACCAGTCAAAGCAAAGACTGAGCAAGTTGATAGTAATCAAGCTCCTGCTGTTAAAGTGACCGATGATAAAGGCCCTGTGCCATCAAAACGCCGTCGCCGTCAGCCTAGTACTGAAAGTGCCTGATATGAATAACAGTATGAATGATAGTCACTGGGTTACCTGTTATGTGGGCCTAGGTAGCAATCTATCTAATGAGTTGGGCTCGCCTATAGACCATTTGCAGCAAGCGCTTGAAAGCATGAAAAAGAGTGAGAAAATACGCGAAATTAGCGTGTCTTCTTTTTATGCCTCAGCGCCAATGGGTCCACAAGACCAGCCAGACTTTATCAATGCGGTTGCTGGGTTTGAAACGGTAATGACGCCTTTTGAGCTGCTTAGTTTTTGTCAGCAGTTAGAGAGCATGGCCAAGCGGGCACGTTTGCGCCGTTGGGGTGAGCGTAGTCTAGATGTCGATATTTTACTATATGGTGATATGCAGATTGCCGAACCACAGCTAACGGTTCCGCACGTTGGACTATGCGAGCGTAATTTTGTATTAATACCACTGCGAGAGTTAGCGCCACATTTGACTATCGTAGAAACACCAATAGCTGATTACCCACAAAGTCATGATTGGACAGGCTTAAAATTATTATCAAACGACTGATCTGCAGTGGCTTATCATAACTGATTAAGTATCAGATACTTTTTATGATAGCTCACTAACGCTAGCTAAAACGATAGACATTGATAATTAAAGGCATTGCAAGTTAATTGAGGGTCATATGACAACATTATCTACGTTGAATAAATTTAAAAAAGAGGGTACTAAGTTTACTTGCTTGACGTGCTATGACTCAATGTTTGCACGGATGATGGATAAGGCACAGATCGATACGATTTTGATTGGTGATAGTCTAGGTATGGTCGTGCAAGGCCATGACTCAACACTACCTGTAACCGTCAATGATATGGCATATCACACAGCCAATATCGCCCGTAGTAATAAACACGCTTTGATATTGGCTGACCTGCCGTTCATGAGTTATGTGACGTTGCCAGAAGCCATTGCCAATAGCCGCCAATTGATGCAAGCAGGCGCGCATGTGATTAAGGTCGAAGGCGGTAGTGAGCTCTGTGAATTGGTGACGACTTTAGCGCAAGCAGGAACGCCTACTTGTGTACATCTTGGTTTGACTCCGCAATCGGTCAATGTCTTTGGCGGCTATAAGATTCAAGGCCGCGGTGAGGAAGCGGCTGACAAATTACTCGCTGATGCTAAGGCAGTGGTTGATGCTGGTGCAGCGCTGTTGGTGCTAGAGTGTGTGCCGGCAGCACTTGCCAAAACAGTGACAGATGCTGTTGCTGTACCAGTCATTGGCATCGGTGCAGGCGCAGATACTGATGGTCAGGTACTGGTGATGCATGACATGTTGGGCATGGTACACGGTCGTGTGCCACGTTTTGTACATGACTTTTTGACCGATGAGCGTAACAGTGCACATAGTATTGAGGGGGCTTTTGCGTTATATCAGCAATCAGTACGTGACCGCAGTTTCCCAACTGAACAGCATCAATTTAGCTAAGCTTGTTTGAGCTTTTACATATCAAAATATGCAAATATAAGAAAACATCATGTCTCCTATCATTCATCATCATATCTCGTCACTACGCGCCGATTTGCTGCCATATCGCGGTTACCAAGCCAGTAAGCAAGAGCGCGCCCAACGTATTGCGTTAGTACCAACAATGGGTAATCTGCATCAGGGTCATATAGAGCTGGTAAAAATTGCTAAACAGCATGCGGATATCGTCGTCGTTAGTATTTTTGTCAATCCTACTCAGTTCGGTGTGGGTGAGGATTTTGATAGTTATCCGCGTACACTAGACGAGGATGTGGCTAAGCTTGCCACTGTTGGTGCAGATTATGTGTTTGCGCCAAGCGTTGATGCGATGTACCCAGTATTACCACCACCGACTACTGTATTAGCTGGCGCTATTAGTAGCCAACTATGTGGTCAATCACGTCCTGGTCATTTTGATGGTGTGGGAATTGTGGTCTCCAAACTTTTTAATATTGTACAACCAGATGTGGCGATATTTGGCCAAAAAGACTATCAGCAGCTGGCTATTATTAAGCAGTTGGTGCGTGATTTGAGCTACCCAATTGAGATTATTGGTGCACCTATTATTCGTGCTGATGATGGGCTAGCGCTCTCCTCACGTAATCAATACTTAACCGAATCTGAGCGACAAGTTGCGCCTATACTGCATCGAGAGCTACAAGATTTGGCAGCGCAGTTGAAAGGTGGTGGTATTAGTCAGCAAGCGTTTGAATCATTACTAAAAGACAAGCGTACACGCATTAGTGATGCAGGTTTTACGATCGATTATCTAGAAGTAAAAACTGAAGCGCTGGGTTCTGTCGTAAGTGACTCTACAACTTTCAATATAGAAAATAAAAACATTGTTATTTTGGTTGCAGCATGGCTGGGACGCGCACGTTTATTGGATAATCAGTTAGTAGTGGTGGGGTAAACCCTTCGGTACATAATGTATCGGATGCAATGAACTAGAATGGGTAGATCATGGATATAAGTCAGGATCAAAGCGATAATCAAGCCGCATCGACAACGCCAAAAATATCAGCGTCAAAAATATCAACGGATAAGCTCAGCATTCTAGTGGTATCAGGCCGTTCAGGCTCAGGAAAAACCTCAGTACTGAATATCTTAGAGGATTTAGGTTACTACTCTATTGATAATTTACCGCTGTCTTTATTGCCGAGCGCCGCCCACAAGCTGGTAAAAGAGAGCGGTATCAATCGCATTGCCCTTGGCGTTGATATTCGAACGCCGCGCGCGGATCTGTCCAATTTTGCAGCGACCTATGCAGCATTAAAAGACACTTACGGCAGTCAAGCTGTTCAAGTGTTATATGTGACCGCGCAGGAGAGCACCCTGATAGCGCGTTTCAATGCGACGCGCCGTGTACATCCACTCATGTCTCAGGATGTCGATAGTGACAATGCAAACCATGTCGTATTCAATCTACCTGCCGCGATCAAAAAAGAAGTTGAGCTGTTAAAGCCCATCTCCAGTCAAGCAGATATCAAGATCGATACAACGACTTTAAATATTCATCAGTTAAAAGATCGATTGCGCGAACATATTGGCATGGACAATCAGATTGTCATTAACCTACTGTCATTTGGTTTTAAGCATGGTAGTCCCATTGATGCTGACTTTGTATTTGATGTTAGGATTTTGCCCAATCCACATTGGAATCCTGAGCTGCGTGCCTCGACAGGGCTCGATGCTGAAGTCAGCACGTTTTTTGCAGAGTATCCCGAAGTGGCTGAAATGCTAGATGATATCGATAAGTTTTTGACACGTTGGCTACCAGAGTTTTTGCATAATAATCGCCATACGGTGACCGTTGCGATTGGCTGTACGGGCGGTAAGCATCGTTCAGTATTTATCACCGATCATCTACAGCGTCGTCTCGCTAAGGCAATGCCATCAGGCGTCAAAGTATTGGCAAAGCACCGTGAAAAAAGTCGTTGGTAGTTGTATTCAGCACTATTAATTTATTACTTATTATTTTGGAAAGCTTTTATGATTGACTGGTCAGAACAAGATATGCGCGTTTCGCGCACAGAGCTCAAAAAATCTCATGAGCGCTTGCAGCAACTGTCTATACCGCTCGCTGGCCTATCAAAAAAACAGCTAAAAACTTTGCCAGCCAGTGATTATTTTATGGCGGAGCTCATGGCATTGGCCGATATTACCAGCGCCAATGCTCGTAACCGTCAGACCAAACGCGTCGGTAAGCTCATCAGCGAAGAAAATCGCCACGAGTTGGTCAAGGCATTGTTTGATGCATTTTTTCCTAAAGAGCAAGTGTCTAAAATTGAAAGTTGGTACGATCGCCTAAATATCAATGATGAGGGAACGCTCAAGCAATTTGTCAAACAATACAAAGCCTCTGAACATAATAGTATGTATCAGTTACTATTGTGGATTGAATACGCCAAGCATATGCAAGATGATGAGTTGATGGCGGAATCAAAAGAAGACTTGGCAACTTATATTCGCGAAGTGGCCATTTTATCACAGTTAAAAAAATAGACCTCTCAGACGATATGGACGTGTAGCCCAATACAAAAAAGCCAATCAATGACTGATTGGCTTTTTCATATGCGCTGTATAAGCTTGTATATAGAGGTTATTTTTTCTCAGCGCGGGCTTTATCGACCAAGTATTCAACCACTTTGGGTACTTTAGCATCTTCACCTGTGACCACATATTTGCCTTGTACGACTACAGCAGGTACGCCAGTAAGCTGATAGCGCTTAGCGCCTTCTTGTGAGCGACCAATTTTGGTACCGACAGCAAATGAGTTGTAAAGACTGTTGAATTTCTTCTCATTCACGCCTTTTGATGCATACCATTTGCTCAATGATGATTGATCAAACAGTTTTTTGCCATCTTTATGAATCGCATCAAACAAGGCAGAATGGGTTTTGTCTTCAAACCCTAAAAGCTGAGCGGCATAAAAACCACGAGCATTGGCTTCCCAAACAGGGTTTAGTGCTGCTGGTGTTTTGAAGAATACGACATCTTTGTCTTTGGTTTTTGCCCATTTTTCCATGTGTGGATCAAGAATATTACAATGCGGGCAACCGTACCAGAAAAACTCACGAACAATAATGGCATCACCGCTGATGGTCTCTGGATTGTCTAGCACACGGTAATCTTTTCCAGCGACATAGTCTGCAGCTTGTGCGCCCATAGAAGCAAGTCCAATGGCCATTGCCAGACCAGTCAATGTAATGACACGTTTCATACTTTATCCTTAAGATGTAGGGATTTAGAGTTTGTTAAAGGGTTTGTGTATCTATGGCGCTTATAATACATGATATCTGAGCGAGAAGAATTTCAATATACTTAAGTGACATAATATTGAGGTATCGACTATGATAACGTAAAACGTGGGCGCTTGTGAATCGGATTCTTAACCGACAGTTGTAAAGCTGTTAGCTATTATTTAAGGTATCTTACTTACGCTGCTTTGTATTTTTATCAATACTATCCGCTCATTTATATTTTTAGATCAGAACTCTCTATACTAGGAGTAATTGTCGATAATATGAATGAATATTTTTATAATAGGCCGTGTAAGGGTACTATTACAAAGCAGCTGGCACACAAACTTAGGTGCTTGCCCAGTTCATTCACAATCAGTGACGATGTACCTACGACAAAGAAGCTGCGCTCATGATAATATTAAACACATAATCGTGCACCTTCTACGATAATAACGATAACGACAACAAAGGAAATACTATGAGCTCAGCCTTATCTTCTTCGCCAACATCGAGCGATACAACCAAAAACCGCTTCGATGAAACAGCAACGGATACGATAAACGTCGATCCCAGCGAAGTCGAAAAATTTAACAACTTGGCGAGTGAATGGTGGAGCAATACAGGTGCATTTGCAACGTTACATGAAATCAATCCATTACGCTTAAATTGGATAGAAGAAAACGTCAAACGGGGCTATCAAAACGACGCTAACAATGGCAACAACACTGGCACGATCAAAACAGCAGAGCAGGGGCTCTCTGGTAAAAAAGTACTGGATGTCGGCTGCGGCGGTGGCATATTGTCGGAATCTATGGCGCGCCGCGGTGCGGATGTGACAGGAATTGATTTGGGCACTGAAAACCTCAAGGCCGCAACCTTACATGCCTCACAGGGCGGGTTAGAGAACACATTGCGCTATCAGCATATTCCAGTTGAAGAGCTAGCAAAAACGCATGCAGGTCAATTCGATGTGGTGACCTGTATGGAGATGCTGGAGCATGTGCCTGATCCTAGCTCAATTGTACAAGCGTGTTATGAACTACTAGCCCCTGGCGGCGTCTGCGTGCTCTCAACCATCAATCGCAACCCAAAATCGTATTTGTTTGCCATCGTTGGGGCAGAGTATGTATTGCGATTGCTTGATCGCGGTACGCATGATTATGCCAAATTTATCACGCCAGCTGAGCTAGACAAAATGGCCATCAATACAGGGTTTGTACGCCAAGATATCATCGGTTTGCATTACAATCCTTTGACCAAGCGTTATTGGGTTGCTCAAAATGTCGATGTCAATTATATGATCGCTGTTCAAAAGCCACTGGGTTAACATTGTCAGTGACCAGCGATATCCATTGTATTTTTATTAAACATGTTATCAATCTCAAGAGCATCCACTATGAGCCAATTTGTAAAAGCTGTTTTATTTGACCTTGATGGCACGTTAATCGATACTGCCGCGGACTTTGTGCGTATCATTGGTAAAATGAGCCTTGAAAATAATTGGCAGGCGCCGCCTGAGACAGAAATCCGCGAGCAAGTTTCTGCGGGTGCATCCGCTATGGTGCAATTGATGCTCAGACATAACGATCAGCTAGAGGTTGGCGAGGACGAGTTACTTAATTTTCGTCAACAGTTCCTAGATGACTATGAAGCCGACATCTGTGTCGATAGCTGCTTGTTTGATAGCCTTGACGCGGTGCTGGCAGATCTAGAGAGCAAAGGCGTACCGTGGGGTATTGTCACCAACAAGCCCCGCTATCTGGCAGAAAAACTGCTCAATAAAATGCAACTTGATGAGCGCTGTGCCGCTTTGGTCTGTCCAGACGATGTATCACGCTCAAAACCGGATCCTGAGCCGATGTATATGGCCCTAGAGAAACTAGGTATCCCTCGCGGTGCCGCTGGCTCTGTGCTCTATGTGGGCGATCATATCCGTGATATCGAAGCGGGCAACGCCGCTGGCATGCCAACCATTTTGGCCGCTTATGGTTATATTCCACCTGAAGATCAAAAAACGCTCAAAAAGTGGGGAGCTGACTATATTGTTGAGACCCCTGAGCAGTTGAACAAATTGCTGCTTTCTTCTGGCAAATTTGAGTATTTATAGACTGGTTTTTGGGTAGTAAATGGTCAGTATGAGTCATCTTGAGTTCATACTGATAAGCATATATTTTAATGATTCAACGATAAGTAGTGAGTAATACCATGAGTGACAATATCAATCAGCCAGCTAATCAGACAAACAACCAAAAAAACGTTCAAAGTCTTACTCAACCTTTGACTCATGACGATATTCGCAATTTTGTGCCACCTACTCATTGTCTAGATGGAAAAACTATCTTAGTGACAGGTGCAGGGGATGGCATTGGCCGTGTTGCAGCATTAACCTATGCTCGCTATGGCGCTACAGTATTACTACTAGGTCGTACCAGCAGCAAGCTCGAGTATGTCTATGACGAGATTGAGAGCCTTGGCGGTAAACAGCCTGCTATGTTGCCGATGAATCTAGAAGGGGCGACCTATGCTGAAATGCAGCAGCTAGAAGGATTGATTGATAAAGAAGTTGGTCAGCTGGATGGTATTTTGCATAATGCTGGTGTGCTTGGGCAATTGACGCCACTTGAGATGTATGACGTTGATACATTCGCTCAAGTTATGAAGGTTAACTTTACAGCGACCTTTATGCTCACCCAAGCATTGCTACCACTGCTAAAAGATGCCGATCATGGCTCTATCGTCTTTACGTCTAGCACTGTAGGTACGCATCCTCGTGCGTTTTGGGGCGCTTATGCGCTCTCTAAGCAAGCGGTTGAAGGTATGAGTGATATCTTCACGCAAGAAACTCAAAACACCACCAACCTGCGCTTTAACTGTGTCAATCCGGGTGCTACTCGCACCAATATGCGCGCTCATGCTTATCCAGGGGAGAACCCTATGAGCTTAAAAACACCTGAAGATATTATGGCAGGCTACGTCTGTTTGATGAGTGATGCCAGTATTGGCGTGCGCGGGCAAGTTGTTGAGTTGCAGCCAAAAGATTAACAGTGATATTTTTGCTTTATGTGGTCATGTTCTATTTATGATATTGCGACGATTATTAGGTTGTAATCAGTCGTATCTAGCCCCATATATTTGTTATTAAAGAACTTATATACAAAATAATAACTAATAAAAAACAAATAGGATAAAATTATGGCAGGTGGCTGGTCAAGAGATGGTGCTGAGCATGAGCAAATGGATGCAACGGTCAATGATGCGTTAGAGCGCGCAAGACGCTCATTGCCAACAGGTGTGAGTGCAGAGTTTTGTGACGAATGCGGTAATTCTATTCCGGAGGCGCGGCGACTAGCGGTGCCTGGTATCCAGCATTGCGTCAGTTGTCAGACAGCGCTTGAGCGAGAGGTAAAGGCGGCGGAGCTATTTAATCGTCGCGGCAGTAAAGACAGCCAATTGCGCTAAAAGGAAGAAGAAAGCAAAAGGGCGGGCATTGCTAGATAACATAGCAATGCCCGCCCTTTTTCTGTCTGTTGCTATATAACCATTGCCATCAGTTCGCGATCGCAATCCTCCCAATTTATAGAAGCTGCTGACGCTTTGGCATCATGCTCAGTTTCTGTTTTTTCTGTAGCTGTATCGACAGCATTTGTATCTACAGCATTGCCTAATTGCAAAATGATTTCTAGCCGACTATCAGACTGTGGATTAATAGTTCTGGTGGTCAGACTACCAGGGTTAAAATTGATCTGCAGCCAGCCATCAGAAGTATGAACCACGCCTTTGATACGTTGCCAGTTTGGCAATGCTAACAACCAATTCTGTAAATCGTCAGCGTTTAGTATGTAGTGTGCAGGTAATCGCCATCCAGCCAACTGAAAATCCTGCTGCTCTTCATGATAGCGATAGGGCAGATCACTATTAGCACTAGCCTGAGCTTCTGTCTCATCGGTAGATGAACTCGATGATGGTACAGTTGCTAAAGAATGGGCTTGAGAATGCGAGCCGATCATCGGTTTGTGAAGATGAGCGATACTGACTTTTCGTTGATTCGAAATGATAGAGCTGGGCTTATTCAGTTGGTCGTTCAACGTTGTCGAATACGCATCTGCTACAAGATTATCTATTAAATGAACGTCTGATGAATCTATTGTCTCAGCTACCGTTAGTTCAGATACTACCCAAATGATTTTCACTTGTGAATTTAGCGTGGCTATCCACTCTATCAAGGTGTGTTTTTCGCTACTACTTAGTTGATCATAGCGATTGACGATCAGCACATCGGCATCACGAACATGCGCTTGAAAACCCTTATGGTCACGATACTTAATCTGTTGCCACTGCTCGCCACTCAGTACAGTTATCACCGCATTCATCTGTAGTGCGGTTTGCCAATGCGGCGCACTGAGCTGTAATATCAGCTCGCGTGGATGTGCCAATCCTGTGGGTTCAATAAGCAGTCTTCGCGGGTGATGGTCATTAAGCAGACGACTGATCGCAATTTGTAAGGGCAGTTGACTGGTACAGCAAATACAGCCGCCACTGACTTCACGCATGGCGATATTCTGTTGCTCAAGATCGTTATCTTGAGAGCTTGCCAATAGTTTACCATCAATACCGATACGGCCAAACTCATTGATTAATAGCGCCCAGCGCTCGTCATTAGGTTTTGTGGCAAGCAGCTGATTGATGACGGTGGTTTTGCCAGCACCTAAAAACCCTGTCACTAATGTGCAGGGTATGTTTTGAAAAATAATAGGGTTTTTCACAGGTATACTCATCATATTGGCACGTGTTTGTGAATAACCAAACACGGCCTATATTAAAAGAAATGTCATCAGTCAAAGGTTATTCACTCTTGACGGTTTCTACCTCAGCTTCATCAGGAACGAATACATAGCCCACACCCCAAACCGTTTGAATGTAACGGGCTTGTGAAGGGTTGTCTTCAATCAAGCGACGCAAGCGTGATACTTGCACATCGATAGAGCGCTCCATCGCACCCCACTCACGACCACGAGCAAGGTTCATCAACTTGTCACGGGTCAACGGCTCACGTGGATGCTGAACTAAAGCCTTTAACACCGAAAACTCACCTGTCGTCAAAGTGACGACATTCCCATCACGTTTGAGCGTGCGAGTCGATAGATCTAGTGTCCATGGACCAAATTCAACCACTTCTAATTGGTGACTTGGTGCCCCTGGAAGCTCACGGTTCTGACGACGTAGCACGGCTTTGATACGCGCCAATAGCTCTTTTGGGTTAAACGGCTTAGGCAGGTAATCATCTGCACCCGCTTCCAAACCTGCGATACGGTCAGCATCGCCACCTTTAGCAGTCAGCATAATGATTGGAATATCCGCATTGTCTGCACGTAGGCGCTTACAGATGCTAATACCGTCTTCGCCCGGTAGCATCAAATCTAACACAACCAAAGAGAAGAGCTCACGTTGCATGAGTTTGTCCATCTGACTGCCATCATGGGCAGTACGAACGACGAAACCATCGTCTTCTAAGAAGCGCTGTAGCAAAGAGCGCAGGCGAGCGTCATCATCGACAACTAAAATACGCTGAGTCAAAGTATCGGGGCTGTTGTTATCAGTCATACAGGCATCCTCTTATAAAAATTATTGTTAGCAGAAATGACGAGTAAAAAGCGATGAGTAAAACACTGCCATTAATTATCGTTATTTAATGATGGGTCAAAACAAGCACGTCATAAAATCAAAAACTATTGTTCAATATATCAGCACATCTCAATATTTGTGCTATTGATACTTTAGTGTATAAGATTGCACCGCGAATTGCATCACTCATAAGAATAAATGCTGTATGCGTTTGTTTAACAAGGCTACAGAACGTTTGATATAAAACGTTTTATGCCGCAAAACAGACGATAATTAACGAAAAGATAAAAAGGATTTTTATTCATGCAGCTTTTGCTATAATGCAAAACTACATTTCTCAACGATTGATACGTATATGAGTAGCACTGATACCTTAACGTCATCTCAAACCTCGACAAATGCACAGGTTTTGGATGCAACCACACACGCGAATATTCACGACAAGCTTGCTCGCGCGCTTGGCATTAAGACGGCTCAAGTCAATGCGTTTGTGAAGCTTTATGATGAAGGCGCAACGGTTCCTTTCATTGCGCGTTACCGCAAAGAAAAAACGCAGAACCTTGATGACGCGCAGCTGCGTGCTTTAGAAAAATCTCTCAATTATGAGCGTGACATGGCCACACGTCGCCTCAAAATTACTGAGTTACTGAGCACGCAGGGTAATTTGACTGACGAGCTACAGACGCGCATCGATAACGCGACGTCTAAGCTTGAGCTTGAAGACATCTATCTGCCATATCGTCCGCGTCGTCGTTCACCGGCTGCCAAAGCCCGTGCTGCTGGTCTTGACGCTGCCGCCCAAGCGGTCTTGACGCAAGAAATTACCCCGACAGAGGCGCTGGCTGATTATCAAGTTCAATCAAGCATTACTGATGATAGTGGTAATGAGATCGACGTTGATTTTAGCGATATCGAAAAACAGCTCGCTGGCGTACAAGCCATTATCGTCGATGAGTGGACACAAGCATTGGGCTTGTTGGATAACTTACGAAATGGGTTTGCCAAAACTGCCAGTATCGTCTCGAGCGTTGCGAGCGAAGAAAAGCGCGAAGTCGGTGAAAAATTCAAAGACTATTTTGAGCATAGTGAAAGCCTTGCCCGTCTGCCTAACCATCGTCTATTAGCGATGTTACGTGGTCGTCAAGAAAACGTCTTGGGTCTAAAAATCGAAGGCGAAGACGCTCCCTTTATCGAAAAAATCATCAATCATTTTGATGTTGATGCCAAAACGCCAGCGGTACGCCGTGAGTTTTTGGCAGAGGCAGCCAGTAGCTTGTGGAAAGACAAATGGCGTCCGCATATCGAGCACCGCTTGCTGACGGAAAAGCGCCTAGCCGCAGAAGCAGATGCGATCGATGTATTCGCTAGCAATTTACAGCATTTGCTAATGTCTGCGCCGGCAGGTCCTAAAGTGATCTTGGGTGTCGATCCTGGTATCCGTCATGGCGTAAAAATGGCCATCGTCGATGCGCAAGGTCATGTCATGTCGGATAGTGAAGAAAAACCTGTCATCGCAACCGTTTATCCGTTTGCCCCTGACAACAAGATGGATGAAGCCAAAAAAGTCATCGATGATCTGCTAAGCACTTATAACGTTGATTTGGTCGCGATCGGTAATGGTACGGCAAGTCGCGAAACCGATGCGATGATCAAAGAGATTTTGGCCGCGAACGCTGCACTTAAAGCCAAAGCTGTCATCGTCAATGAATCAGGCGCTTCCGTCTATTCGGCGAGCGAGCTTGCTAGTGATGAGCTTGCCAATTTAGACGTGTCGGTGCGCGGTGCGGTGTCTATCGCACGTCGCTTGCAGGATCCATTGTCAGAGCTCGTTAAAGTGGATCCAAAAGCCATCGGAGTCGGTCAGTATCAGCATGATGTGAACCAAAACCAGCTCGCAGATAGTCTTGATAAAGTCACTCAAGACAGCGTGAATGCCGTTGGTGTTGATGTAAATACAGCAAGCCCAGCTATCTTGGCTCATATCGCTGGTCTTAATCGCAACGTAGCGCAGCAAATCGTGACTTATCGCCGCGAGCACGGGGCATTTGATAGCCGTGAAGCACTCAAAAATGTCCCACGTCTAGGCGCTAAGACATTTGAGCAAGCAGCTGGTTTCTTGCGTATTCATAATGGTAGCAATCCATTAGATGCCACTGGTGTGCATCCAGAGAGCTATGCATTGGTCGATAGTTTACTCGCACAAGCGGGCAAGCCGTTGTCAGAAGTCATCGGTAATGATGGTGTGTTAAATACTATCGATACGACTACACTGGCTGCTAATGACGATAATGTCAGCGTAAAAGCGATTATCGAAGAGCTTGCCAAACCTGCGCGTGATCCACGCCCTGAATTTAAAACAGCCAATTTCCGTGATGATGTCAATAGTATCAAAGATTTGAGCGAAGGTATGCAGCTTGAAGGTGTAGTCACTAACGTAACGGCCTTTGGCTGTTTCGTTGATGTCGGTGTACATCAGGATGGTTTGGTCCATATCTCTCAGATGGCCAATGACTTTGTCGCAGATCCCATGAACCGCGTCAAACCTGGTGATATCGTATCGGTTCGTGTTATTTCTATCGATGAAAAACGTGGTCGTATCGGATTTAGTATGAAGCCTGAGTCTGAAAAACCTGTCCGTACGGCTGCTAAGTCTACTGCAACCAGTACAGGTGGTGAAAAAGTGAGCCGTCCACGCAGTAATCAGGCGAATAGTGACCGTCCAAATAATAGTCGTTCTGCTGCTGATCAGCGTTCGTCTAAGCCACGTGGTAAACGTCAGGATAATACGAATAGTAACCGTAGCAAACCGATCAAAAACGATAAAGCGGAAGCACCTAGTAAAATGGGTACACTTGGCGCCTTGTTACAAGAAGCTGGCGTGACTAAAACTAAGAAATAGCCAAAATTTATAGCCGTGTTCAACAAAAAAGGCAGCCAATTGGCTGCCTTTTTATATGTCACTTATTGATAGTAGTAAACTATTAGTCATACTATTCAATCAAGCACTGTCATTATTAACGAATGGTGAAACGACGGTTTTCGTTAAATTCCACTTGACCAGGCTGAGTTGCTAAAAGCTCACCACGACGGTCTTTTTTCTTTTCTTGTAAGGTAATCTCGACTGGCTTTTCGCGCATGTCAGCTGGGGTTATTTGGCTGCTTTGAACATCATTTGTCATCTGAGTAGGGCGTTCAGCGGTAGCACGGGCCTGAGCCAATTCAGCTCTGGCTTGAGCAACTTCAGCTTTAACTTGATCTTCAGACATTTCTTCGTCCGCTGTAACGGTCATATCTTCGTCCATGTCACCTTCTTCAGATTCCATATCGTCATTCATCGCGTCCATGTTGTTGTTATCAACAGCACCCGGTTGAGTAGCGACAAGCTCGCCATCAGGGCCTTCTATTTCGGCTTGCAAAGTATTATCGACAGGAGTGGTACGCATATCTGCTGGCATAATGTCACTGGTATTGACAGGTGCAGCTATTGCTGCCGCTGGCAAAACAAGGGTCGCTCCTAAGACTAACGATAAAATATTCTTTTTCATTATAAAACTCCAAATTCAATAAATGAACAATGATTAAAAACAGCTGCCATATCTATATATAATTATGTCTAAAATGCAGATAATTGAGGACAGCCTAATTTTGGTTTGACCTTACTATAATTTGTAAAAACAAAGTACCAGTTATATAACAGACATTTCAGTAGTAAACTCATTAAGGTTCTAACAGCTTGGTATATTGTTGTGACGTTATGAAACTATTAAGCCCACATCTCATTTAAGAAAAGAAGTAAGCATTTGGATCTATTTTATTCAACAATGATATATTTACCAGTATTTGTATCGATAACAGGCTGCTAAAAACCTTTATCTGGCACACGAACTACTGGGAAATTTTGACTAATATCAATTCGATCAATAACATTGTTTTAGAGAAATATTTTTACTAGATGATGTTTTTCGAAGTGAACTTTGATTAAAAATTTTAAATCAATATTCTCTATAATAACCAAACCATAACGTATTTTATCCTAGCGTATTGAGGAGAGTATGGCTGTGCCATTAGACTAGGGATGTGTAGCATAATGTATTGAAAAATTGAAAAGCCGCAACATTGATTACCAAAAAAATACGCTATTAGTATTCGCTAATATGATAGATGAGTGCTATAAAATTTGCGTATTGAAAAACCGCACCTTGTTATCAAGATACGGTCATTAAAATCATCAGCGTTAATAAATCATTATTTAAATGTTTTACATTCGGTTAACCATCGATAACTTCAAACCTCAGACCTGAATGTTCTTCTAAACGGGCTATGAGCTTATCACCCATCGCAGAGGCAGGCGTCCAGAATCCGCCGCCAACGTCTTCTTTACTGATATCTTGTGCCAGACATAATGCTGCCTGCGCGAGCATACGAGAAGTGCTACCGTAACCAGGATCTTTATCGCCGGTAACTTTGACCGTGATGGTGTCGTTTTTAGCTGTTTGACCGAAATGGCGAATATCAAAGTAGCCATTTTCCTGCTCATCCTTAGAAGGGCCTGTGCCTGCTTTGGGCAGAACATGCTTGGACAATAACTCACGGCTTGGTTTAATCATCATGGCAGTGGCAAATCCTAGTAGACCCGCGCTCATCGCGTAGCTTGATAACTTACCTTTGACACCATCTTTCATCCACATGGCTTCGTCATATTTAAAATCGCGACCGTATTCATAACCAAGTAGCTGGTTACTGCGATGGACAATACGTGTGTTGATACTCGCCATCACAAAGGGCGCCAACCAACGTTTATGGGTGCTGTCGTATTCTGGTTTGCTGACATTGTCTTGACGTACATTGGGCACATCTGTGTCATCGTTTAGTAGATAAGGGTTGGCTACTTGCTTACGGCGTGATTTATCTTCACCAACTTCTTCGAATATCGTAGCCATCGAGGCAATCGTACCACCAGAGATGCCGCCTTTTGCCGCTTTTACGCGCATGTGAATCACATTACAAGCTTCTCCGAACTTCTCTTCTGCTTTGGTTTGCGTAAAGTAAACGCCCAAATCTGATGGGATAGAATCAAAGCCGCAAGAGTTGACAATCCGTGCGCCGCTTTGTTTGGCAGTATCTTGATATTTGTCCATCATTTCTTTGATAAAGATCGCTTCACCAGTAAGGTCGACGTAATCAGTACCGTTTTCGGCACAAGATTTGATAAGAGGCTCACCATATTTGAGGTAGGGACCGACGGTTGAGATGATGACTTGTGTCTGTTTGGTCATCTCATCAAGGCTGGCAGAGTCTTTACTATTGGCAATGATAATATCTACTTTGCTCTCAAGTTTCGACTGTAGCTCATTGAGTTTTTCTTCATCACGTCCTGCAATTGCCCAAGTGACGTTAGAGCCATCTTTATTTTTAGCATTAGATAAAAAATTGGTTAAATAGTGAGCGGTGATTTGTCCGACAAAGCTTGTTGCGCCATATAAGATGACGGCATAAGGGCGGTTGTCGCTAGTATCTTGTTGTGCGGGTTTTGCGGTATCCGTCTCGGTACTCATAAGTATTGTCCTTAATATATTGGATGATAATGTGACTTTAAACTATAAACCAAGTGGTCTGAATAAGTTAGAAGTTTATGGGGTCGCGACAGTTTTCATTGCCAAATCTCTTTTTCAGAAATTTTTGATGTTATTTATATGCAACCATAAGACAATCAATAATTTAGCAAATAAGGTGCTCATCATCTTAAATAATATGTTTATAGACACAAGAAAAAATAAAAGGTGTTAACACTTGCTACAAACTTTACATAATCTACTGACATCATTACTAAAATGCACGTTGTTTAAAGAGAAATATTGCTAATCTATGTTTGTAAGCAGATATGACTGGTATTAGAAAAAAAAAGTTAAATCAATACTATATAAAGTTTACTATCTGATTTTTAACAATTATTTGAGGAGAATATTATGTTTCGTTGGGCTATTATCTTTGCAGTAATCGCACTGCTAGCAAGTTTATTAGGATTTGGCGGCGTCGCAGGACTGTCTGCTAATTTGGCGTACATCTTCCTAGCAGTCGCTGTGATTTTATTTATTGTGGCATTTGTCAGTCGCAAAATGTAAATACAGTTTATTGCTATAAAAATCCAATAAAAAAAGGCCCTCAAATGAGGGTCTTTTTTTATATTCAACTAAAGCACTTCAGTTACTCATTTAACAGAAATATAAGGATATAGACGTTTGGGTTGAACGATATGCTCCATGCGTTTTGCAAGGCGAATGTCCAAACTAGAAACGCCGCCGGTGTCCTGATTGGTTAGGCGTACCTCGACTATATTGTATATATTACGCCATTCCGGATGATGTTCGAGTGCTTCAGCATAAAATGCCGCTTGGTTCATAAAACTCATCGCCTCAATAAAATCGCTGAAGTGATAGGTTTTGACGATACTATTACCATCGCGCTGCCAACCAGCAAGCTCTTCTAACTGTAGATTAATTTGCTTGTCAGATAAACTACTCATATTAATAACCTTTATTGTTATATGGATTGGTTTATTAAAAGTTATATTGGGATGGATCTTCTAATCTAAAATTGCTGCATACCAGTTGTTTGGGATAAAGGGCGGTAAGCTATACCAAATCTTGGTACTCAGGGTGCTTGCTGATATATGAGGCCACAAACGAGCATTGCGGCACAACCTTTTTATCATGTTCACGGGCGTAATCTAGCGCATGTTTGACTAGTGCTGAACCGACACCTTGACCGCCTAACTGTTGCGGAACGATCGTGTGGTCATAGACGAGGGTGTCATCACGGTCTTGATAACTGATATAGCCCGTCTGACCATCGACGGTGGTCTCAAAACGATTCGCTGCTTGATTATGTGTGATATCTAGTGCTGATTTAGTGGTTTGGTTACTCATGATACAACTCCTTTTATTATTATAAAATTTTTAATAACGGCCCTATTTTCTAAGGATGAATGAAGAAGGCAGATTTATTAAATACTGTGTTGTCAGTAAATACTTTGTACGTAGTTGAGTATGTATGATTGATATCAAACAATCTAGTCGCTTACCGTAATAGTCGTTATGACGATTGTTAATAGTATTAATGTCTTTTAATCTGCGTTAAAAATGTGAATATATCACCATATATAAGCTATCGCTTTACGAACGACAGGTGGCAAGAATCGACTAAGACCCTTTGCTGTCTCGCTCTCTAGTGTCGACTTATGTGAGTGAGTGGTAGTATCCGCAGCCGATACCGACTGGTAGGCTTGCCACTCTTGCTCGCTGGGCTTACTAAAGTGATGAATACGTCCTATTACTTGTCGCAGCTGTGTGCTAAAACGTCCAGTGTTGTAAGGCAAATCATATTTATGACAGATGGCTTTTACCTGCGGAGCAATACGAGCATAGTGGCTGGCTGGCATATCGGGGAATATATGATGCTCAATCTGATGAGACAAATTACCAGTCAAAATATGAAACCATTTATTCCCTTTGATATTGCTAGAACCCAAAATCTGACGCACATACCAGTCGCCTTTGCTCTCATCCGCATCGAGATGGGTATAGATATGTGCTTGCTCAGTGAAATGACCACAGAAAATCACCGCCCACGTCCACAGATTACGAACCGTATTAGCCGTCATGTTCCCGCTCATTGTGCTTAGAGCACTACGACGGCCTAGTGTCATTGCTACGATGGCTGGTAGTGCAATATAGTCTTTGCCCACTTGGCGGCCAATTTTCGCAAATAGTGCGCGAGATTTTTGTTGCATGATTTTATGCAAATCGGGGGAGTCGGCGTATTCATCCGCACTGATCTGAATATCATGAAAGGCAACCGCCCACTCAAAGCCAAAGGCCAACACGGCAGTACTAAGCAGGTTATGGCGATCGCTTGGTGTCCAAGGCTGCTCATCGGTCACCCGAATCAAGTGATAGCCAACGTCATGGTCACGCCCAACAATATTGGTAAACTTATGGTGCAAGTAGTTATGAGAGTGTTGCCATAATGGCGCAGGGCAGACAATGTCCCAATCGAACTTTTGACTGTTCAGATGCGGATGCTGCATCCAGTCGTATTGACCATGCATGACATTATGCC
Source organism: Psychrobacter sp. C 20.9 (assembly GCF_001921765.1). Classification (NCBI taxonomy): domain Bacteria; kingdom Pseudomonadati; phylum Pseudomonadota; class Gammaproteobacteria; order Moraxellales; family Moraxellaceae; genus Psychrobacter; species Psychrobacter sp. C 20.9. Next base: position 190,063 of record NZ_MRYC01000001.1, on the reverse strand, counting down.
CAAGCTCCATATTGTTGAGTATTTTGCTAAAACTAAGTATTGACGTACCCAATAGCCAAGTACCTATCTGCGAGCGGCGTGATGACATGCGTCCTGCGACAGCCAGTAAACCACGGGCGACAAGCTCACTATAGACCACAGTCGCATAAATCCGCTGAATGTATTTGGCGTCATCGCTACCTAATGAGTCCATCACACCTTCATATAGCGCATTTAATTCTACTGCCAAGGCATCACTTTGTGCTTTGGGTAAAGGCGCCTGCGTCACAGTGGGATAAGGCGTTTGCTGCGATGAAGGGGCTGGCTGCTCGCTACCATCTCTTGCCAACTGTACATCGGACAATGGCGTCAAGATAGGTACGGCAGAATGTGCTGTGTCAATAGGTGGTAATAAGCGCATATATAATCCTTAACCGAAACGGCACGAATAAACAGCACTGGGTTCGGTTTGATGAGTCATCTGAGTTTTAGCATACAATATGAGTTAACATCAGTCTATTTTTTGGTTTTAAGAGGTCGATAGTCAGGGGGTTAGTGGTCGTATTTTTTATTTCAGCAGGGCTAAATGTCTAACACCACGTCTGTCATGGCGATATTGATGCAGGTTTGGATAGACTCGTAACCATCACTACTTATCTTGCCAGTTTGGATGTTTTTGACCACGCCGCTTACTTTATTGCAGCGGCACAATTGGCAAATTCCTTGCCTACAAGTATAGGCTAGACGTACATTTGCATTTTCGACAGCGACCAATAATGTAGTGTCGCTATCGAACTGCCGTTGCCGTGAGCGTAAGTACACCGTATGCGACTCTGTCTGTAGTGCATTATCTAGTACTTGATTACCACCGCTATCAAAATCAGGCAGTGCGCTACCAAAATTCTCTATAATAATATTGTCACGTAGCTGATTGCCCTTCGGTAAAATGATTTCTGACACTGCTTTATATAAGCCGGCTAATAACGCTTGTGAACCGCAGGCAAATATCTGCGTATCTGCCAATGATAGATTAAGTGATAACAGACCCTCTGCGCTCAAGTATCGTTCGCCAGCCAAATAAGTCGCAGGGTTGTCAGTATGGATAAAATGATAGCTGAAGGCTGGATAGATATCGCTCAGCTGTTGCCACTGATGTTGAAACTGAGCAAGTTTCGTTCGATTATAATGTAGCAACGCCACCTGATGTCCGTCTGCTAGTGCTTGCGTAACAAGTCCTAGCATAGGCGTGATACCGCTACCGCCAGCGACAAACAACAAAGGGTGCAGTTTTTGGTTATCTGGTTCTCTATTATCTAAACTTGTCTTTGCCTGTGCCAAAGTAAAATGACCCAGTGGCATACTGGTATCAACGATGTTAGATAGCGACAGTTGCTTGGTCAAATAATCAGATACTAACCCTTGCGGTTTAACAGCAATAGTAACCGTATGGCGTTGACTTTTTGCTGACTTAGTAATGACGGCATCATCTTGCCACCACAATGGTTGATTCGCCAATCCTACGATTGAATAGCTGCGCTGATGATAAACCCCATCGATAAAAACACGTAAATCAAGATACTGACCGCCTTGCCAATCATCTGTCCCTTTGGATATCTGCTGCCTAAACGCTTGATTGGTCTCAAATTGCAGTGCGATTAAATCATCACTTATCTCGTATCGAGCAATAAGGCGTAGCTTGGGTGTCGTCAGTCAATGACCAAAACGGATGTAAGCGCGACCCGATAAAATCGACAAACGCACGTTGAACTATTTCAGGGCGATAGCCGTTGGCCATATCATCAGTACCTGTATAAATATTATTAAAAATATATGAGAAATAATGACTCAGCTTATAGCCAGTTTCATTGATGGCATACTAAACAATGGCATACTAAACCATTATTTTTTGAGCTGTTAAGCCACTCTAACATGCTAACGGCTATTGATTAACTTTGCGAAAGTTTTGATGCTATTTTTTGTGGTTTTTATCAAACAGCAATAAGTCAGAATGTTAAACGCGTAATATCAGTAAAATATTTTTGCCCGCTTTTATCCAGAAACAGCGATACTCTATGACAAAAGCTACAAAACAAGGGGTAAAACAACCTGTTAGCTTGCAGGGTATGCGTCACAATGCGATAATGACCTATAATTTGTAACCTGATTTTGAGGTACGGCACGCTTGGCAGCAGCGCTGAGTGGCATTTGCTGTTCTCTTCTATGCAGTCTATCGGAGTGTTAATGGCTCAATATATTTACACGATGAACAACGTGTCAAAACTTGTTCCCCCTAAGCGTGAAATCTTAAAAAATATCAATCTATCGTTTTTCCCGGGTGCCAAAATAGGTGTCCTCGGTATCAACGGTTCTGGTAAATCAACGTTGCTACGCATTATGGCTGGCGTCGACACTGAGTTTAGCGGTGAAGCACGCGCGCAGACAGGAACCAAAGTTGGCTACCTGCCACAGGAACCGCAGCTTGATGACAGCAAAGACGTGCGCGGTAATGTCGAAGACGGCATGCGCGAAGCACTAGATGCGCTCGCTCGTCTAGATGCCATTTATGCAGAATATGCAGAGCCTGATGCTGATTTCGACAAGCTTGCTGAAGAGCAGGGCAAAATGGAAGACATCATCCAGTCATGGGATGCACACAATCTAAATAACCAGTTAGAGAAAGCTGCCGATGCGCTACGTCTGCCACCATGGGACGCGGACGTGAGTAAACTGTCAGGTGGTGAAAAACGCCGTGTGGCACTATGCCGTCTACTATTGTCGCGCCCTGATATGCTATTACTTGACGAACCGACCAACCATTTGGACGCCGAGTCTGTTGCATGGCTAGAGCAGTTCTTGCAAAACTACAGCGGTACTATCGTTGCCATTACCCATGATCGCTATTTCTTGGATAATGTGGCTCAGTGGATCTTAGAGCTTGACCGTGGCCATGGCTATCCGTATGAAGGCAACTATACTGAGTGGCTCGAGCAAAAGAATACCCGTCTAGAACAGCAGAACAAGCAAGAAGAGTCTTTTGCAAAAGCCTTGAAAAAAGAGCTTGAGTGGATTCGTAAAAATCAAAAAGGCCAACAAGCCAAATCTAAATCTCGTGTACAGCGTTTTGAAGAGCTGAACTCAAAAGAATTCCAGCAGCGAAATGAGACCTCAGAGATTTATATTCCGCCCGGTCCGCGTCTAGGTAATAAAGTTATCGAGGTCAATAACATCTCCAAGTCGTTTGGCGATCGTTTATTGTATGAAAACCTAAGCTTCAATGTCCCAGCGGGTGCTATCGTTGGTATCATCGGTCCAAATGGTGCGGGTAAAACCACGCTATTTAACATGATTACTGAGCGTGATACCCCAGATACTGGTTCGGTTGATTTGGGCGAAAGTGTCAAGGTTGCCTATGTCGGTCAGGTGCGTGACAACCTAGACGACAAAAAGACCGTCTGGGAAGAAGTATCAGACGGCCTTGACATGATTACTGTCGGTGACTACACCACGCCAAGCCGTGCCTATATTGGCCGCTTTAATTTCAAAGGCTCAGACCAGCAGAAACATGTCGGTCAATTATCAGGTGGTGAGCGTAACCGCTTGCAATTGGCAAAAACCCTAAAGCAAGGCGCAAACGTACTGCTACTCGATGAACCCTCGAACGACTTGGACGTTGAAACCTTACGTGCGCTAGAGGATGCGATTCAAGTATTCCCAGGTACGGTCATGGTCGTCTCGCATGATCGCTGGTTCCTTGACCGTATCGCCACCCACATCTTGGCGTTTGAAGAAGAAGGCCCAGTGTGGTTCGATGGCAACTACACTGAATTTGAAGCCTATCGCAAGAAAACCATGGGTGATGACGCCACGCCTAAGCGTGCTAAGTATAAGAAAATTACCAACTAATACCGCTGTTTAGTAGTGTATTGAAGCTGAATAAAAAAGGCCGCTAATGATTAGCGGTCTTTTTTTGTTTGGCTTAATTGTTTAAAAGTCATGACTAACGATTAACGCTTACGCCCAAATTTACGCTGCTTTTTATTACTAATCTCAGTAATAGCATGAGTGATTTCTTCTTCGTTTAAACTTGCGACTTGCTGCAAGATTTGCATCATATCAGGCGTCAGCACATATTTGGCATGACTGGCGATGTCATTGATACGATGGTCAAAGGTCAATATGCCCGTTTCATCATCTTTTTGTAGATAATCAAGACGAGTCAAAGCGCTGATAAAGCTAGTAAATAATGCGCGATCAAAGAAGTCAGGAATATCATCCGCATACAGTACAGACAAGCGTTGTCCAAGCAAATGGCACAGGTCAACGACTTCGCTTTCGGTCAGATTACCAGAGCCCTGCTGAGCGAGTAGGGCAAGCGTCATAAAATAACGCTCAAGACTTTGCCCAACGGGTGTCGCCAGTACTTGTAGCTGTTGATAGCGCTTGCTATTAGACTCAGGAACACTAAGCGTGTCATCACCCAACTCAACAATCAACCCATGAGAGAGTAAACTATCGACTTTTTTGTTGAGCGTCTCCGCCAAACCATGCGCTGGGTAGTATAAGAACAGTTCACCTTGCAAGAATGGGTATAACTGCTCAGCGATACTATCTAAGCGACTGCGTTTGATACGGCCATTACGTGCCACTAGCGCTGATAAGAAAGACAGCAAGATAAAGACGTGTAGAGTGTTATTGCGGAAATAGCTGAGCAATGCCGCTTGCTTGCCAGCGACCTGAATGATATCGCCCAAGATGTGCGGCGTACGCTCTATGAGTTTTAGTTTGATGCCATAATCAATGATTTCTTGCGGGCTCATATCTGTGATGACAGTGTCATCTGCATAAGGAAGCTGCTGCGCAAGGCCTTGGTACAAAGCGATTTGCTCACGGCAACTGTTTTCATCCAGTGCCGCTTTCGGTGCGGATAGTAGTACCAATGATAGCAGCGACACAGGCGTTATCACGGCAGATTTATTGATATGCTGCATGACTTTTACACCGATATTATCGACCATGGCACTGGCTTTTTCATCGAGTGGGGAGTCGGTGCGATCGGACGGTAAGCTGTTGGCTGGAACATCGAACTTTGTCATAAAATCGCTAAGATGCAGCGGTGTACCAAAACTTAGATGTACATTACCAAAAATACGCTCAATTTTACGACCCACTTTGAGTAGCCCAATCAACGATTCTGATTCTTTTGGTTTGCCCTTTAACTCACCGATATAAGTGCCGCCTTCCATAATACGCTCATAACCAATATAAGTTGGGATGAACACCACAGGCTTATTGGTTTGACGTAACTGGCTATGTACCGTCATCGCCAGCATACCCATTTTGGGCGGTAGTAGGCGACCTGAACGTGAGCGACCACCTTCAATGAAGTACTCGATCGGCGTATTACGCGTGATAAGGGTATGCATATATTCACGCAATACGGCGGTATAAAGGGCATTGCCACGGAAGCTACGACGAATATAAAAAGCGACCGCGCCGCGCAATAACGGTCCCAATACTGGCACATCTAAGTTATCACCTGCTGCGACATAAGGGATACTCAAACCGCGTTTATAGATGACATAAGACAACAATAGATAATCAACATGACTGCGATGGCACGGCACATAAATCAGCTCATAATCGGTCGCAAGGTCACGTACTCGCTCAAAGTGATGAACTTCGACACCGTCATATAACTGCGTCCATAACCACGTTAAAAACTTATAAAAACCGCGCACGATGGAATGTGAATAGTCATTCACCATCTCATTGGCGTATCCTCGCGCTTGACTACGAGCGTCGCGTACGCTGGTGCCTTTTTCGGCAGCTTCCAGCTCTATTGCGTGCTTAATCGCTGGCGAGTAGACCAGTTTATCGACCAAATTACGTCTATCTGACAAATCAGGGCCCAGCATACTGGCGCGCTGCTTGTCTAAATAAATCGTCAATTGCTGCTGCAACATACGTACGAGTTCACGATTGCCATCAGCAGCCGCCACGAGCGTATAGCTGGGTGATTTTTCAGCATCAGTTTTGACATCATTATCCGTCGTTGCTGATTCAGTATCTTGTGAGTCTGTAGCAGGTGAGCTTTTAGCAATTGAATCTTTAGAAGCTAAGTCTTTAGAAACCAAGCCTTCAGAAACTGAGTCAAAAACGTTAGGGCCCGCGCTTTCACCTTTGAGGCTATCATTGATGATAGTACGCAAATCTTGGGGTGGGTGGAATTGTACAAAGGTATCACGGCCCATCACGCCGATATTAAATAACTGCTTGCTGATACTCGGGTCTTGCCAATTGTCAGCGGTTAATAGTTTAAATAGCGAGTCTTCTTTTTCAGGGGCGCGTCCCCACAGGATAGATACGGGTACTAGGCGCACCTTTAGCTCTGGATATTGCAATACCGCAGAGACTAAGCGAGAAAGGCGCGGAGACAACTGATTGTCTTTGGCATGTGGGTGATTCAAAAATATGATGGCTGCATTTTCTTTGATATTGTGAGCCGCGTCATTGACCCCAACCAATGCAGGCGGCAAGTTATGCTCTTGCGTCTGCAAATCGATCAAAATACTGTTGGAGCGAGAATAATCCTGTAGCACATAAAATCTAAGTACCTGCTCGTCGCTATCAAAATCAGGCAATTCACCCAATAGTTTTGGTTTGACAGCAACATCGAGTAGCTGTCCCGATAGTTTACGATACAGCTGATTGATCGGAGCATTAGCGTAAGGCTTGGTGACGATTGGACCCGCGTCAGTTTCAGAAGTGCGGTCAGTGCTGACTGGCGCTTTAAAAATCCGTTTTTTTAGGAACTTCGGTATCATAATCAGTATCAAAAATAGTCAAATATGTTGCGCTTATGATGCCATAAAAGCCACTAAAGCGATATATAGTGTCTGTATATACTGCTAATATTAATACTATTGGGTTACTCACTAGTAAGCGAGCAATGATATAAAACGGTCAAGTATTTGAAAGTTACGATATTTGGCGTAATAATATATTGATGCCATGTCTATTTAATCCGTATGACGCCTATTCTTTAGTTCTATTTTATTAAGCCGAAATATTATGACGCCAGCTATCGATCTTGCCAAAAAACGCGGTCTTGATTACCGCATACACGAATACACGCATGACAGTCATGCGGCCTCTTTTGGTTTAGAAGCCGCAGAAAAGCTTGGCGTGGCGGCAGTGCAAGTGTTCAAAACTTTGGTGGTATCGACCGATACTGGCGACCTTGCGGTTGCGATATTGCCAGTAGATAAAACCCTCAATTTTAAAAAAATGGCCAAAGCCTTATCCGCGAATAAATTGCTGTCCTGCAAAAAAGTACAAATGGCAGATCCCAAGCAAGTAGAACGTAGTACCGGCTATGTGTTGGGCGGCGTCAGTCCACTCGGGCAAAAAAAGCGCCTAAAAACAGTCATAGATAGTAGTGCTCAAGATCAGACAACAGTCTATGTCAGTGGCGGTCGTCGCGGTTTGGAGATTGAGTTACCACCAGCGCAATTAGCCAACACACTTGATGCGCATTTTAGTGCGATTACTGATGAATAATACAAATAAACGTTTTACGGTGGCTAAAGATACCGCGTAAACTTATCAGCCAGATCTTCTATTACTTTTTATATTTAAGGACATAATCATGCCGCATTTAACCATTCAAGCCACGCCCAATGTCAGTATCCCTCACGAAGAATCATTGCTAAAGTCGCTCAACAAAGCACTATGGGACAGTGGATATTTTGGTAAGCCGACAGATATCAAAACACGTATCTTACCTATTGAGACGTTTTTGGTGGGTGTGGAAGATGATGAGCAAGCGAATGGGTTTATCTATGCCAATCTAAAACTGATGAGCGGCCGCGATATAGAGACTCGTAATCAGCTGGCTGAGCTCTTGGTCGCTACCATCGAAGAAAAGATCGGAGACGAGCAATCAGGTCGTGCGGCACTGCAAATATGCGTAGAAGTCGAAGAGATTAGTGCGGTATATCATAAGAAGATGCTAGTTAGTTAATGTTGAACGCTCTAACCTTTTCCAAAGCGACTTATTCTATTTTGAATGTTATAGTTTGAAGGTGTTAAAGATCTATAGTTAAGCGGGCTTGCACAAAGACTGACTAGCAACCTTTGGTAGTATCATGACCTCAACTTTATAGCCTGCTGTTTTGCCATGAGTGGCCATAAGATTACGTGCGATACGCAAACGGTATTTTCCCGTTTTAGGTAAGCAGCCTTGATAAATGATACCGCCTTTGGTGCCATCTTGGGTACCATCCGGCATATGCAATACACCGACGTTAGCAGTCTCGGGCGTACCTGCAAGTGGTGAAATGTTAATAACGGCATATTGCTGACTGGCAGCATCGAAACGATACCACTGCTCATCGATATGAGGAGCGAGTTTGCCAGTGACGACGCTAGTAACAGCGCCTTTTGCAAAATGTAGAGTACTATCGCTACTTTTGGCCGCTGCACTGCTGATGCCAATACTGACGAGCGTGGTACTAATGACCAATGCTCGTATATATCGAGCAGCTAAAGCCGTGTTTTTATCGTTAGGTAAAACCATTATTTGCTCCTAAATTACAGGTTACTTTTGATAGTCTTTAATCATAATACGGTCAGTTAAACACAAAAAAGCGCCTAAATGATAGGCGCTTTTTTGTGGATTATGAATACAGTGTTAGTCTAGAAAAGCAAAGTTTTCGATGTCCATCTCTGTCATGCTATTGCTTGGTGCGACCATGGATTCAGCATGACCTGAAGTGCGTGGCAACAGCTTATCAAAATAGAATTCTGCGGTTTGAATTTTTGCTTTATAGAATTCTGGCGCTTCTGTACCGCCATTTTCAAGCTTATCATAAGCCACGGCTGCCATGCGCGCCCAGTGATAGCCCATCATGACGTAACCTGAGTACATGAGGAAGTCATCCGAGGCCGCCGAGATGATTTCACGGTCTTTACGAGCCATTAGCATCAAGCGTACTGTCAATGTGTTCCATTCAGCGCACAGCTTGGTAAGTGCCCAAACAAATTTACGCATGTCTTTATCAAGGGCATACTCGCCGCACCATTTCATGATGCTTGAGGTATAGTCACGGATGATTTTACCTTTAGATTGCAAGATAACCTTACGGCCTAATAGATCCAGTGCCTGTACGCCAGTCGTACCTTCGTACATGGTCGCGATACGAGCATCACGAGCAATCAGCTCCATACCCCATTCTTTGATATAGCCGTGGCCGCCATAGACTTGCTGACCGTGTTTGGCCGCTTCGATACCAAGCTCAGTCAAGAACCCTTTTAGGATTGGCGTATAAAAACCTAGCTTGTCATCCCATTTTTCAAACTCTTCTTCATCGCCATTCACGATACCCTGTGCCATTTTGTCCGCATAGCGTGCTGAATGATAAATCATTGAGCGACCGCCTTCAGCAAAGGCTTTTTGCGTCAGTAGCATACGGCGTACGTCAGCGTGGTGGATGATCGCATCAGCTACTTTTTCAGGATCTTTGGTACCAGATAGCGTACGCATAGAGCGGCGTTCTTTGGCATAGGGCAATGCATTTTGGAAAGACAGCTCAGTGTGCGCCAGACCTTGGATACCAGTACCGATACGAGCAGTGTTCATAAAGGTGAACATCGCTTTTAGGCCTTTGTGCGGTTCGCCAATTAGGTAGCCAGTAGCACCATCAAAGTTCAATACACAGGTCGAAGACGAGCTGATACCCATTTTGTGCTCGATTGAACCACAGACAACGGCATTGCGCTCGCCAGACTCGCCTTCAGCATTCGGCGTGAATTTTGGTACGATAAATAGCGAGATACCGCGTGTGCCCTCTGGCGCATTTGGTAGGCGTGCTAAAACAATATGAATGATATTGTCCGTTAGATCATGCTCACCACTTGAGATAAAGATTTTGGTACCACTGATTTTATAGGTACCGTCATCCTGCGGGATGGCTTTTGACTTTACCTGACCCAAATCCGTACCACACTGTGGCTCGGTCAAACACATCGTACCCGCCCACGTTCCTTCGACCAATTTCGGTAGATAAAGGGCTTTTTGCTCATCCGTACCGTATTGCAGTAGCGTATTGATACAACCAGTTGAGAGGCCAGAGTACATCGCCCACGGCCAGTTAGCAGTACCGATCATTTCAGCTTTGATTAGGTTGATTGACGTCGGTAAGTTCATCCCGCCGTACTGTTCAGGATACGAGATACCTTGCCAGCCGCCTTCTACAAATTGGTCATAAGCTTCTTTAAAGCCCTTTGGTGTGGTGACTTCGCCATTTTCAAAATGACAGCCTTCTTCATCGCCTGATTGATAGATAGGAGCAAGGACGTTTTCAGCAAAATCTGCCATACCCTGTAGGATCATATCTATGGTTTCAGGATCCGCGTTTTCGCCATTGTCTAGGCTTTTATAATGCGTTTGGTAATCAAATACATCATTAATCAAAAATTTGATGTCACGTAAAGGTGCTTTGTAAGTTAACATAATCGCTCTCTTTGGTTGGTTCGCTATCATGGACTTACGACGCAGTATTTGAGTCAAAAGTCATGTCAGCGATGTGTCATTATTTTAATCGAGATAGATACTATATCTGTTGTTATGAGTGCTAGTAATAAACAGCGAGTCCATTGTGAAGGGCTTTAGGACGTCCTTGTTGAGCGTCAGCTATTATTGCGTTGATATGATTATAAATCTTATAGACCAATAAATATACAATTCATAACTATTATTCATGACTTTTATTTTAATTAATCAATTTTAGTTTTATGAAGTGGCTGATATATGTACTGGATGTGCTCAAAGATCATCTGTTATAGATGATTGATGATAAGCAGAAGACCGAAGAGTAATAGACATAATAAATAAGGCAGACCCTCTATGAGCGAGTCAAAATCACACAAACAAACCTCTTGGTTGACCACATTCTTGATGCGCATTAAGTTGCTCATTGACGGTGAGCTTGGGCATTTACTAACCGTCAATCGTAGCCGAAGACCCTGGCATATGCCTATTATTGCAGCGATTGCGATTAGCTTTCCGGTGTTTGTAGGGGCTTATTTTGGTGACTTATCTTCAGGTATCAAAGCCTCGCTAGGCTCGATGATTATTTTAAACCTACCGTTTGCAGGCGGGCTACCACATCGGCTAGTGACAGTCATGGCTTGGGGGTTTGCGATGATACTTAGCTTTGCACTGGGTCTGATCGCGCAGCTATTACCAGTACTTCGGCTACCCGTGTTTATGTTGATTGGCATTAGCGTAGTGATGTTAGGTCGTTATTATCGGCAACCACCACCAGCGGGATTGTTTGTGTTGATGGCGGGTGCGATTGCGCTATTTATCCCCGTGCCGATTGATCAAGTGCTCTCAGCGATAGGGCTTGTGATATTGGGCAGTGGCTCCTCGATGTTGCTAGCACTACTCTATAGTTTGTTCTTATTGGCGATGCGCCCTGTTGCTTCTGTACCTGTCTATGATTATCAGCCTGATATGATTAGCGATAGTCTTATCGTGGTAAGTTTCGTTAGTTTGGCGTTGGTCGTCGCCGTTCTGTTAGAGCTGCCTTATCCCTACTGGGCAGCGATGAGCTGCTTTATTATCATCCAAGGTATGCAGCTACGAACCATGTGGATCAAACAGTTGCATCGTATATTGGGTACGTTAGTTGGTATGGTGGTTGCAAGTTGGATGCTGTCTTGGGGGCTCTCGACATGGGGTGTCGCCGTGGCTATATTATCAATGATGTTATTGATTGAGTCGTTTGTCGATCGGCATTATGGGCTGGCGGTGATTTTTATTACACCGTTGACGATATTTATCGCAGAGTACGGCAGCACGATGCCGGTGCCGCCAGTGGCAGGAGATGTCATTCATACGCGCATGATTGATACGGCACTTGGTTGTGTGATTGGTCTGAGCGGTGGTTTGGCCATCCACTCTACACAATTGCGTGTACCACTGCGGCGTTTGGAGGATTGGCTGCTGCTGCGCTTTAGTGAATAATAAGCAGCAGTTTGATGCTGCTAATTAAGAGTTCCATTAAGTATTTTGACTCAAGGCGGCTGTCGCTTTTGCGACGTCGATCTTATGATTAGTCCAGCGCTCAAAGCTCAAGGCTGCTTGTCCGATGAGCATACCGTAACCTTCAGACGTTTGGGCCTCACGCGCCGCGAAATGCTGCAAAAAGGGTAGGTCGCGCCCATACATCATGTCATAAGCGTATTGACAGTGTAGAGTATCATCCAGCGGCAGTTTATCGCCTGATAAGCCAATAGAGGTGGCATTGATAATCATATCAAACGTGCCGCTCAAATTCTTGGTGGCACAGGTCTGAATCTGCTGCGCTGCAATCACCGAACTTGCTGCGCTCAGCTCGTCCACCAAATCTACCGCTTTACTCACGGTGCGATTGGCAATAGTCAGTGAGCCAATACCTGCTTGAATCAGCGGTAATATGACACCGCGTGCCGCGCCGCCTGCGCCAATCAGGGCAACGCGAGCACCGTCCAGTGGCCAACCTAAGCGTGTTATGTGATTGACGAGCCCTTGTCCGTCTGTATTATCGCCGTATATGGCCTCTTTTATCGACGCGCCTTGTTGTAGTAGCGCCTCATTTATCATGAGGGTATTGACCGCGCCTGCTGTTTTGGCATGATCTGACAAGCCGCCGCGTGCCGCACAGCAGTCATAAGCGACTTGCTTAAAGGGTATGGTTACATTAGCACCCACACCACCACCATGAAAAAACGCCTCAATGACCGCTGTAAAACTGGCAGCATCGTCAGGGCAATACTGGCGCTGATAGCGAATATCAATACCTGCCTGTAAGGCAAACTGCGCATGAATTTCAGGAGATTTGCTGTGGGCAATCGGGTTGCCAATAACGATGAAATGTTGGGTCATAAAGGGTCCATTGGCTAAAAGAGGCAAGACATCATTAAAGATGCATCGCTTACGGCCATTTATCATAAGCGATAAAATGATGATTGACAAACCAATGGCTCACTTCATAAGCCTTATATCGGGCAGGGTTTGATGAGTGATATATTTAACAAATATGTACCTTCTTGGAACGTTATGTGTAACCTAAAAGGTAGTCAAGCGCTGAGCAGTTGGGTAAACTATCGATTATATGTTAATTAGTATAATATGCTCTAATGACTGTTAGGTTATAACTTTTATTACATACATTCTTTATTAAAAAATCCTTTGTTATCGGTGGCTTGTGGGCCAGCTCGTTAATATTCTTTTAAGATCAATCTAAAAGTGTGAGTAAATTATCTATGTGGAATCATAACCTTCAGACTCTTCTAGTCGGTACGATAATGGCAGTTAGTGTGACGCTTGGCGGCTGTGATAGCACCAAAGAGGATGCTCAAAATCCAGAGACAAACGCTGAGAGCAGCGAGCAGGCTGTGGCTGAGGCTCCTGTAGAGAACAGCGCTGGGGATAATCCTGATCTAGATGGCGCGACCGCCCAACAAGGTACACCAGTAAGATACGATGTCTCGGCATGGAACGCTGACAAGGGCGAGCCCCTTGGCACCGATGAGTTAGATAGTATCAAGTCAGCATTTGGTAAAGTAATAAGTACGGATGAAAATAGCCTAGACTATGCCAGTAATCCTGCCACCAAATATCGCTTTATGAAGACGGACGCGCCTTATCTAGATATTATCGACTCCGAAAAATATCTTGAGCTTGGCTGGTATTATGCCAATCCGACCGATTCTGATAAAGAAAAAGAGTTGAGCCAAGACCATGCCAAAAAAGCCTACCAACTATCGCGCCGACTGATGGGTGATGAGGGTGGCAAAATGGTCGCTGAGATGCTCAGTAACCAAATCATCAAAAACAGAGTCATTGGCGGACAGAAAGTGGAACTGGCAAAATGTGAGTTTTATAGCTGTATGCTAGTCATCAATAAATCCGCTGCCCAAACAGACAATAGCTAAGCGATGATAGACATGAGGTCACTGCCCAACAGCTGGGTATGTCTATATCCACAAGACGATATGGCAACCAGCAAAGCGGTGACACTGTCGCCAGACAACCGCGGCCTAGCATATGCGGATGGGTTTTTTACGACCATGGGTGTGATGGACGGACTCATCCTATGGGCAGACTACCATCATCAGCGGCTCATCTCCCATGCCGACGCCTTGCAGTTAGATATAGACTGCGAGGAACTACTGGCAGTATTAAAAATGTATGCCCAGCAGCTAGAGCAGGGTATGCTCAAGCTCGTGGTGACTCGCGCCGCACAAGACATTCGCGGTTATGGCTATGCATCAAGTGAATCAGGAAGCGCTTGTGAGATATGGCTAAAACCGTCTGTTATGAGAGTCTCTACGGCTGTGCAACTGTCATTACCTGACGGCAATCTAGTACCCATGCAGCCGAATGCCTCAGCGATATGCTTATCTTCACAGATTGCCTGCCTGCCGCCATCGCTGGCAGGACTCAAAAGCTTGAGCCGCCTAGATAATGTCCTTGCCAGTGGCGAGCTACAGCGTATAAAAGCTGAACCATTAGCGGCTAACGTTACAAAGAGCCTCAGTGAAGGGCTGCTACGTGATATGAGTGGTCACTGGGTTGAAGGTACGATGAGCAATGTGTTCTATCAGTTAGCAGATGAGCCTTTATGCGAATCTGAAACGCACTCTAGTGGCCACGAAGATGTTGATAACAATCATGAAAATTATCTAACAACAGGTCAATGGTATACCCCTTCCATGGATAAATCGGGCGTTGCTGGTGTGATGCGGCAGGTGATTATTGATGCTTTGTCCGCGACAGAGTACCCAGTGGTGATACGGTCGTTATCAGATGAGGACTTGCCTAGGTTGACGCGGTTATTCTTTTGCAATGCACTGCGCGGCATCATGCCCATGACCAGTTTGACGCTATTGTCAGGTGATATTGTAGATTTTGAATCTGTTTAGTTGTTATTTCCTTTATTTAATAAACGATAGAAATGTTGTTTAAAAAACTCTTTTTTTCCTTCATGTTGTAGGTCTTCATAGCGTGCTTGGCTGAGTTGTAGATATTCAGTTTCCTGCTCAATACCAATAAAACGTCTTTCTAAGATATTACCTGCGATACCTTTTGTTGAAGATCCAGCGAAAGGGTCAAGTATCAAAGCATTTTTTTTAGTAGAGGCTAAAATCATCTGTGCCAATAATGCCAAAGGTTTTTGCGTAGGGTGCTTACCACAAGATTTTTCCCACTTAGCAATTGCTGGCAAGCGCCACACATCTTTCATTTGCTTATCGTTATTGAGTCGCTTCATCAAATCATAATCGAAATAATGTGGCACTTTAGGATGTTTTCTCGCCCAGATAATAAACTCTGTTGAATGAGTGAAAAACCGACAAGAAAAATTAGGCGGTGGATTGGTTTTTTCCCAAGTTATAACATTAAGTATTTTAAAACCAAGCTGCGGCAAAATACGACCCAGAGTAAAAATATTGTGATGTGTACCACTAACCCATAATGTCGCATTATCTGCCATTTTCTCTCGTACAGCAAAAAGCCACTCGTAGGTAAATACATAAGCATCATTGTCACTGACAAGCTTGTCCCACTGACCTTTATTGACTGACTGGACTTTACCATTTTTCACTGTCAAACCATCGTTGAATGTACTGGTCAAGAGACAGCGCTCTACTATTATCTATACGCTTATTCATTAATGTTCACAAGTACTGAGAGCTACTTTTGGTTTGAGCTAGCTACTCATTCTCTTCTACGCCAAAGATAATAAATTCAGTATCAAGCATATCATCAGGTTCTAAAATAATATCCTCGCTTCTATACATTTCTCGCGCTTTTAGTAGAGCAGTTTCACCATCTTCTGCAACCACTTCTATAAGTGCACTCATCGTTTCGATTACTTCTATTTGATAAGTATTTGAACCGCCTGTCTTTATCATAAATATCCTCAATAATTAAAGTCTCTCATATATCACTTCAGTCATTTATACCAATTAGATTAGCAAAAGCCCTCAAAAGAAGTGATCGTCTTTTGTTACGCAGACTTGTGCCATAAAGCAAATCGATCAATGATCCTTTTTCAATAGAAATTTTTAAAAGGAAAATATCGCATGCGTTCGGTATATAAAGATCAACGAATTCCGCTACAAGTTCGTAGATTGATGATATTTAATAAAGTTTGCTGTGTAGCAAAAGAAAATCCTGATGAAGTAATTCACTTACCTTGCTATTCACAGATAGCATTTAGTATTGTCTATTCTAAGAAAGATAAAAAATACACAGCGTTT
This sequence comes from Psychrobacter sp. C 20.9, assembly GCF_001921765.1. NCBI lineage: Bacteria > Pseudomonadati > Pseudomonadota > Gammaproteobacteria > Moraxellales > Moraxellaceae > Psychrobacter > Psychrobacter sp. C 20.9. The sequence continues at coordinate 173,773 of NZ_MRYC01000001.1, read as the reverse complement.
GGAAGTGTGTTTAAGTATGCGCATACCCGTCAAGAAGTCATTGAACAAGGTTTAGATAAGCAGTTTCATGAAGATACTGTGATGTGTGCAATCACAACCGAAAGACAAGCTTTTACTAAAGCTTCTCGCACTCCGTTAGGGCTGTTAATGAGCTGGAATAAACAGGTAAAAAATCGAGCTTATACCTGTCTCGATGGCAATGTGAAACACTTTTTCAAAGTAAATGATGAGCTAGAGCTAGATTATCCTCCTCACAAGTTTTACGGTCGTTTGGTTGCTGCCAAAGGTTTGCCATTATGGGATGATAAGTGTTTTTAGTATAATTTTCGATAGTGACCACGGCTTACAAATTCAATGATGCCTTTATCTCGTAATACTTGTAACTGTTGGCGGACCTTATCTTTTACATGGGTGTTTTCAGGATGTTTGAGCTGCAACTCATCAGCGAAACCATAAACCTGCTTTAGCGAAAAGTGAGTATCAAGCCTATCGATACATTGCCAGACATCGAGTGTCCAACCGCGTGAAGCCATAGATTGTTTGCGTAAAAATAAAGTCTTTTGGAACTGTTGGGTGACATTTTCACGCGGTATAACTTGTTGGTCTTTGACCAAAAACACTTTGCCTGATTCGGGTACTTGGCGTAAGTCAATATTGCAACCAACCCAACCTGCTCGTTTTGCCGTCACTGATAAGGGTTTACGCTTAACAATAATATCGGGTGTAAAGAAATGCTTGGGAATAATTAGAAAATTGTTGACGGTGTATTCTTTTGAGTAGGTTAAAAAGAAGAAGCTGGGATTGTCCTTACTATTGATACGCTCAATCATCGTCTTATAAGCACCATCATTGACAACATTGCTTAACTTAGCTTTTTTACTTTTTAGCTCATATTGCTCATTACAATGCGCGCAGTAAAAATCAGCAACAGGTTGACCGTTAGCAAATTCAGTCAAAGGCTGCTCGCTACAATTAGGACAGTAACCATTTTCTGTTACCCATGTTTCACTGAGAACACGAATAATCTGTGATTTAGAGTGATAGTTTTTGGCGAGTCTTTGGTCAAAATATAGATTCATAATAGAGTGTCAGCATCGATGGACAGTGATAAAAATACCAGTAAAAGGTGGGAATGTTGAGCCATATAAATCAGTGTATAGACCAAGTTAATGCATAAGCTAAGCAAATACCATTGAAAATCGTACGGTTCAGTGCTAAATTCTAGCAAACATCTGCCTCGCGAGTTGCCATGAGCAAGCCCACACCCAATACACCACCTGAACGTCCCAATGAGTCGCCATCGAATAAGCAAGATGGCACAGTCGAGGAGCGTGTAGACACCACGCTACCGGACGCGCAACCAGTGGTAGATAGGGTGCAAGACACGCCAGCAACCAACGTCTCGCTGATCAGTGGCAACAGCAAACCGCGTCAATATAAAGTCAACAATCCCTCGTTTTTTATGCAGCGCGGTTATCAGGTATTGCTGGTGCTAGGGCTCATTGCTGCATTTTTCTTAATCATGGTTTATCAGACCTTGTTTGGTCGTATCGAACAGCCACAGCAAATGGTCACGATTGAGCAAGGTCAGACGTATTATGGCCTATTGCCGCAGTGGCAAAATCAGATTCCGCTATTTTCGGCCAGCGTAGCCAAGCTATATATCAAGTCGCAAGTCGATGCGCCTTTGCATGCAGGCATTTATCAATTACCTGAGAACCCAACCATTGCTGAGGCATTGCAAATATTAGAGCAGGGCGCAAAAGCAGCTATGGTAAAGGTGCAAATCATCGAAGGCAAAACCTCAAAAGACCTTTATCAAGCCCTGCGTGACAATAACAATATCGAAAAAGAAGTGCTGACCGCCGACAGTGATAATGCCAGCATTGCACAAGCGTTAGATTTGGCTGGTATATTGCCAGATAGCGTGACCAACAGCAGCGATCCTATCGTCAATCATAATCTTGAAGGGTGGTTTGCGCCCGATACCTATTATTATGGTGAAGGGACGAGCGATAAAAAAGTGCTCACGGACCTATATAAACGCCAGCAAAAAGCGCTGACTGATGCGTGGGAAAATCGCGCGCCTGACCTACCTTATAATAGCCCTTACGAAGCACTAGTAATGGCATCTATCATCGAAAAAGAAACCAGCGTACCAGAAGAGCGTCCGCTAGTCTCTGCCGTATTTAGAAATCGCTTGGTTAAAAATATGCGTATGCAGACCGATCCGACCATCATTTATGGTATGGGTAGCCGTTATGATGGTAATATCCGCCGCAAAGACATCGATGAAAAAACGTCTTATAATACCTATCAGATTGATGGCTTACCGCCAACGCCAATCGCGCTGCCATCTGCCGCATCTATCGAAGCCACCTTGCATCCTGCCGATAGCGACGCCCTTTACTTTGTGGCAACAGGTAACGGCGGACACAAATTTACCAATAGCTTGGCTGAGCACAACCAAGCGGTAAAAGACTATCTGAGCGTCATGCGCGAGAAAAAATCTCAAACACCGCCGCAATAAAGCACTTCTTTATCTCTTATAAAACTTATCGTTTATTAAGCGCTATAATCTAACGATAGCGCTCACCGATGACATAAGGTCATATCATGTCAGTATCTATACAGACCAACGCGCCATCCGTACAAACGAGTACAGCATCGTCCACGCTACCGGAATCAAATGCTTCACAAACGACGACCGCACCTATTGTAGGGCGGTTTATTAGTTTTGAAGGAACGGAAGGCGTCGGGAAAACCACGGCGATTGTGCAGCTATGCTTGCAACTAGAGAAAAATGGTATTCAATACCTTCGTACTCGCGAGCCGGGTGGTAGTCCGTTTGCTGAGCGACTGCGCGATATATTGCTAGACCCTGCGACTGAAATTGAGGATGATACAGAGCTTTTATTATTGTTTGCGGCGCGCTGTGATCATATGCAGCAAGTCATCCTGCCTGCGCTACAACGTGGCACATGGGTTATTTGTGACAGGTTTACGGACTCTACTATTGCGTATCAAGGGTTTGGACGCGGACATGGCGATCAAGTGATGCTGACCAAAATTGAGACGCTGATCGAGCAGTTTGTGACCCAATTACCTGAGCTGACTTTATGGCTTGATTTACCTGTAGCAGAAGGCATGGCACGCGCCAATAAGCGCAGCGCAGCAGATCGCTTTGAGCAGCAGGCAATGGCGTTTTTTACTTGGGTACATACCGGTTTTAGTCAACTTGCAAGCTCGCATCCTGAGCGCATACAGCGTATCGATGCGTCAGGCAGTACTGATGAGGTGAGCACGCGGATATGGCAGGCAGTCGTAGACAGATTTGATGTTGAATAATCATATTTGAGTGATCATTTTTATCTTGTAAGTAGATTTAATAATCAAGCGGATATGATAAAGGTAAAAAGCCCCAGCATGTCGCTGGGGCTTTTTATTGATGACAGTTTGTTATTTAACCGATTATGACGTTAGCAGGTAAATAACGATAGAGTTTATTTATCACTATTTTTGTCATTCAGCTCACTCTGCTCGGCTTCTTTCTCAACTGCGATAGAAGCGTCGGTGTCAGTTTTGGCAGTCGAATGAGTAGCACTGTCTTGACCAGAGTCAGGAAGACGATTGGGATCAAGCGCTCCTTTTTTGTTTTTAGGCGCGTTACCATTACCGTTAGTATTACTATTACTAGACGGCTTAGTCTTTGAGGTCGCAGTCGAGTTTGCTGACATCACACCTGTGTTCGCTGTGTTGGTAGCCTCTGCTTTTGGTGCTACTGCCTTATCATCGGCCGCGACTGTCGCAGTATTGGACTTATCTATGGCGCTGTTCGCATTAGGGGCACTGTCGACGCTTTGCTCAGTATTTTGAGCCGTATTAGTTGGTGCCTCTGGCGCTGGTTTTTGTAGGTTATCGCCGCCCAGCTCTTTTTCTTTACGCTTTTCAGGCGCTTTTGAGCTGGACTCAAAATTGGCATCGGCGACCATACGCGCTTGCTCTTGTTTTGGTGTTACGTCCACTGGTTTTGGCTGTACTTCATCATCCACGACCAGTGAGATAAGCTTGCGATCACGCGGCACCGTACCGTCGAACTTATCAGTAATGACGTGCAGCTTGCCTTCTTTGTCTATGGTATATAGCGGCACAAACTGCTTGTTATCCGCTTTATACTGCTCAAAGCTATAGCTGTCAGTGATGTTGGTGATTTTGATGCGCGCTTTTTTGGACAGCATACTAGCAAGCTTGGTATATGTCACATCTTTGCCAAACAGCCACTGTGAATGGAAATTTGACTGCTTATCGTCGCGCTCACTTTTGACTTTTTCATCACTGAACTTGAGACGATATAGTTTACGCTCGCCAAATTCATGACGATAATGAATCTCAGACAAGGTATTCATCTCTTTGTCCATACTCATGGCAAACAGACGACCGATACCGATCAGATCAAGATGGTGATCAGCATGATCAGAGATTGGGTTGCCAAAGTAAGTACGCAGTCCGCTCATGCGTGCGCGCGCGATATTGGTATAGTTATTATGGGCGACGATGACGTCAAAGCCCTGCTCTTTAAGAGAGGTAGCGATGAGTAGGGCAATCGGGTTTGAGCCGACGATAAGAATACCGTTGGTCTCAGGCTCACGTACGCCCAGCAAGTTGCCGACCACCTTTGCGCCCAGACCCTGAATCATTACCGTGCCAATGATGACCATAAATACCAATGGTACAAGCAGCTCAACGCCTTGAATATCATACTCTTGCAAACGAATCGCAAACAGGGATGAGATAGCAGCAGCGACGATACCGCGAGGGCCAATCCAGCTGATCATCAGCTTTTCATTGGTTTTTAGGTTGGAGCCGATAGAGGACGCCCAGACCGACAGTGGACGCGCCACAAACATAACGATGGCAAGGAGCACCAGACCTGCAAATCCTACGCTTAACAAACTTGCCAGCTCTACACGAGCGGCCAAAATAATAAATAGCACAGAGATCAGCAGAACGGTTAAAGACTCATTGAACTCTAGAATCGTCTCGCGTGGGAATTTTGGCCAGTTTGCCAAAGCCACACCCAGTACGGTCACAGTCAATAATCCTGATTCATGCTCCAAGTGATTTGATACCGAAAACAAGACCAAGACGAATGCCAGGGTAAAAACATTGCGCAAAAACTCAGGCACCATATGACGACGCATGAGGAAAGCCAGCAACCAAGCGCCTGCCATACCAAGGGCGGTTGCCAATACGACAATTTTGGCAAATAGTAAGATACTACTGGCTTCACCGCCTGAGATGATATATTCATAGACCAATACCACGGCAATTGCGCCGATTGGGTCAATGATAATACCTTCCCATTTTAGGATATTAGAGATGGTTTTATTGGGGCGCACGCTACGCAACAGCGGCATAATGACCGTCGGACCGGTCACGCAAACCAGCGCACCAAACAGGAGTGCAATCAATGGATCGACATCAAATAATAAATAAGTCGATAGCGCCACGATAGCGATGGTGATGAGTACACCAATCGAGACCAGCATTTGCACGACAGTACCATGCTGCTTGATCTCATCAAACTCTAGCGTTAGCGAGCCCTCAAATAGAATAATTGCCACGCCCAAAGAGATAAAGGGGAACATCAGCTCACCTAATACCAAATCAGGGTCAAACACCCCCAGGACTGGTCCGATGATAATGCCAATGAGCAATAAAAATAAAATGGACGGTTGCTTCAAATACCAAGCCAGCCATTGGGCGGCAATGCCAATCCCAACCACGCCGGATAGCAATAGGGCGGTATCCATAAATTAATCCTTTTGTAATCTTGTCATATTTTATATCTATCCATAGCTGCTATAAGATAGTCGCTACCGTTCGTTTATGATCAATTGTTATCATTACTGATTGTATCTGGGTCATCACATTGATAGCCATCATGAATCGCAACATGAGCTTGAGATGATATATACACTATAAAGTAGCAAGGGCAAAAGCATTCTTAGACAAATAACAGTGGTCTAAAAGTGCAAAAGATGGAAAACAGGGATGATGATAGCCAGCTTGATAAACGAGTAGTCGATAGCATTTTTACTAATTGACTTTTGTTTGTTTTATGATTTGTTTTGCTTGCTATCATAACATGATTTGATTCATATATATGTATATAGAGCCTGCCACGATATCAGCGCGCAGCCACAAAATTGTACAAAGTCAGTATTAAATAACCATGCCTTGGGTTATCCTGCATTATGGAAATAATGGCAAGATAACGTTTTGTCCATCATACAGTAGCTACGTTGGTCATGCACGCCGCCAAAACAACAATAATATGACGTCAATCATAGACCGTATATTGGCGCTGAGGGTTTATGTTTACTAAAGCCAAAAACCCTGATTTTGATTAAAATAAATATAAAAACGGGGCTGATATGATCGTTACTATATCAGCCTAGCGATAAAACATATATGAAATCGATGCATAGCACGAATACCATCGTGTAATATGAGTATAACGATATAGTCAATCCTAAATAAAACAGATACATTATATATCAAGGTGGAACTGGTCTAAATTTTCCTTGCGTGCTGTGCCTACGCAGACAGAGGCTGCGAAAAATTTATCCCAGTCCCACTGTATCGTTTTTATACTGAATTCACTATATAAGCAAATATAAGAACGCTGACCAATAACGATTGGGGTTATGTGCGTCAAGCAAGACGTTATCGAGTACCATCATCTAATTACCAACAATAATAATGACCATTCATATGGAGGACAATATGCCTATCAATATGTTTAAATCACGAACCACTGTCGATATGCGACTTTGGTTACAGCGCAGTGCGCTGGCGCTCGCTGTGAGTACGGCGATGGTGGCTAGTATTAACGTCACCACAATGAGCAATGCACATGCGGCTGTAACCACGGCTGATTTCTCTGGCCTAGTTCAACAAGTGACACCCGCAGTGGCGCGCGTCAACGTCACCAAGACAGTCAGTGAGGCTGAGCTTGCTAAGGCGCAAACGGCTGAAGTGTTGCGGCAGTTTTTTGGCGATCGGGTGCGCATTCCTGATCGAGCAGTCACGCCAGCGATAGAGCATGCTTATGGTACGGGCTTTTTTGTCACATCTAGCGGCTACATGCTGACCAATCATCACGTCATCGAGGGCGCTGACAAAATCACCGTCACACTTAATGATAGAACCGAGCTTGATGCAACCTTGATTGGTAGCGACGAGCGCTCAGATGTGGCTGTACTAAAAGTTGAAGGCACTCAGTTCCCCGCGCTACCGATTGGCGACTCAAACAGCTTAAAAGTAGGGGAGCCCGTACTAGCCATTGGTTCACCATTTGGTTTTGATTATTCAGCCTCCGCTGGCATCGTCAGTGCCAAATCACGCAGCTTCTCACGCGAAACCAGTGTGCCATTTATTCAAACCGATGTGGCGCTGAACCCTGGTAACTCAGGTGGCCCTCTATTTAATCAGCGCGGCGAAGTGATTGGTATCAACTCGCGTATCTTTAGTGGGACGGGCGGCTACATGGGACTATCGTTCTCTATCCCGATTGACGCTGCTATGGATATCTATGAGCAATTAAAGACCAGTGGTGAAGTCGCTCGCGCATATTTGGGTATCTATCCCCAAGATATTGACCGCAATCTGGCCGAAGCTTATAAATTGGATAAACCACAAGGCGCTTTGCTGACCCGCGTTTCTCCAGACTCGCCAGCACAAAAAGCAGGTCTAAAACCTGGTGACATTATCTTGCAGTACAATAATGTACAAATCATGCGAGCATCCGACTTATTGAATCTGCTCAACCGAGCAAAGCCAAGCGATCCATTTCGCGCACAGATTCAGCGCAATGGTAAGCAGATGATCATTAGCGGTAAACTCGCTTATGCACCTAATGATGTCAGAGCCCAAAGTGGGGATCAGCAAAGTGATGATGTCCAACTGGGCCTACGTTTGCGCGATTTGACCAAAGATGAACAAGCAGAGATTGCTACAGACAATAAAACGGGGGTGTTGGTCACCACGGTTGATCCGACAGGGTTAGCCGCGCGCTCGGGGATCTTAGCAGGTGATGTCATTACCAATTTTCACCAAAAGCCTATTAAAAAGGTAACGGATTTCTCTGACGCCATCTCATCCCTACCCAAAAAGGGCGTTGTGACCATAGAGGTCATCCGCCAAGGTATCCCTGCTATTATTGGTCTGCGTATTGAATAGATAAAACCATAAGGAAGTGATTTGGACAGCAGCATACCGAAAAGCACCGAAAAGTATAATTGCTCATCATAAATACCGCTCGCTATAAGAGATACGCAAACGGATATTGCATCAGTCTGCAAATAATGTATTTAAATATTCATCAGCAGCGGTATAGGCACGCGAGGCCTGCCTTTTCGCTTATATCGTCCCACCATCGATGTGTTGACGATTCGTTAACATTAATCAAAAGACTTATCAGTGCTGATTCATTACGCTAAACTAGCTATTAAGTTCAGCGTGTATTTATTGATAAAGCTCTGAGCTTATATTTATGGTTTTTGGTAATACAAAAGCCTCTTTTCGACCTTTGATTTATGATTGCAGCATCAATTGATTGATAGCGGTCAAATCAAAATATGCTACACTAGCAGGCGTTTTTACTATTATATGGCGCAACAGGTATTTGCGGTAACTGGCATCGATAATGCCAATACTCACTTTAATACGCAGTAATTTATAATGTAAACGTTATGATAATAAATAAAATTTCAGCATTAACATCAAGCAAGGGTTGGTCATTAGCGTTTATCAACGTATATAAATTTTTGGCACTTGCAAACGACCTATCATGTGACAGCTTTGATAAAAGCTAGGATAATACAGTAAGGCACGGTTATGAGCACAGCATACGACGAGATCAAAACCCGATTACAAGGCTCAATGGTAGCCTTGGTAACGCCCATGCACCCTGACGGTACAGTTGATTATAAACGTCTGGCTGACCTCATAGACTGGCAAATCGAGCAGGGCACGCATTGCCTCGTTGCTGTCGGCACCACTGGCGAGTCGGCAACCCTATCGATGCAAGAGCATAGCGATGTCATTCGCTATTTTGTCCAGCATGTTAAAGGTCGCGTACCAGTCATCGCAGGTACTGGTGCAAACAACACCATAGAAGCGATTAAACTGACTCAAGACGCAGCAGATGCTGGTGCAGATTGTGCGTTGTTGGTTGCTCCTTATTATAATAAGCCGCCACAAGAAGGCTTGTTTCAGCATTATCAAGCCATTGCTAAAGCCGTCAATATTCCTCAGATGCTCTATAATGTACCGGGTCGCACGGTCGTCGATATTGCCCAAGAGACAGTCGAACGTCTTGCTGATATCGACAATATCGTTGCTATCAAAGATGCGACAGGCTCTGTTGGTCGCGGTGAGCAATTGATTAAAGCTGTTGGTGACAGAATGGTCGTATTGTCTGGTGATGATGGTACAGCGCTTGATCTACTAAAAGTAGGTGGTAAAGGCAATATCTCGGTGACTGCCAACGTGGCGCCAAAAGCCATGAGCGAGACTTTCGCTGCTGGCTTGCGTGGTGATTTTGAAACGGCTAGTCAGATTCATGACGTAGTCAAACATCTACATCGTGACTTATTCATCGAGTCAAGTCCTATTCCTGCTAAGTATGCGCTACATAAAATGGGCATGATCGATAAAGGGATACGCTTACCACTCGTTTGGTTGGCAGAGCAACATCATGCGACTATTGATGAAGCGTTGGTTCGAGCAAACATACTATAACCTGATCTTCAGCGATTTAAGACTTGTTGCTTGACGATTAATATTCAAGAGAGCAACAAGTCAACTTATCATGATGAGTCAATCGCCTAAATGAGCAATAACTGCTAACTCAGAGAGACAACATGATGACAATATCATCAAAAACAGTATCATCAAAAACGACAAAACTACTTCCTGCAATGCTGACTTTGGTTTTGGGTAGTACGTTGGTATTGAGCGGCTGCCAAGCGACCAAGAGCTTGCTTGGAAAGCGCGACAATGGCAGCTTAGACTATCAACAAAGCAAAAAGCTTGCACCGATAGAGCTGCCGGCTGCTCAAGAAACAGCGCCTTTCGTGCCTTTGTACCCAACACCGAATGTGGGCGCGAACACGCTTAAATTACAAAACGAGTCAGGTAAGCAGTATCAGTTGCCAAAGCCTCAGCGTGCTGTTAGTAGCCCTTCAAACTAATTTCTTTCTTCATTTGTACCGCCGATTTTTATGATTATTGATTAAAATAATATCGATATTGTAATAAGAGTCAGCGGTCGCTGCGCGTTTTTACCACATAAGCTTGAACGAACAGGAACCCCCATAATGCAAAAGCAACAACTGCTGTATAAAGGCAAAGCCAAATCTGTCTACGAAACAGAAGACAATGATCTTCTGATTTTACACTTCCGTGATGATACCTCAGCGCTTGATGGTAAGCGTATCGAACAATTGGCACGTAAAGGCGTGGTGAATAACCGCTTTAATGCTTTTATCATGCAAAAATTGTCTGATGCTGGCATCGAGACGCATTTTGAAAAGCAATTGTCTGACGACGAAGTATTGGTCAAGCGCTTGGATATGATTCCTGTAGAGTGCGTGGTGCGTAACTTTGCCGCTGGTAGTTTGGTACGTCGTTTGGGCTTAGAAGAAGGGCAGGCATTGACGCCGCCAACGTATGAGCTGTTTTATAAAGATGATGCGCTAGGTGATCCGATGGTCAATGAGTCGCTCTCTGTATCTCTTGGCTGGGCGACCAAAGAGCAATTGGCTAAAATGGAAGAGCTGACCTATCAAGTCAACGATGTACTCAAAGCATTGTTTGATGCGGGTGATTTGATTTTAGTTGATTTCAAACTAGAGTTTGGCGTATTCCATGACCGTATCGTATTGGGTGATGAGTTCTCACCAGATGGCTGCCGTATCTGGGACAAGAACACCAAGAAAAAACTAGATAAAGACCGTTTCCGTCAGTCACTAGGTGATGTGATCGAAGCTTATGAAGAAGTGGCTGACCGTATTGGTGTGCCATTAAAATAAGCATTCGATAGGTAGTATAAAATAAAAAACTGAGCCATGTGCTCAGTTTTTTTTATGGCATTATATTTATGATGGTTCCCTAGTGAGGACTTGAATCTTAGCCTGTAGCTAAGCGATTTCAATAGTTATAGGCTATTGGGTTTAATTAGTGTACATCTGAGTGTACTTGATAAGATTAGCTTTGTGATTCTTTGACTAGGATATTCCCTAATAACCTAGTCTTTATTCATCCTCTGTCCTTATACCCAAGTTGTTACAACCTAATTGATATCCATTGTCACAAGCCTTGGAAAAGTACTTTTTCGCTATAACTGTATTTCGACGTACGCCTATGCCATTAAGATACATCATGCCAAGATTATATTGAGATCTAGCATCTCCTTGATTGGCGGCTTTTAGATACCACTTACCGGCTTTAGCATAATCCTGAGGAGCACCTTCGCCATAGCTATAGATTGTTCCAAGTTGGTATTGGGCAGGAACATATCCTTGGTCAGCGGCTTTTGTATACCACTCGATAGCTTTAGGATAATCCTGACGTACACCTTTACCCTCGTAGTAAGCGTTACCAATGTTGAATTGAGCCTCAACATCGCCTTGGTTAGCTAATTTCTGCCACGCCTCAACGACTTTGGCATCATTTTGACGCACACGCTCGCTCTTTCGATGTGGTACGCCATTGATGAATTTCATCGGACCAATCCCTTGGTTAACAGCTTTTGTGCGCCAATCGATATGCTTATCGTAATCCTCACGTGTACCTTTGCCATCGTAATTGTAGTAAGTTCTACTAAGTTCAAGTTGAGCCTTAGCATAGCCTTGATTAGCGGCTTTTGTGAACCATTCAATAGCTTTAGAGCGATCCTGCTCTACCCCTTCGCCATCGTCGTACATAATTGCAAGGTTATATTGAGCAAGATCATATCCTTGGTTGGCAGATTTTGTATACCACTCAATGGCTTTAGCGTTATCCTCGCGTGTACCTTCGCCCTCGTCATACATTACTGCAAGGCTATATTGAGCCTCAGCATCGCCTTGATTAGCTTGTACTGCAATGTCTTCAAATTCTTTTTCAACAGCTGATTTTACGGCTGAAACTACGTTTTGAGAACTACTTATTTGAGTAACAATGGCTTTATGACACCCTGTCAGCAGAATGCCAGTCAGTAAAAATGTTGCTAGCCTTTTTTTCATAGCTGTTCGTCCTGTTCGTTAATCAAGATAACACTACAATTTATCATTTACATGCCTATCGTGATGATCTTAAATACATTAGTAGATAGTATTGTTAGGCATACCTATGGCGAACCAATCAGACGCTCGCACTGGTTCGGTTCCCTATACAGGCATCGAACGTATTTCAGTGACAGATGTTATAGTAAAAAATTACTAAAATAGATCAGTATGAAAAAATGGTCAACTTACAGTCTTACGTTAGGTGATAAAGGTTTATAAATTTAATGAGAGATAACCTAGAAAATACTAAGTCAACACAGGAAAAGTCAGTTTATAAAAAAATTGGTTTAGGCATTTATATTATATTTGCTTTGATTTATTATTTTTTTATGAAAGATATGTTTCTTGATGGAACTTTTTTCCTTGTAGTAGGTATAGCGCTTCTTCTAATTATTATATTTAAGTTCTTTAAAGAACATGATTACAATTTAGGGGTTATAGCGTTTTGTATATATATTCTTATATTTGGTTCAGTTGATTTTTTCCAGTTAAATCAATTAATTTCAGCTGTGGCTGCTATTGTATTATTGATAATTATGATATTTGTACACTACAAATCAGTTGAAAAGGTTTAGGACTTGTTATACCAAAACTGTTTAAGCTTGGTATTTACTTTACTTTGGAACGATAGCAAGTTGACCTTTACTGTCAGATCCGTAAATAATAATTTGGGTGATTGTCGTTTTAAAAAATCTGATCTGCTATTTATTTCTATTAAGGTATACCTCAAGGGAACCAGCTATTTTATCCTTCAAACCTATTAACAGACCACTTAAAACAGACCGCTATAATATAGTCGAACCACTATTAAAATGTTACAGCGTTAGACTCGTTTAGCCTACTACTGTAGCACTTGCACTCGTCCGCCTTGTACCACTTTTAATATTGATTGACTATAGAACCACTTATAACAGACTATAATTCCTATCCATTTATCAACCAGTATCACCCTTTCAGCCATAGGCTTATCATTTAACTCGTATAAAAAATCAAACATAGCGCCAACACTGTCCTCGATACCTTGTCTTACTTTTATGCTAATTTGTTAGTACTTACTCATATCAATTAGACCATAAAAATAAGAAAAGGTTTCGCTAATGTCTACTGCTTCATCAACTGTTTTAGAGCCAGCTTGGTTTACGCGTCCAACCTGTGTGGTGGCCGCTGATTTGGTCGGTAAGGTGCTTTGTAGAAAGCTGATCGACAGCGACGGATCAGAAAAAGTTTTGCGAATACGTATTTCTGAGACAGAAGCCTATATTGGTCAAGATGACCCTGCCTGTCATTCGCATGCAGGAACGCGTACGGCACGCACTGAGATCATGTATGAGCAAGGCGGCGTATTTTATGTCTATCTGACATACGGCGTGCATCATATGCTAAATTTGATTAGCGGCTCTATAGAGTCACCTGAATCGGTGCTGATTCGCGCTGGATTTTTGACCGATGATAGCGACCGTCTGATTGATGAACAACATCTCAGTCCAAATAAGCAGCTGACTCACCCCAAGCAGTTTGCAGGGCCAGGTAAACTGACCAAGCGCTTGCAGATAACTCGCGATTTATATGGCAAACCGATATCGCCAGACTCAGGCGTTTGGGTTGAAGATGATGGTTGCCAGCCACCTGTATCAGTGCGTCCGCGTATCGGTATTGATTATGCTGGTGATGCTAAAGACTGGCTACTACGCTATATATGGACCGATCATCCTTCTTTATCTAAGAACTAGTAGATTGAGATTTAAATCTATTTTGTGAGGTAAGTTCATGTATAAGTTGACGGTTTTTATTCCTGATGAGGCCTTAGAGCAAGTAAAGTCCGCATTGTTTGCTGCTGGTGCTGGGAGTATTGGCGATTATGAACAGTGCTGTTGGCAAGTGCAGGGTACAGGGCAGTTTATGCCGTTAGCAGGTAGCGCGCCGCATATCGGTAAGCAAGATAGTTTAGAAACGGTCGATGAATGGCGAGTAGAGATGGTCGTCGATGACGCATTTATTACTGCTGCTGTCATCGCGTTAAAAGAGGCGCACCCGTATGAAACGCCAGCGTATGATGTGATAAAAGTCTTGGATTTTTAGTTTTATCTAGAAAAATATTAGCTTGTTGAGTGTAAGAATTCTCACAAAAAAACCAAATAAGCCACTTGATGACTTATTTGGTTATAATTTTTTTGATATTTCAACTGAGTATTAACAGTGAATATCAGACCCTAATAATCGATTAATCCTTTTTAATCTTAATGACATTGTAGCTTGGATAGCCCAGTTCGATTTTATAATCGTCGCCACCACGCTCAGCTTTGACCTTGATTTTACGGTCGCCCTTTTTATATTTAACATCTTTGACACGGTATCCCATGCTGCTAACTTTGTTGGCAGCTCGACGCTCGATAGCAGCTGAGTAGACGTTTTTATCCGCTTTTTTATGCTTGTCTTTGTGCTTTTTATGCTCTTTTTTATCTTTGTAGACGTCTCCATAGATATCGTCATATACACTATAGCCGCTAGGTGTGGTGACACAGCCAGTAGTTACCGCTAATAAAGTGGCGACAATACTGCCAGACACTACATTCTTTAGTGTTGAAGATGATAAAGCTTTCATAAAAATGTCCTCATAATCTACTATCGTTGGATAAAGATAGTTTTCTAATATTTCAGTAAAGGGGCATGTAGAACTGCTCTACTGACAGTAGTGTCAGCGTCATCAGTCTTTTTTAACGTTAATAACGTCTAAATTTGGATAGCTAAGCAATATCTCATACTCCTGCGAGCCGCGTCTGGCCTCAATGTCAAAGACACCACGCTTGTTTTTTTCTTCAAGATCGATATCTTCGACACGGTAACCCATAGATCTTACTTTATTGATGGCACGGCGCTTGATCGCTGGGTAACGTGACTCTCTTTTAATGCTGTCCTCTATATCACCTTTTTTATAGCGCTTGTCGTTCTTATATTTACCATTATCTTTATGCTTATCTTTTTTATAGCGGTCATTGTCTTTTTGATACTTGTTATCTCCCCAATTGTTCGACCATGATCTTTTATTTGAGCTGATGAGTCTTAGAGAAGGATAAGTATATGTTAGCTCATAGAGCTGATTATTCTTTTTGGCAAAAGCTGTCATTGCGCGATCGCCACGATAGCTATCAGAGCGAATGTCTATGACTTGATAGCCTTTGCGGCGTAAGTCTTGACGTAGCTGCTGGCTGACACGGTTGAAGCTATCGTTCTGCCGATTATTATCACCACGATATATGGGCTGGTTATCATAGCCAGGACCAACGACAGCACAACCGACAGTGGTACCCAATAGAGCAACGATAAGAACAGTAGATATGGCTGTCTTAAAGGAGAACGGCTTGAGAGTTTTCATGAGGCAATATCCTATAAGGTTTCAGAGAGCTTGCGATAAGAATGCTTATATAAGTCAAAGGTGGAAGGTTCTAAAATATGTTGATACAGCCATATTCAGATAGATGTTAAAGGTTACCATCACTGGAAAATCTATTTTTAGAAATGTTTTCTTACATTATCTATCATAGGATACAAAGCTTTATATTAAGTGTCATTTGCGTTAATAAGTTGTAATTATTGAGAATAATTAAATTGTTGTAAGCATATGCTTACATGCAATGACGTTTACGCGACTTAACATGAGAGTGAGAGTTAGGCATTATGGTTACACGGTATTAGGGAATGTGACTCAAGGATTGAGTTGGCCGCATTAAGGATAATGATTCAATTATTAGCATCAGGATGATAATAATAGTTGAAGTAAGGACACATACCCATTGCTGATAGCAGCAGTTAAAATTAGATGCTGTATGCAGTAATAAGGGCAGGATGCTCAGTATCACAATCACTGAATATTTGTGCAAGGATGCATAGAAAGCAGTCGTGATAGGTAACATGGATCGTTAACAATAAAACCGCATAATAATTTATTGCTATGCGGTTTTATTGTGTCTGGACGAAGCTAGTTATTCTTGTCAGTCGATATTAGCTTTTAGCTGATACAAAATATGAAATAAGAATTATAAAATACTGCGTCTTTAATTTATGATTTGTCTAATACAAAAAAACCGCATAAATTTCTATGCGGTTTTTATTTTATTTACTTTGAAAAAGACACTACTTATATTTCCCAAAGAAAATTTATTAGTAATTGTTTTCGCGGCGCCAGTCATCTACTTCGCGCTCAGCGTGATCTTGAGCATGGCCATAACGCTCTTGTATACGGCCAACCAGCTTATCACGGCTACCTTCAACTTGATCTAAATCATCATCAGTCAGCTCGCCCCATTTTTTTTTTACTGAGCCTTTTAGCTGCTTCCATTCACCTTTTAGAGTATTCTCGTTCATAGTTGTATTCCTTTTTCTTTAATTAATATGTGTAATATAATTTTTAATTGCTTTTCATGGTAGTTCTGTTTACTAATTAACAAACCTACTTATTTATTGATTTTCTTATTTTAGTAGTTCACAAGTATTATTGGCTGTTACCAATTATCTTGTGGTATTAAATATAGGACGTTTCAATTCAGCTGTCTGTATGTGCTATGTTTATAGTGTTACTTAATTATAGTGAGCGTGCATTATGTGTTATCTGTCAGCTCGCTGTAGTAGCAAAGCGTAAATTACGTCTGCCATGCGTAATAAAAATGCTCAAATCAATAATTGTCATTAAGTAAGAATAAGATAAAAAACCAATATTACGTAAAATATATAGCCTACGAATAAATAGCAGAAACCTAAAAATAGGTCATCTGCTTTTTTATTTTGCAATATAAGATAAGAGCCAGCTTGTTAAGATATAGTCAATCCACTATAAAAGCGTTACAGCGTTAACCTCGCTTGAAGTATGACAGATACATCTGCACTCGGTTGCCTTGTACCACTCTCAAATTGGATCAACTATACTCTGCTAGAGGTTAGCGAGGTAACGCTGGTAACGTTTGGTCAATTTGCTGAGACGGATACAGTCACTAAGTAGTGACAATATTGGCGACGCATTTGGTTTAGGTGGCTTTGCTTTACCCATACGCTGTAGTTGGCGCTTGATGACTGCCATGGTAGCAACGGCACTTAAGACCTTATCCTTCCACGAATTTGGCTATAGACTTATCGTTTAAATGACTATAACCTTATAGTCGAAACATAATTAGTAAAAGTTGTTGTGGGTTTAAAAATGACGAGTCTAAAAATAGTAATCAATATGTGACTATCATCACACTTTTTTAGCACAATAGCACTTCAGGTAAATTACTGGCGTGTTGACATAATCATTTATCGAGTAGGGATACCTCTATATTGAATGCATTAGCGCAAAATGAAGCCGCACCTATAGAGTCAAAACGTGAGCTGGCAAAAGCCAAGACGCGGCGTGCCTTATTAAAAAGTGCGTTACGGCTCTATAGTCTAGAAGGCGCTCAAGGCATGAGCATGAATAAAGTGGCTAAAGGGGCGGGTATTGCGCAGCCCAGTTTTTATAATCATTTTGAAAGCTTAGATGCGCTACAGAATGAGCTCAGCGCTCAGTTAAAAGACCACTATCTATCGCCAATGCGGCTGGCATGGGTCAATATGCTCAAGGACTATGATGTACTGACTAAGGATGAGTTTAATCAGCAGTGTCAACAATGTCTGATAATGATTTTTGATTCTGCCTTTCAGAATATTGCGCTATTTCAGCACTTACTCGAAGATCGTCCGCGATTCACTGCCGATATAGAGAACCAATCCTCACTCAATAATGGACTGGGTAATCTAGTCAGCGAAATACAAGAAGAGTGGACGGAGATATTTATTCAAGGATTGCAGCTATCCAATCGTTCTTGTGAACGCAGCGCTGTTAATCTTTGTGTGGATATGGCAGCCGCGCAAGTACATGAGCTGATACTAGGCTGTCATCAGCAGCGCTACTCGAGGGAGCAAGCGATTGCGACATTGAATATCAGCTTTGATACACTGTTCGCCAATTTTTTGCAAGGAAGCAATCATAGCGGCTCATGATATATCTCATGAAAGCTAGGATTTATAAAACATAAAAGGGAGTATGACTATGGGCACTACAGCGGCTAGCGCGACGGACAACGAACAAATCCACTTTAGAACCTGTACTTTATGCGAGGCGATGTGCGGCATCGAGATCAAGCACGATGGCGAAAAAGTCTTATCGATCAAAGGGGATAAAAACGATCCTTTTTCTCAAGGCTACATTTGCCCAAAAGCCACTGCTTTGCAGGATTTGTACGAAGATCCTGATCGTTTACGAGGGCCTGTTGAAAGAACGGCGGACGGTTGGAAATCGATCAGCTGGATTGAGGCGTTAGATAAAGTCGCTGCAGGTATCCAGTCCGTCCAACAAAAACATGGTCAAAATGCATTTGGGGTGTATTTGGGTAACCCGAATGTCCATAACATGGGTGGTATGTTGACCATTAAGCAGCTATTGACCAGCCTAAAGACGCGTAGTCGCTTTTCTGCGACCTCAATTGACCAACTGCCACACCATATCGTCAGCATGCATCTGTTCGGTCATATGCTCCGCATCCCTGTTCCGGATGTGAATCGCACGCAGTATATGCTCATCATCGGCGGTAACCCGCTGGCCTCTAATGGCAGTATCATGACTGCGCCCAACATGCGTCAAAAGCTCAAAGACATCAAAGCACGTGATGGCAAAGTGGTGGTGATCGATCCAAGGCGTACCGAAACCGCAGATATCGCCAGTGAACATCACTTTATTCGTCCAGCGACAGACGTATTATTGCTATTGGCCATGCTCAATGAAATCTACGCGCAAGGCTATGCCAAGGTAGATAGCCGAGTGGCAGGTTTGGCACCAGAGATTGATCGTATTGCATCATTTGCAGAAGGATTCACCCCTGAGTCAGTGGCAAATATTACAGGTATTACCGCCGCTGAAATCAAACGCATCGTCAAAGAGTTTTGTGAAGCCGAAAGCTCGGTCTGTTATGGCCGTATGGGTATCTCGGTGCAAGAGTTTGGTTTGCTCAGCCAATATCTGTCCATGGTCATCAATATCGTCACAGGGCGCTTAGATGAAGTGGGCGGACTCATGTTCCCCAATCCTGCTATCGATGTGGTCAATAGCTCGGGCCCAGGTTATTTGGGCAAACGCCATAGCCGCGTGAGCAATCTACCTGACTTTAATGGCGAATATCCAGTGGTTGCGATGGCGGATGAGATGTTGGTAAAAGGAGAAGGGCAGTTAAAAGGCTTTATGAGTGTCGCCGGTAACCCTGTCCTTAGCACACCAAATGGCGAAAAGCTAGATGAGGCCTTATCAGGGCTTGAGTTTATGGTGTCGCTCGATTACTTTGTGACCGAGACCAGCCGTCATGCCAACATTATCCTGCCGCCCGTCTCGCCACTCGAGCGTGACCATTACGACATTACGTTTAATGGTTTTGCTGTACATAACGTTGCCAAATACTCGCCTGCCTTATTTAGCAAAACGGAGAATGAGAAGCATGACTGGGAGATTTATCTAGAGCTTGCCGACCGTTTGGATAAAGACGCGCCAGAAGCAACGCAAAAAGAACGTGCCGCGACAAAAGCGTTTGGACCGAAATTCTTACTTGAGCAAGCTCTCAAGTACGGACCTTATAAAGACGTCACATTGGATGCGCTGATAGACAATCCACATGGTATTGATTTAGGAGCATTGCATCGTATGTTGCCGGAGGCGATCAAGCATGCCGATAAGCAAATCAATCTCAATGTTGATTTTTATCAGGCAGATTTGGCACGGGTCAAAGAAATGATGCAGCAATACAATGATCAAGAGATTTTGCTCATCGGACGTCGCCATGTACGTAGCAATAACTCATGGCTGCACAATAGTTATCGATTGGTGAAAGGTAAGTCTCGTTGTACGTTAATGCTGCATCCAGAAACGGCGGCACAGCATGGTATTGAAGACGGACAAGACGTGAGAGTGACCTCTCGCGTAGGCAGTGTGGTTATTGCAGCAGAGGTGACTGATGAGCTTATGCCCAGCGTGGTCAGTATTCCGCATGGCTTTGGTCATGGACGTAAAGGGGTGAAGCAGAAGATTGCGCAAGCGCATGCCGGTGTCAGTGTTAATGACCTAACAGACGATACCTTAATTGATCAGTTGAGTGGTAATGCCGCCGTCAATGGCGTGCCAGTGCAATTAGAGGCGTTGGGTGCTAACGCAGACAGTGTGGCTAATGCAGTATTAGAAAACTCAATAGATAGTGCAATCGCATAAGTTCAATTTTTTTAAAGTAAAAAGCAGGCGCTTACACGATGTAAGCGCCTGCTTTTTTATGGAGATAGTTTTTTTATAGTGTCTAGAGATTAAGTCAGCTGTTTGTACCCACAAAATCAAAATCAACGTTGGGCGTTTCACCTTGTATTAATAAGCTGATGGCTTTTGCAGAGCCGCAAGCATGCGTCCAGCCTAACGTGCCGTGCCCTGTATTGAGCCATAGATTGTCAAAAGTTGCTGATGTATTGCGACTGCCATGCTTGACTTGACCGCAGTGCGCGCGCCCAATCAAAGGTACGTTCGATGGGGTCATGGGGCGCAGTCCTGTCCAATATTGCACAGAATTTGCGATGATACCTTTTGGAAATAATTGCTGCACGCGACGAGTAATGGCTTCACAGCGCATGGCATTTAGGTCCAAATTATAACCATTAAATTCTGCGGTGCCTGCCACTCGCAACTTATCACCCAAACGTGAAGTCACCAGCTTAAACTCATCATCAATCAAGCTCACAAAAGGCGCTAAATGCGGCGCTCGTGGATTGACCATATAGGTGGCTGAATAGCCCTTTGCTGGAAAAATAGGCACGCGAATATCCAATGGTTTTAACAGAGGAGCGCTATAACTGCCTAGCGCGATCACATGATTATCAGCAGTAAAGGTTTGCGCATTTTCGCCTTTTGGGCGAATGGTAATACTATGCACATGCGGACGCGCAGAGTGAGCGTCAGTATTAAGCGCTAAGATCTCAGTATCATATAAGAACTGTACACCCGCATCAATGCAGCGCTGTGCGAGTCTTTGTGTAAATAGGTGCGCATTACCAGATTCGTCACGGCTGGTATAGGTTGCACCAGTGAGTTTATGCGCAATCGGGTAGAGGGCAGGTTCCAAGTTAACGGCATTATTGATATCAATCACTTGGCGCTCACAACCAAGCGCTTGCATGCGCTCAGTGGGTTCAATCGCCGCATCAAACTCAGCTTGGCTGGTGTAAAAGTGCATGATACCGCGTGTTTGCTGCTCATACTCGATACCGATGTCTGCGCGTAGCTGTTGTAAGGCGTCGCGAGAATATAATCCTAAGCGTACCATTTGCACCAGATTGGCATCGGCACGATCAGCGCGGCACTCTTGCAAAAACTGCATCGCCCATTTGAGCTGATCCTTATCCGCACGCAGACGGAATAACAGCGGTGCATCCTCTTTAAACAACCATTTGAGCGCTTTCATCGGGGTGGCAGGATTGGCCCACGGCGTCGCATGAGAGACCGATATTTGACCACCATTGGCAAAAGACGTCTGCATCCCTGCCGCCGATTCGCGCTCGATCACAGTCACATCATAGCCTGCTTGACGTAGATACCATGCGGTGGTCACGCCCACCACGCCTGCTCCGAGTACCGCAATATGTGTCATGGGATTCTCTATGCTCATGTTAATCATGACGGCAGCCGTGTATTAGCTTGCCATCACCGTTGCTGCGCCGCCTATTTGTTTCAGCTTGCTTTTACTTTGGGCGCGCAACATCCACCTGCAATGCGGCTGGCAAGTCCAATATATTCAAATCGCTTTCTGCCAAGTGTTCAGGACGAGCAACGACCAGTGCAGTAAAGCCATTGTCATTTTCTATCGCATTCACCACCTGGATTTTATCGAGTTTGTCGCCTGCTACGGGGAGCGCGCCTGTGCCTTTGACATAATGCAAAAACGCTTTGGGCGCTGATTTAAAATAAATACGGGCGATGACTTCTTGGCCCAAGTAGCAGCCTTTATCATAGTCCATACCGCCACGTTGATGCAGGCGCAGCTCTTGCGGTTGGAACTCGCCTTGAGTCGCCGCGACAATCCAATAGTTACCAGTGGCGATACTGCACGCCATCCAATCCTGCGTGTCTTTAGCGGTATTGTGATCGTCCTTATGGCTAAAGGTTGGTTCGTCTGCTAACACACACGGATAAATCGCGATCGACTCACTGGTATCAAATTTAGAAAACGCGCCAAACTTTTTTAAATGAGCTTGTAAGCCATCTGCACAATCGCTGCTGATGACCACATCATAGTGCTTCTCGGCTTGTTTCTTAATCCAAATACCAAATTCAATACGACCTTTTAGATTACAAATAGCGGCTGCCTGATAGCTAAGCCCAAGTTTGGTGACATCACAAGTCAATTGCCCTTGCAAGAATTTTTCGGCATCCTCACCTTGAATGGTCAACTGCGAAAACTGCGGCAATGCTGAGGGGTTTGGAGACTGAGTCATTGTTATTATCCTTCTGCTTAATAATTAAAATATATAGATGAAATCGAAGCGATAAAAGTTATAGGTGCGCTTTAATATAGACGCTGTTGTTACTGACAGAACGTGTCAGCAAAAATGTAAATAAGGTTAAGAAGAGTACCACAAAAATGGTGTCACAAAAACGTCATCAATAAGTGGGGCGCTTCAGTGTGGGTTAAGCATTAAATTGGGCGTAGTGCGCCATTTTCAACGGTACAAATTGGTTAAAAATGGCGAGTTACGGTACAATATCCGCTCTACAATAAACCCAACGTCTGATGACTGCCGAGGATATGATGAGCTTACCAAATTGCCCAAAATGTGA
The DNA here is from genome assembly GCF_001921765.1 of Psychrobacter sp. C 20.9. Classification (NCBI taxonomy): domain Bacteria; kingdom Pseudomonadati; phylum Pseudomonadota; class Gammaproteobacteria; order Moraxellales; family Moraxellaceae; genus Psychrobacter; species Psychrobacter sp. C 20.9. The sequence goes on along the minus strand of NZ_MRYC01000001.1, from coordinate 150,571 downwards.
TGCTGAATATACGTATGAAGATGGTGCGTTACTGGTATGTCCGATGTGCGCTCACGAGTGGACGGCGGCTGAGACGGATGCGGCACAAGCGGAAGAGCAAGATGCCGTCATTCGTGATGCGGTTGGCAATGAGTTACAGGATGGCGATGCGGTGACCGTCATTAAAGACCTCAAGGTTAAAGGCTCTTCACTTGTCATTAAAGTTGGAACTAAAGCGAAAAGTATTCGCCTATTGCCAGACGCAACCGATGGTCACGATATTGATTGTAAACTTGACGGCTATGGCCCAATGAAGCTCAAATCTTCTGTCGTCAAAAAAGCGTAAATTGTAAAAATGTCTTGAAAGATTCGATAATAAACAAATATAAGACTGACGACATTTAGAAAATACAGAACTGATACAATATAAAACCTATAAATAGAGAATAGCTATGAGTACTAAAAACGAACAGCTTTTTGCGCAAGCCCGCAAACATATTCCAGGCGGCGTTAATTCACCCGTTCGCGCCTTTGCAGGGGTCGGTGGTACGCCAATCTTTATGCACCGCGCCAATGGTAGCAAGATTTATGACACCGAAGACAATGCCTATATTGATTATGTGGGTTCTTGGGGCCCAATGATTTTGGGTCATGCGCATCCAAAAGTCATCGACGCTGTCAAACAAGCCGCCGATGACGGCTTGAGCTTTGGAACACCAACCCCGTTTGAAACGACGGTCGCCGACAAGATTTGTGACATCGTCCCGAGCGTTGAGATGATTCGCATGACCAGCTCGGGGACTGAGGCGACCATGAGCGCGATCCGTCTGGCACGCGGCTATACTCAGCGTGACAAAATCGTCAAGTTCGAAGGCTGCTACCATGGCCATTCAGACAGTCTGCTTGTCAAAGCAGGCTCAGGCATGCTCGATATCGGTGAACCAACGTCTAAAGGCGTACCAGCCGATTTTGCGAAGCACACGATCACGATTCCTTATAATGATCCACAAGCGATCAAAGACTGCTTTGAAAAATGGGGCGACGAGATTGCTTGCGTGATCTTAGAGCCGATCGCTGGTAACATGAATATGGTAATCCCAACACAAGAGTTTCATGATACGTTGCGTACCCAGTGTACGGACAATGGCGCAGTATTGATTTTTGATGAAGTGATGACAGGATTCCGCGTGGGTCTGGGCGGTGCGCAGGCACACTTCGGTATCACGCCTGATTTGACCTGTTTTGGTAAAATCATCGGTGCAGGCCTGCCAGTTGGTGCGTTTGGCGGTAAAGAAGAAATCATGTCGTGCATCGCACCGCTTGGCGGCGTTTATCAAGCGGGTACGTTATCAGGCAACCCGCTCGCCATGCGTGCTGGTATTGCGATGTTTGAAGACTTAACAGCAGAAGGTTTTTACGAAGACTTAGCTGCCAAAGTCGATCATCTGGTCGATGGCTTTCAAGCGGCGGCGGATAAGCATGGCATCAATCTGCGCACCAATAAATTGGGCGGCATGTTTGGTATGTTCTTTGTCAAAGACGCTGATACCAAAACCCCAAGTAACTTTGATGATGTGACAGAGTGCGACATGGACGTGTTCAATACCTTCTTCCATGGTATGCTCGATCGCGGTATCTACTTGGCGCCGTCAGCATATGAAGCAGGCTTTATGTCTATCAAGCACAGCGATGCAGACATCGATGCCTCAATCAAAGCCGCTGACGAGATATTTGCAGAAATGGCAACAGCGTAGTTTAGCCATTTAAGCGATTGACTCGTTAAGAATAAGCGACTGACTCGTTAAAAAGTGGCAGTCTAGAAAACCAGCAAGATCATTCTGTGATTTTTGCTGGTTTTTTTATGGATATATTATTTATGATACTTTTGCGAATAATATGACGTATTCCTGAAAATCGTTTTTATAGTGGACAGCGTGACTGATGCTTATACATTTCTTACCTGTGCGTCCAAAAAATAGACAATGAGTTATGATATTCTGAGGCAAACCTGAATAATTAAGCAAGGATGCAAACGAATGAGTACCAGCCCTTCTAGCCACACCGCACCACTATGGCAAGCCACTTATGACCAATACGGATTAGAGAATCATTTGGATGTATTGGAAGATAAGCAAAATCTGATGGACTTACTACAACCAAAAATTGAAAAACATAGTGAGTTGCCAGCTTTTAGTATGGGGGCGGCCACGCTCACTTTTGGGCAGCTAGATATAGCCAGTCGACGTTTCGCGGCTTTTTTACAAGCGCAAGGTGTCGAGAAAGGCGACCGTATTGCAGTACAACTACCAAATATATTGCAGTATGCCGTGGTATTGCTGGGTTGCCTACGTGCCGGTGTGGTACTGGTCAATGTCAATCCCATGTACACCCAATATGAATTGGCGCATCAGCTCACAGATGCTCAAGCCTGTGGTCTAATCGTACTAGATGGCATGAGCACGGCTTATGAGCAATTAGAGGACACCGTCAAAGCGCAGTTAGCGTGGGTGGTCAGATGTTCTATAGATCCTAGCATTGATGATAATGATATTGCCTTGCTCAGTCAAATTGGCTCAGTACAATCTTCGAACACAGATGAGCAGATACATGCCTCGACCGAGTCATCACTTGAGTCATCTCAGCACAACATAACGTTTGCCCATATTATGCAAACCTATGATGCAAAAGGGTTCAAAGCCGTTACGATTGAACGTGAAGATTTGGCGCTACTGCAATATACAGGCGGTACGACGGGCAAGCCAAAAGGCGCCATGCTGACTCATTACAATGTCATGGCCAATGTCTGCCAGTGCTATGCAATGTTTGGCAAGATGATTGAAGCCAATTGTAGCGAGCAGATTAAAATGCTCAATCCTTTACCGCTTTATCATATTTTTTCGTTTACAGTCTGCGGCTTGCTTTGTCTTTATGGCGGCTGGGAAGATATATTGGTCACCAATCCACGTGATATCGATGGTTTAGTAAATACCATTGAACAGCATCGACCTCACGTTATCCCTTCTGTGAATACCTTATTCATTGGTATGCTGCATCATCCAAAATTCGCCAATCTTGATTTTAGTCGTCTAGCGCTATCTATTGGTGGCGGTACAGCGATTATTAAAGCCGTCTCGGATCAGTGGCAGCAAGTCACGGGTATGATTATTAGTGAAGGCTATGGTATGTCTGAGACGTCGCCCGTTATTTCTTTCAATCCGTCTGGCATTACAGCGTTCAATGGTAGCGTTGGATTGCCGCTGGCTTTGACAGATATCCAGATTATTGATGAAAATGGGAACATATGCCCAGTAGGTACAAGAGGAGAGGTCTGTATCAAAGGGCCTCAGGTCATGCGCGGTTATTGGCAGCGAGACAATGCCGATACTTTTACCTCAAATGGCTACTTTAGGTCAGGTGATATTGGCGTTATGAATAATGAGGGGTTTTTGACGCTCGTCGACCGTAAAAAGGACATGATACTGGTATCAGGATTTAACGTATATCCTAACGAAGTAGAGGCTGCACTGACTGAACACCCTAAAGTGCTCGAAGTCGCGGTAGTCGGGGTGGCAGATGATCATAGCGGAGAAGTACCAAAAGCATTTGTGGTCAAAAAAGATACAAATCTCACCGTAGAGGAACTACAAGACTTTGCGAGCAAGCGTCTAACTGGTTATAAGCGTCCACAGTCCTATGAGTTCATCGATGAGTTGCCTAAGACGGCGGTCGGCAAAATATTACGTAAATCCTTACGATAAAAAATGTGGCATGTCGCTCATAGAAATGAGCTGACATCAACGACGCTATCCATATCAGTAAAAACTGGGCGGCTCAAAATAGTCGTCCAGTTTTTTTATTATTCAACTTATATGACGACTACATTTTATCGTGCTTTATCAAACTTGCGATCTTTTAAGCTCAAATTGCCACGCAGGACATCGCCATACATCCGAAAATCACTAGCAAAACTTTTTAGCGGAAATTTAAATGAGGCGGGTTTGTTTTTTTCAAAGAAAAAATGCCCGACCCAAGCGCAGGTATATCCTGCTGCGATACCTTTTATTAACGGCTTTACCGAGCCAGTTTTGATAGACTTTGCCAATCCTAACAAGCCAAAGCTGCTACCTGCGAAATGCAAACGGCGACAAGCCATGTTTTGATGCTCATCCAAATAAAAATCATAAAATGTCTGTTTGGGCGGCGTTTCGGTTTTTATCATGTCCGTTCTGCTACTGTGTGCTCCAGCCGTTTTGCTGATGTCTTTTTTGGTGGTCTGACTCATGCGGTTAGCGTCCTTGCTAGTGAGTTGATCGACTATCCATTGTCGGCAGTTTTTAGGTAAATAATTGATGGATTTCGATGTGATTTATACCGATGTAAAAGCAGTAAATAACGGTTTTTTATCACAATATTATGAGCTTTCAATGTAGCAAACCGATATTACTAACACAAGCGTTAGATGTAGGCTTGGTCATTAGCCTTTGATAGAGTGGTTTTACACTTTTGCTATGATTTTGCGGCGCTTGCGCGTATTTAGGATAAATGCTTTAATGGCAAAATGGCCCAGATTTGTGTGGCGGCTGCTTTTTCTATACCTATGATTTTATATCTATGTCGTACCTGATTTTGTTAAACTACACACTCTCTCTAATACGGTGACAACTTGCCTTATGCCTACTGACTATCTTACAAACCCGCCACTCGGCGATGATGAAATGATGGCAGCCATTGATATTGGTTCCAACAGTTTCCACTTAGCCATTGCCCGTCTTGATCATGGGGAAGTGCGCAAAGTAGTCTCTATGTCTGAAAAGGTACAGCTCGCTGCTGGACTGGATGAGCATAAAATCTTGAGCGAGACAGCTGAACAGCGTGGTCTGGATTGTTTGAGTCGGTTTGTGGCGCGTCTGGATTCTGTACCGCCAGAGCGTATTCGTGTGGTTGCGACCAACGCCTTGCGCCAAGCCAAAAATGCCAACGATTTTATTGCAAAAGCCAATAAAATTTTGCCAAAACCTATTGAGATTATCGCTGGTCGCGAAGAGGCACGATTGATTTATTTGGGCGTCTCGCATACCAATGAGAGTAGCGACAAGCGCTTGGTTATTGATATCGGTGGTGGCTCGACGGAATTTATTATCGGTCAAGAATTCGATCCTTTATTGACGGAAAGCTTACAAATGGGCTGCGTCGCATTTACACAGAAGTACTTTGCTGATGGACTCATTACCAAAGAGGCTTTTAACAATGCCATTTCAGGCGCGCGCAAGGAAGTACTGGCAATCAATGGTCGTTACCAAAAGACTGGTTGGAGCAGCGTGGTCGGCTCAAGTGGGACGATTAAAGCGGTGCGTAACGTCCTTGTGTCCAAAGGCTGGGCCGATGAGCAAGAACGCATTACTTATAAAGGCGTCAAGAAACTAGAGCGATTGCTGCTTAAGATTGGCAATATTGATGATATTGAGTTAGAAGGCGTCAAAGACCACCGCAAAGCCGTATTTCCGGCAGGTGTGGCCGTGTTGCGTGCGGTGATGAAGGTACTAGGCGTTGAAACCATTACCTACTCAGATGGGGCGTTACGTGAAGGCGTGATGTATGATATGCTGGGGCGTTTTGCGAGCGAAGATGTGCGTGACCGCAGTGTGCTCGCGCTCATCAAGCGTTATTCAGGCGACAAAAAGCAAGCCAAACAAGTGGTAAAAACCAGTCGTAACCTGTTTGAGCAAGTAAAAGAAACGCTTGCCCTAACAAGCGATGACTGTGACTTACTCAGACGTGCCGCGTTTTTGCATGAGATTGGCCTTGCAATCAGTCATAGCAGTTATCATAAGCACAGCGCCTATTTGCTTGAGTATTCTGACATTCCAGGGTTCTCGCAAGTAGATCAAAAGCGTATGGCGCAGCTAATGCTCAATCATCGCCGTAAGCTCAAAGCCGATATGTTCGAGCAGACCTGTCAGATTGGCGGAAACCAGCTCGTCTATCTGTGCTTGCTATTGCGTCTTGCGGTACTCGCGCATCATAGCCGTAGTGATTATAAACTGCCAGAGCTGGAATTAAAGGTCATCAGTGATAGCGTCTGGCAAATCACGGTTGCTGATAGCAGCGAGCATTATGCGTTTTTGGTTGCTGATTTGCGCACAGAGATTGAGCAGTTTGCCAAATGGGGCGTGCAGCTTAGTGTGGTAGAGGCGCAAGCAACTGAACCGTTACCATTGTCAGTATCGAGTTAAAGATTAACGTAACAAAAGCAGTGCTGTCGATAATGTCATGCCATATAAGATGTGCTACTATAGCTTCTACTCAGTTTACAACTGTACTTTCATTATCTGAACACCGATAACGATATTATTCTTAAACATAAATACATTAAGTATAATGATTAAAGGGAAGCGTCTATGAGCACTGTCTGGGATAGTGTGCAGCTTGCACGACATGCCAAGCGTCCATTATTTATGGACTATGTTAATCAGCTTTTTACCGAATTTGATGAGTTGCACGGCGATCGTGCTTTTGCCGATGACAAAGCCATCTTGGGCGGTCTGGCACGATTCAACGATCAGCCTGTAATGGTCATCGGTCAGCATCGTGGTCGCAGTACTCGTGAGCGTATCGAACATAACTTTGGTATGGCCAATCCTGAAGGCTATCGTAAAGTGATTCGCTTGGTCAAAATGGCTGAGCGCTTTAATATTCCTGTGATGACCTTTGTCGATACTCAAGGTGCCTATCCTGGTGTTGGCGCAGAAGAGCGCGGTCAAGCGCAAGCAATTGCAGAGAGTATCGCTGTATTCTCTAGCCTAAAAGTGCCTATCATCGTGACCATTATCGGAGAAGGTGGTTCAGGTGGTGCATTGGCAATTGGCGTTGGCGACAAAGTCAATATGCTGCAAAACAGCATCTATTCGGTCATCTCCCCTGAAGGCTGTGCGTCTATCTTGTGGAAAACCGCTGAAAAAGCACCAGATGCCAGTGAAGCACTGAAATTAAATGCCATCAACCTTTACCAGCTAGGTTTGATTGATGCTGTTATTGATGAGGGTGAGGGCGCACATGTGCAGCCACAACCCGTTATGGAAGCTCTAAAATCACTGATCACTGAGCAGCTTGATGAAATCAGAGATTTGGATCCTCAAGCGCGTTGTGAGCTCCGCTACGAAAAATTAAAGACGTTTAACTCAGAAGTGATGCTGCCTGCTTAATGCAAAGCATGTGCTAAGCTTTTCATATTAGAGACTGAGTCTTAATGCTAAAATAAAACGTGTCATTCAATGGCGCGTTTTTTTATGTCTATTAATTTGCTCATGAATTTATCTATCTAAAACTAAGGCTGATTATGACCAGCAGTGCCATCCTCACGCATCCTATTAGACCAATCAGTGATTTGCCGATTGATGAGACATTGGCAGATGCATTATTGGGCAGTATAAATGACTATAGGGAGCAGCTGCATGGTCGTCGCCTGTGGCTAGCCTGTAGTGGTGGGCGTGATTCATTGGCGCTTGCAGCGTTATGTGTGCAGCTCTATCGGCAAGGCAGATTGCCATGTTTGCCGCAGCTGTTACATGTTGATCATGGTTTGCAAGCCGATAGTCAGCATTGGGCAACGCATGTCGCGAATTGGGCTAAGATGCAGCAGATACCTTGTCATATCCTAAGAGCACAAGTGACAGGTCATGATGAGCAAGCCGCGCGGCAAGCCCGCTATAACGCCATGCGTGCGCATATCAACCAAGATGATGTATTGCTACTAGGACATCACGCCGACGACCAAGCCGAAACGGTACTGATGCGCTTGATCCAAGGCGCTGGGGTCAATGGTCTGTCAGGTATGCAGCCATGGCGAGCACAAACGCAGCATGGACGACGCTATGCATTGTGGCGGCCTTGGCTTACGGTGAGGCGCGCCACGATTAGTAATTATGCCAAGCGCTTAGCGTTGCCTTATATCGATGACCCGACCAACGAGACGGGTGATAATGTCCGTAGCGGACTGCGCCGCGATATCATGCCTATACTGGCAACTTATAATCCCAATGTCATTGATAATATTGCTCGCAGTGCGCAGCTATTAGGCGATGCGCAAGCCACTGTCAATGTTCAGGCTGAGCAAGATATGCAGCAGACAGCTGATGAAAGCCTACAGCTACCAGCAGCACAGCGCGTGCTCAATATCGATACATTGCAAGTATTGCCCATTTATCGCCAGCGGCAACTACTGCATCATTGGCTGGGTCAAGATGAGCCGTTACCACCTGCTAAGCAGCTTGTCGATGACGTATGGAGTCTCACTCAGCGCAGCGACCATGATCACCAAACTGAGCTGTTTTGGCAAGGTCGCACGCATTCCTATATTATTCGTCGCTATCGTCAGCAGATCTATCGTCAAAGCAATAAATGGTTGTCTTGGTTAAACTTGCCACTGATGGAGCAAGAGCTGCCATTATCGAGTTTGGATTTGACAACAAATGACTCAGCAGACAGTGATTTTGCACTACTGACTGTTCGTCGCAGTGAAGACTGTATCTGGCAGTTGCAAGTGTATCCAGATGCGCTGGCAAGATTGATAAAAAGTCATATAGGCGCACTCAATGCAGTATTAAAGATAAAGCCATTAGATCGCAAACAGCGTGTGCAGACGGCATTGGCGACACGTTCACAATCAGGCAAAAAACTGTATCAAACGCTTGGTATTCCATTATGGCTGCGAGAAAGCTTGGTTGTGGTCAGTGTCGTACTCTTAGATAAAGAACACGCTAAAAATGAGATTCCTATCTTATTATTATCGCCTTTTGATAGGTGGATATTGAAAAATGACTTTTCGATCAATACCAAAAATCTAGGTAGTGATATCGACGATGTTTTTAAGAATGTTATAAGCGTAGTTGAGTAGATGAAACAAAACTATTTAGGTAGTCAGAGGGTCGGTATTTTTTATCATTTTAATATCTATTATTTTGGCGTTTTCATACATCTCCTCGTGACGCTCTGCGCTCTGCTCAAAGCCATGTTTTTTATAAAAATTAATGGCGTTGCTATTGGTGTCCAAAACCCATAGATGAAAACGAGCCTCGGCATTAGCGGCTATTATATCTTGCAATGAGGCTTTCATAAGTGTGCTGCCCATACCTTGATGTTGATAAGTAGGTAAAATATATAGCGTGGTGATTTCATAGCGCTCATTTTGAGAATAGTAACCGATGAAACCTACGATGGTATCACCGTCCTGTGCTACCCAAACCTCTACTTCGGGTTGACGCAATATCTGTTCCCACAGGGCTGTTTTTTTAGCCAAGTTATTCATCTCATTGATATAAGAAATGGGTAAAAGGTCTAGGTAAGTATCATGCCAACTGTGGACATGCACCTTTGCGATGTCTGAATAATCTTTTTGCTCGGCTTTTCGAATAGAAAACATATTTGACACCTCAAAATATTTTATAAAAATTATTTCTCAATCTAACAGCTAAACCATGTCATAGTCGATGTCAGTTACGTGTTTCAATTAGGTTTAATGCGATTGTAGCTGACAGGAATTTATCAAACGGTTGTAGTGGCAGTATGATAAACTGAGTGTCGTTTTATATATCAATATGTTAAGTTGAATACTTTTGAATTTTGTGACTAGGAGACAAGTATGTCGGTATTAGATAATAAGAAAATCAGCTTCATCGGTGGCGGAAATATGGCACAAGCGCTTATCAGCGGTCTTGTGGGCTGCGGCATCGAACCAAACCTCATCACGGTCGCCGATCCTAGCAGCGATATCCGTGAGCAACTAGCGGCTAAAGGTCTAAACACCGTTGACCCAATGGCGGATGCCAAAGCAGCTGTGGTCGATGCTGATATCGTGGTACTGGCAGTAAAACCACAAATGATGAAAGTGGTGGTTGGTGCTTTTGCTGATGCATTGGACAATCAGTTGGTCATCTCGGTTGCCGCAGGTCTGTCAACTGACCTATTGTCTAGCATGCTGGGCGGCTATAGTAATATCGTGCGCGCCATGCCAAACACGCCTTCGATGATTCAGATGGGGGCGACGGGTCTCTACGGCACAGATAATATCTCAGCTGAACAAAAAGCGTTGGCAACCGCGGTGATGGAAGCGTCAGGATTGGTCATGTGGGTCGATGACGAAGAACATATGCATGCTGTGACTGCCGTGTCAGGCTCAGCGCCAGCGTATATGTTTTACTTTATCGAATCGATGGTCGATGGCGCAGTGGCATTAGGGCTTGATAAAGAACAAGCCTCAGCACTTGCCATGCAAACCATGATAGGTGCGGCAAAAATGGCGATGAATAGTGAAGATACGCCTGCTGAATTGCGCCGCAAAGTGACGTCTCCAAACGGTACCACTCAAGCCGCTGTTGAATCTATGCAAGCCAATGAGATTGGTCGCCAAATCGGTGAAGCCATGCAAGCGTGCTATGATCGTAGCCAAGCGCTTAGTGAAGAGATGAGTAAATAGTTATTGATTAGCAATTAGCAATTAATAATTAGTACGTAACGACCCAAAAAGTAGGTCAGGCTAAACAGCTGATCTACATTGCATAATGATTCGCATCTGATAATGACAGTTGTCATCCTAAAATCTGTCAACAATGTCCCATTGAGTAGCCCTTCATGAACAACATGTTATTTCAAGTTTTTGATCTGGTCACCACATTCGCTATGATGCTGGTGTTTATTCGTTTTATGCTGCAATTTGCAGGGATGGATGCGCGCAACCCGATGATTGCACCTGCCTATAAAGCGACCCATATCGTCGATGTGTTTGGGCGTATATTCCCAACGGTCGGACAGGGGCGTATTAGCATTGCGGCTATCGTCCTGATGTTTTTGATTCGTCTGATCGATATCTCTGGAAAAGCGGCATTGACGCATCAAGGGATTGCCCCTGTGCCGCTATTTTTCACGGGTACGATCAGCCTAGTGTTAGATTTTTTACGCATGTGTCGCTACTTGGTGATTGGGTCTATTATCGTCAGCTGGATCGTGGTGTTTACCCAATCCCAGCATCCTATTATTGGTATTATTATGAGCTTAGCGGAGCCGATACTAGAGCCGTTTCGTCGTATCACGCCAAACTTAGGGATGCTTGATTTGTCACCGATGGTTGCTTTCTTTGTGTTTTATTTACTTGAGATATTTATCGGCGGGTTGGCCGCAAACTTCATGCCTATGTTGGGGTAAGCGATATTTTGCAATAGTAAATCAACCATGCACATTGTCAGATCTTTGACTAAAAAGGCGCTTTATAAAATATAGAGCGCCTTTTTTATGTCTGCTACTTGGGTAAGCTATGGCTTGTTAGATATGCTAAAAACGAACAAAGCGATTGGGTATTAATTGCGCCTGAGCATCTTCAGGGTGCGGGTCGTCAGCCGCGCGCAATGTCTGGGTAATCCAATTATCTGCGGATTTTACCGCATCAATCAAATCATCTTCCATCGCCAAACGCCCAGCGATAAAGCTGGCAAGCGAACATCCTGAGCCATGAAACTCACCCTCTAAGCGCGGTAAGATGCTCTTATGTACCATCTCGCCCTCTATATATAAATACTGCTCGATATCACCGCTATCAAAATCATGAGAGGTTTTTACCAACACCGCATGAACGCCTTGCGCGCATAGTTTTTTCGCACCACTGTGCAAATTCTGCTCGCCGCTCAGCGCGCGCAGTTCATGCGTATTGGGTGTAATCAAGGTGGCATAGGGTAGCAGCTGCCTAAAAGCACTGACCAGCGTTTTTTCATCACCCAAGCTGCCACCGCTATTGGCGACCAATACAGGATCCAATACAAATGGTGTGTCCTTGCTGATCTTTTGCTCAGCAAACAAGTGCGTTAGCATTGCGATGTTATCAGTGGTGCCCAGCATACCTGATTTGATGGCTTTGACAGGTAAATCGTCAAGCACCGCAGTGGCTTGAGACTTCACTAGCGCTGCCGCACAAGCTTCAAAACCAAATACCTGCTGTGAGCTTTGAATTGTGACTGCCGTACAAGCAATAGCCGCATGCGCACCAGATTGACCGATGGCTTCAATGTCCGCTTGTAATCCAGCACCGCCTGAGGGATCCAGTCCAGAAAAACACAGTACGACAGGTCGCATAACCGCTCCTTTTAGGTATTTTATAATCAGTGATAAATACTATAGCCACCTACTGCCAAAAAATCTATCTCAGTCTAGTACCTATAGATTAAGTATAAAATATCAAAACAAATGAGACTGTTCTGAATCATCAATTTAGCAGTGGCATTTTTTTGCAATATGGCGTAATTTTAAGTATTAAAAGCCGAGAAAAGCATTTATATCGATAATTATGAGAAAAGCCTCATTAAATCGGTAGACAAGGCTTGCAATTCGTTTTGGCTTTGCTATAATACTCGCCCACGGCATAAGACGTATTATTAGCATCAATACTGTGTTTATTTTTATAAATGTCTTAAATCGTTAGGTGAAGTGGGTGAGTGGCTGAAACCAGTTCCCTGCTAAGGAACCATACGTGTAAGCGTATCGAGGGTTCGAATCCCTCCTTCACCGCCATTTATTCAGTTATTATTAGAGTAGTAACGCAGTATATTGCGTTAAACATTCTTAATAATTAAATCAAAAAATATTTTGTCTTTAATTAAAAAAGATGTTGACACAAGCGATATTATCTATATAATAGCCAACCTAATTTACTGAAATTGTTTTTAACAACTCGGTAAATGATTTGCAAAGTACGCGCTTGTAGCTCAGTTGGATAGAGCACTTGGCTACGAACTAAGGGGTCGGGAGTTCGAATCTCTCCAAGCGCACCATTTGCATAATCAACTAAATCAATCGCCTGTCTTATGACAATTGGCGATTTTTTTATGTCTGCAGTTTTTGTGTTTTAGTATTGCCTTTTGCTTAGTGACTTTAAGGATTTTGGTTTCGTGATTTTATATTGGTCACATCATAGCCATCCTATGTGATTAGGATGATTAGACAGTCATTTAGGATATAGTTGATCCAATTTAAGAGTGGTACAAGGCAACCGAGTGCAGATGTATACGTCATACTTCAAGCGAGGTTAACGCTGTAACGCTTTTATAGTGGATTGACTATAATGTACGATAGACCAGTCATTTACGGTACAATAGCATTACTATTCACTGCTTGCTATGAGCTCGTACCATGTCAAAAAGTTCCTCTAAACGCCCGTCAAAGTCTATTAGCAAATCAAAGCCGCAACCGAGCGCTTTTGCGCAGCAAGATCCTAATGAAGCGCCCACCATTGCCAAGCCCATGGTTCGCGTTGTGGCCATTCTTTATGATGGCATGTTGATTTTGGCATTGTTATTTTTGGTCGGCACGATATTGACTGTGGTTGGCACGCTTTTGACCATGGAGACGGGTACCGAGTCTTCACAGGCGCAGTCGCTACCGGTCTGGTATCAAAACGCTATTATGACGCCATCATTTGTACTGACATTGGTGGCTTTCTACGGCATATTTTGGCGCCGTGGTGGTCAGACGCTTGGGATGCAGACATGGCGGCTCAAAACCATTAATGACGCGGGTCAGTGGCTCACGTGGGGACAGTCTTTCAAACGTATCTTGGCAGCGTGTTTGATGCCGCTGATTTTTGGTATTATTGGTAGTCTGATCGATGGGTCACGCGCCGCCTTGCTTGCGAGCGCGTTTTTGGGATTGGTATTCAACTATGTGTTTTGTCTGTTCAACCCTCGCGGTCTGGCAGTACAAGATTTGCTATCCAACACCATTACCCTAAAAATGCCAAAAGTGGCACATGAAGGGTTATGGCGCGGTTTTAAAAATCGTAAGAAAAAGTCTTAGGATTATAAAATAGCCAGCAAGGCTCAAAACATATAAAAGTGAAAAATTATATATAGTTGATTTAGTTTAAAAGAGAGAAAAGGCAACCGAGTGCAGATGTATATGCAATACTGCAAGCGAGGTTAACGCTGTCACTCTTTTAAAGAGGATTAACTATACTAACGCTTTGAATCAGCCATGCTGTATAGCTGACAAAAAACAGTACCAACGTAGCGCCTGATGTGCGACCGAATTGACGCTTCGTGGTAAAGGCAAACACGCACAGTGCAACGAGTAATACCGTCAGTAGCCCCATTGCCATCACATCACGTGACAAAATCACTGGATCAGCAGCAATCGGGGCAATGACCGTAGCTAGGCCTACGACCGCCAATGTATTGAAGACATTTGAGCCAATGATATTGCCAAGTGCCATGTCGTGCTCGCCTTTACGCGCTGCTGACAAGCTTGATACCAGCTCAGGCAGTGATGTACCAACCGCAACAATCGTCAAGCCAATGATGAGCTCGCTGAGACCCCAGAGCGTTGCCAATTCGACCGCTCCCCAAACGATCGCACGCGAGCTGATTACCAGCATCAGCATACCGAGCAGTAAGCTACCAAGTCCACGCGCTACGCTTGGCTCTGTCGCATCTGAATCTGCATTATCAATGTCCTCTTCATGCTCATGATAGCCCTCACGAATGCTCAATACGATCTGTGACCCCAATACCGCAATCAACAATACAAGCAATATCAGACCATCCACTTGGCTTAATATGCCATCACGTAGCTGCCAAGCGGCGATGATAGTGATTAGCAGTAGCAGTGGCAGGTCACGCTTTACGATACCTTTACGGATGATGATAGGGCTAATCAGTACGGTTGCACCCAGTACTAAGGCAATATTGATAATATTTGAGCCGTAAGCATTGCCTAAAGCCAGCTCAGGACTGCCTTCTAACGCTGCTAATACTGACACGACCATCTCAGGTGCTGATGTGCCGATGCCCAATATTAATACCCCAATTAAGAAGCTTGGCACACTAAACTTTTTTGCCAGTGCTGTTGCTCCGTCAATAAAAACATCAGCACTCCAAACCAAAATTGCTAACCCAATCAGTATTGCAATCACCGCCAACCACATCGGTATGTTTCCTTATATATGATGAAAAGTATGAGTTTAATAGAGAAAAATGGCATAAAAAAAGCCGAATCTTGATTTAGATTCAGCTTTCCTCATAGCATCGAGATTTTTAGTAATAATAGCAGGTAATTCAAAAATGTAACTTTGTGTTTATCTTAAATTTACCAAAACCTCACCATCCTGTCATATTAAGCAACTTGTACAGGAATGATATTTGCTGTGTCTTTAACTGTGTTGTCTTCGTTGCAATAGACCAGTTTTGGCTGATACGTCGATGCTTCAACTTCATCGAAATGCGCGTAAGCACAAATAATGACGATATCGCCCAAGTCTGCCATATGAGCCGCAGCACCATTTAATGAGATAATACCAGAGCCCGCCTCAGCACGGATAGCATAGGTGCGAAAGCGCTTGCCATTGGTCACATTATAGATATCGATAGATTCGTTTTCACGTAGACCGGCAAGGTCCAGCAGATCACCATCGATACCGCATGAGCCTTCATAGTGAAGCTCAGCATGGGTAACGCGAGCACGGTGTAATTTGCATTTAAGCATATTAAGTAGCATAGGTTGCTTCCTTAGCGTAACTGATATTAAATAACTAAATCAAAAGGTTAATGGGGACAAACCTACCAAAATAAAAGGCTATTACTATAGAGGTAATATTTTATTCAGGCAATTTAAAGCCATTAATTTGTGAACGTGCTTTTTCGACCTCTCCATCTAGCAATAAGGGGAGCGCTTCAAATGCCGCCGTCAACGCGCTATCGATGGCGATTTGCTCATCGGGAGACGCTTTTGAAAGGACATGTCCACTGACTTTGGATTTGTGACCAGGATGACCGATACCCACACGCAGACGATGAAAGTCATTACCGATATGCGGCGTGATGTCACGCAAGCCATTGTGACCACCATGACCGCCGTCGGTTTTGAGTTTGATGCTGCCAGCTGGAATATCGAGCTCATCATGGGCAATCAATAACTCGTCGTTTTTGATGCCATAAAAATTTACCATAGGCACGACTGACTGACCAGATTTATTCATAAACGTCAGAGGCATAAGTAAACGCACATCAGAGCCATGAATGTGCCCACGTCCTGTCACCCCATGAAATTTTTTGTCAGGGGAGAGCGTAATGTTGAACTGCTGAGCCAAATGATGGACAAACCAAAATCCGGCATTATGACGCGTAAACATATACTGCTGACCAGGATTACCAAGACCGACAATAAGCTTTATGGCCATAAAAACACCCTGCTTAAATTTGATAAATAAGGATAAGGTTTGAAATATTGATAGACAGTATATTCTCAAACCTTACTTACAAAAACAGCAGGAGATTTCAAATCACCTGCTGTCTTCTTAACTAAACGAGTCTATTACTAAGTGGCACAAAATAAAGTGCTACCTAGACATAGTATATTACTCGTCGTCTTTGCTTTCTTCAGCATCAGCGTCGTCGTTTTGCTCAGTTGCTGGTACTTCATCAGCATCAACGTCGTCAGCATCTTCGTCAACTTCTTCAACCGTTGGTGGCTGCATGTTAACGATAGTGCGGTCATGGCCGTCTTCTAGCTCAAGCTCATGAATCACAACGCCTTCAGGAAGTTTGATGTCTGATAGACGGAACAAATCACCGATTTCCATACCAGATACATCTACTTCTAGATATTCAGGTAACTGTGATGGTAAGCAGATAACTTCGATATCAGATACTAGGGTAGATAGTACACCAGCAGCAGCAGTACCTGGCGCTTCTTCACGACCAACAAAATGCACAGGAACGTTCATGTGGATTTTTTGACCTTTTACAACGCGCTGGAAGTCAGCATGCATTGGGAAGCCTTTAGCAGGATGACGCTGCAAGTCTTTGATAACAGCTTGATGCTCGGTACCGTCAACATTGATGGTCAAGATGTGTGAGAAAAATGCTTCAAACTCAAGTGCTTTTACTAGCTCGTTGATTTTGATAGAGATCGCTGTTGGCTGCTCACCACCACCATAAATGATAGCAGGAACTAGGTTCTGCTTACGTAGGCGGCGGCTCGCACCTTTACCTTGGATTTCAGCAGAACGATCAGTAGCGTTTAGTTCAAAATGATTATTGCTCATGGATATAATCCTATAAAAAGAATGATGAAGTGTCTGGTCATAAAAAAGTGGATTTGCGACCAATCCACTAATACGTGATGAGAGCTAATATCTATCGTTGCGTATAAATGACACAACTATCGATGTTAGCCATTTGCTTATAACAATGATTTTTATAGTAAAAATTACCACAATAGCCATTATTATTCAGCATGATCAGCACTTTTGATAATGCCAACCTGATTGAATAAAACAAAAGGTCAGCACAGGCGCGCATTATACGGGATTTTGTAGCAATAATAAAGACCTACGCAAAAGGCCTACATAAAAAGAGCGCTAAGTGTCAATACTTGGCGCTCTTTTTTTTAATAACTAAAATTGTATTATCACAATCATTGCTATTAAAATTTATAACAATGACTGTCTAGCATTAGGCATCAAACATCGCACTAATAGATTCTTCGTTGTTAATACGGCGTAAGCTCTCAGCAAGCATTGGCGCGATACTGACCTGACGGATTTTGCTGCACGCTTTTGCTTCAGCAGACAATGGAATCGTATCGGTCACGACAACTTCGTCTAGCGCAGATTCACTGATGTTTTTGAGTGCATTACCCGATAGGACAGGGTGAGTGATGTAAGCTAAGACGCGGCGTGCACCATTTTCTTTCAATGCTTCAGCTGCTTTACATAATGTACCAGCCGTATCGACCATATCGTCAACGATGACGCAATCACGGTCACGGACATCACCAATGATGTGCATGACTTGTGACTCATTGGCACGGGCACGGCGTTTATCAATAATCGCCATGTCAGTATCGCCTAATTGCTTGGCCATCGCACGTGCACGAACCACACCACCAACATCAGGTGAAACCACCATGATATTGTCATAATCTTGTTTTTGTAGATCGTTTAGGAGTACTGGCGTACCGTAGATATTGTCTACAGGAATGTCAAAGAACCCCTGAATCTGATCTGAGTGCAAATCAACCGTCATCACGCGATCGATACTGACAATGTTTAGCATGTCAGCGACCACTTTAGCCGAGATAGGTACACGAGCTGAGCGTGGACGACGATCCTGACGCGCATAACCAAAATATGGCATGACAGCTGTGATACGACCAGCACTAGAGCGACGCAAGGCGTCCGCCATCATCATGATTTCCATCAAGTTGTCATTGGTCGGTGCACAAGTAGGCTGCATGATAAACACATCTTTACCACGTACGTGTTCTTTGATTTCCACGGCAATTTCGCCATCAGAAAAACGCGTGATGTCAGCTTTACCAAGAGGTATATGAAGATGATCGGCTACGGTTTTTGCTAATTCTGGGTGGGCATTGCCCGTAAAAATCGCCAAATAAGGCATGACAGAAGTCCTATTGATTGACTCAAGCAGCGACCGCTAAGCAGTGACAAACTGCTCAAATTAAGAAAAGAGTGGTGAAAAAGATTGAAGACTACTATTACAGTAAAAAATGGCAGGGGTAGCTGGACTCGAACCAACGGATGTCAGGATCAAAACCTGATGCCTTACCAACTTGGCTATACCCCTGTAATGTCTAGGCTATGAACAACCGAAAGCTAATAGCGACTAATAGTCATTCTTAGAATGGTGTCACGACCTGTCAGTTATCTTATAAACGATTGAGCCGCCTAAAACATAACTTTTCCCTAGCGGTGTTCATTGCGAACTATACCGAAACTGGGATAACGTTGTCAATGACAATAGCATAAGAGGTTATTTATAAACCGCTTATACTCAGTGTATTTCTCACGCTTCGTACTAAAAAATGGCAGGGGTAGCTGGACTCGAACCAACGGATGTCAGGATCAAAACCTGATGCCTTACCAACTTGGCTATACCCCTATTGTGGCGACCTATTATAAGTAAATTTTCAGATTTTGCAAGTCATTTGCGCTTTTTTCTAGGATTTATTCATATTGTTGTGTCATTCAGCGACTTGCTTTTATACAGACAGCCTTATGACGAGGGGTTGGACAGTTTATTGGCATCCATAAATTGCGACCCTAAAAACTGTATGTATCTACCCTTTAAACAATCGGGGTTTGCTTGTTGTGCAAAATTATAGTCATTATTTGGATCGTATTTTTCACGGCCCAGTGGCCCATTGGTAAATAATTCTGAATTTAGAGGGATAGCAATCCCATTTGCTGTCAGCGTTTTTGTGTTTGCATTCCAAGTAGTGATGCCATGTGGAAACACAGGAACCTCAAGCGTATTACCACTTTGTAGCAATAAACAGCCGTCTTGCATGACCAATGTACCGCCCGTTGCTGGCTGTATTTCCATGCCATTCGCATAAGGGTACGTAAAAAATGGTGCGTATGCTTGTGGTTCAGTATCTTTACCCGCTTCAGGTATTTCAGGGGTTGGTGAGTTTTTGTTTGGGGTAGTCGCATTTGTAGTACAACCAGCCACCATCAATGGCAGCAAAATAACACTCAACAAAGTACCTGACATAGCGGCTGAGAAATTGGTTTTCATCGCAAAAACTCCTAAGTTTAAATAGTATGGGCTTATTGAAAAATATTGAGCTTGATGACATGCCCTAGGTTCGATTTATAAATTACTGGTTAGATAAGCCTGACACGGCGCATCTTCAACCCACTTTGCCAACAGTTTTTTATCAGAGGCAATACTCGTATCTAGCGGTAAAAATACCGCGCTACCAGAGCCAGTCATGCGCGCTGTGCCCAGCGCTTGTGTTTCTAACCTTTGCAAATAATTCAAAGCCTCTGCAACAGCAGGAGCGAGGCTTGTCACTACTGGCGTAAAGACATTGTGATAAGGCGTATTCAAATTTTGAACATAATCATTGGATTGATTTTTAATCGTATCAATCGACAGAGAAGTGATATCTCGCTGTAGTTTGGGGTGGGCGAATAGTTTGGCAGTATTGACATGCGCTTCAGGTGTCAAGACTAAATACTGCTGGTCAGGCAAATTGATGGCAGTCAATTCTTCACCAATACCCATCGCAATCGCATCTTGACCAAAAATAAAGATAGGTACGTCTGCGCCTACCTTTGCACCAATTTTTATAAGCGCATCGCGAGTAAAGTTAAGCTGCCAAAGCTCATTGAGCACCAGCATAGTCGTTGCGGCATTGGACGAACCACCGCCCAATCCTGCACCCATTGGCAAATGCTTGTCTAACCTGATAGTAATTGGTGCTAACTGCTCGGGCAGCGTGTTTGACTGTATGGCAAAAGCGAGCAATGCGCGCGCCGCTTTGAAGATTAAGTTGTCTTCTATATTGGCAGTTATCGCCTCTGCACCAGCTAATACTAATAGCTGATGACAGAGGGTATTGGCATCTGCTTTATTATCAGCCGTTTGTATCACAACATCATCCATGAGTGAAAAATGCAAGTAATCACCCCAATCAAGCAGGCGAAACACCGTTTGCAAATTATGATAACCGTCAGCACGCTTGCCTGTAATATGCAAAAATAGATTGATTTTTGCAGGGGATAAACGCGTAACAGTAGAGTCAGATGCTTCGGCTATGTTTTCAATCATGTTTTTTCATCATAAGGTACAGTCATAAACGACTATGGTAATGAGCAATAGGGGCTGATTTTTTTGTGGTGATACACTAGTAATGACGGACTAGTGATTAATCGTCATCACCACTTTATTGCCCTGTGGTTGTACAGCGCTGATTTTACTAGGGAGCTTGTCATTCCCTTTATAAGTAAAGCTGGCACTCCAGTCGCCATTGACTGAGCTGATCAATCGGTTTTGAGCATCTAGCTGCGGAGCGCTATCTGAAGGCGCGGGGCGACCAGAAATCCAGTAAGGCATTTGCGAGATAGGCGCTTGCCAGCCAGTGGCTTTTTGTAATAGTTCCTCAGGGTCATCAGCAGTCAATGTGCCTGTCTTTTCACTGACTAGCGTCGCGGTTTGACCGTTGTACTCGATGTTGGTTTTACCAATGCCAAGCGCGCCGATGAGTTCAATAGCAAAACGATCGTTTTCTTGTCCCCATGCATAAAACGCACTACCGCCTTGGGTACCTGAGGTGTCATTAGCAGGTGTGGTCACCCCAATTTTACCCGTGATATTGAAGCTCTCTAGCTTTTTTGGTTGATCAGCGTTTTGACCTTGTACAGTGGTCGTTGGCTGGTTAGTCGCGTTGGCCGTTTTTAATGACTGACAACCAGAGGTAATGACCATTGCTGCAGTTATAGCAGTAAACAGAGCCAATTTATTTGGTTTATAAGAAGTGATTGATACTGACATAATGTGCTCTCGAAAATGGTAAAATGGACAGGTTAACAAAGATATTAGCTTAAGGGCTATTTGTTGCTCAGTTATGCACGGCTGTTAGCTTCTTATACGTCCCTTGTAATTGATAATTGCTTTGTAACGTATCAGGCCTGATGGCATCACGCCGCAACAGTTATTTTGAAAAACCAATATCAATATAGCTGTATGCTGTCATTGATATTGTGTTGTCCAAACGAGAAGCGCTGTTGCAAGTCTGCGAGTAGTGCTTCGACTTTTTCGTTATTGCCGAGACCTTGATAAGCACGCAGTAATAGAGTGCCTGAGCGCAGAGTTGGGAGCACATCGTAAGGCGTTTGCAGATAATCGATGACTTGCTTATAGTTTTCTTTTGCCAATGCATTACCCGCCAATACATTGAGAGCTTGTAGATGAAGGTCATTATCATAGCGTGGGTCGTCATAGCGAATTTGGATAATTGCTGTAGCAAGCGCCAGACCTTGCTCAGAGCTACGCTCGTTGGCCAATAGCAACTGTGCATAACTGAGCTGATAGGATAAATTGGTAGGATCGAGCGCCTGCAAATGATTAAGGAGTGTACGTTTGACGACATAGTCGCTTTTGTCATCTAACAGTTGGACACGGGCAAAGAGTAACATCTCATTATCAGGATATTTACGAGCGGCCCGCGTCAATAGACGTAAGGCTTCTTCTGATTCATTTTGCTGCCACAAGATATCGGCTTGCATCACAAAGGTGTCAGGGGCGAATACGGTAAAGTCTTTGCGTAGCTTTTCTAAAGTAGCAATGGCGGCGTCGACGTCGTCATTGAGCAATTCAAATGCGACCACTTTTCGACGTGCTTCTAATACTAAGTCTTCTTGCATCACGGCATTGAGATAGTATTTGGCTTTATCATACTGCTGCTGCCGCTCGGCACTGATACCGAGATAGTAATAAGCTTGGTCAAGGTAAGCGGGGTTTTTGGCAAGCATATTGAGTAGATCATCCGCACTTGCATATTGCTCAATATCCAAGCTCACCAGTGCTGCTAGCAAGGTAATCTCGGCATCATCATTAAAACGATTATGTGCGTCAAGCAGTAACTTCCAAGCCTGCTCGCTTTGTTTTAAGTCTAATAAGTAGCGAATCTCGTACAGGTACAAGCTTTTGCTATCAGGATTGCGCAAGCGTGCTTGGCTTATATAGTTGACCACAGTTTCAGAGGTGACGATTTTGCGCAAGATGTCAGCCTTTAGGGTGATAAAAGGCACATAATCAGGCTGGCGCTCTAGCGCGCGGTTAATATGCACGATAGCGATTTCGGGCTCATTAAATTGGTAAAGTAAACCAGCTTTTAATACGGACAGTGAAGCATTTTGCTCACTATCTAGTGGCTGCAAAGCGGCAAGCAGCTCGCGTTTGTCATAGTCATTATTGGGATAAATACCGATAAGGATTTCGCTCAAATCTGCACGCGGATCGTAACGCAAGATGCGGTTTAAGGTCTCGCCAGCTAAGATATAGTCGTGTGCCCGTAGTGCCAAATGCGCCACATAAAACCAAGCAGGTACATGATCAGGATTCTGGTCTTGCCATGATTTCGCAAAGGCTAATGAATCCTCAACCCTTTCATTACGCAATGATAGAGTTAGTGCCCTCTCAAATACCGCTGTGGCATCTTCTTTAAAAGATTGTTGCTTATAGATCGTAATCGCACGTTGTTTGTCATCACGATCCGCAGCAAACTCTGCATCTAATAGAGCATATAAACTGGGTTCGTTGAGTTCAGGCTGCCATAGGCTGGCTGGCGCTAGACCATCAATGTTGGTTACGCTATCTGTCATTTGGCTGTTTTTATGAACAGTCGTGCTGATAGAGGTACTAGAAGTAGCATTATTATTTGCCCAGTTATCGCTAGTAATGACTGCTGCTGGTGGCGTTTTTGCGGCCAATTCTGTATCAGCATGGCTGGCATGCGCAGGTACGGCAAGGCATAAACAGAAGGCCAATGACAACGCTAGCTTATAACGCTGGCACAAACGATCGATAACGACCTGCAATAAAGCGCGGAGGCTAGATTGCTCGTTATAAAGAGGTTGTGATCTAGATAATGATCCAAAAAACATCATAGATAGCCGTGTTCGCCCATGGTTTACCTACATAGCTGAGGCAATTTTATTTTAATCATTTCAAATCAAATAGTGGTAACGAGTACCCATGACAAACATTATAAGAGCAGATGAACAGTATAAACAATAGCATCCGTGTTACTCATATCCGAGCAATCACCATTCTATTGATAGGCTATAACTGATACTTGTTTTAAGCATGAGTTATTTTGCTAGAACTTTTATACAAATAGCTATGCTGACCAGAATACTGTGGAAATATAACAAGTTAGGCGACACTAAGCGAATGATTTATGGTGATCTTAGCGACTATTTGCCAAAACACATCCATTGATTTTATCAATCATATCGGTAGTTGATTTGTTACATTTGCGACCAGATACAGAGATATCGCTATCATAGATGGGTGAGTGTTAATTAACGCCAGCAATAATGATATAATAAGCGGTTTTTAGGGTCTTCCTTTCAGCGCTGTCGTCAAAAACTGTCTTTTAAAAATAATGAGATAGCGTGAGTGAGCAGCTGAGCGGCATGTTTATGGTCTATCAATAATGAGATTAGTGGTCATTGGGGTCAATCACAAAACTGCACCAGTCGCTCTGCGAGAGCGCTTGGCGCTGGTGGGTGACGATGTGAATGTTGCGCTTGAGCAAATAGAATCCTTCACTGATGGCAGCGTGATTGTCTCTACTTGTAACCGTACCGAGATTTATGCGCTTGTGCCCCATACGTTGACTCCGCACCACTCACATGCATCAAGCTCGGCAGTTAATGAGCAGTCAGATCATGCCATCTCTCATAATGATTTTAGTAGCAGTGCTCATGTCACATCAAGCATGATCAGCGCTCATATCCTCAAGATTAAGACGTGGCTTGCTGAATTCAAACAGCTGCCACTCGTAGATATCGATCCTTATCTCTATGTGCACCGCGACACGCACGCATTGACCCACTGGCTAAGAGTCGCAGCGGGGCTGGATTCTATGATACTGGGTGAGCCGCAAATACTTGGTCAAATCAAGCGCTCTGTGCATTTGGCACAAGAGCAAAAAGTATTGAGCAATCAGCTCGGTTGGATCGTTGATCAAGTATTTGCCGCTGCTAAACGAGTACGTAATGAGACGCAAGTGGGTGCACAAGCGGTATCGCTGAGTTTTGCGGCGGCCAAATTGGTCACGCAGATATTTGATGACTTGCCGAGTCGTACGCTATTGGTCGTCGCGGCAGGTGAGATGAATCGCTTGGTTGCCACCCATATCGCAGGACTTGGCGTTGGGCGAGTGATTATTTGTAATCGTAATCCTGAGCGTGCTGAGGCATTGGCGGCTGAACTGCGTAGTCCCAATCGCCGCATAGACGTCAGACCCTTGCAAGATTTGCCGCAAGTGCTGGCAGACGCCGATATTGTCAGCAGCTGTAGTGGTAGTATGGATTTATTGATTGATAAAACCATGACCATGCAAGCGCTTAAGCGTCGCCGTTATCAGCCAATGTTGATGATAGATTTGGCCGTACCACGTGATATTGACTCAACCATCAGTCGCATGGATGATGTCTATCTGTATTCTGTCGATGATTTGCAGCATGTGATTGCTGGCAATATTGAGCAGCGTCGGCAAGCGGCGGTCGATGCGGAACTTTTAGTCAGTCAATTGGTCGTTGAAATAGATCGTCGCTTCCAAGTTCGCCAAGTGGGTAAAGACATCCAGCAGTATCGTACCTGTACTCAAAATCAAGTAGATAAGCTACTGCATGAGTCCATTGCCAAGCTGCAACAAGAAGATATCAGTCCAGAAGACATTCTTATTGAGCTGTCACGGCGCCTGACTCAAACACTGACGCACGCACCATCCAAGCTCATGCGTAAAGCGGCCCGCGAAGGCGACAGTGATTTGCTAGATTTTGTAGTGTCTGGGCTACAGGATGCCCATCGCGGGCGCTGATGTTCTCACCGCGTCGATCAACGAACACTTACCAATAAAACTCTAATCGCGCAAGCCATATCAGTGCCTGAGCGTATCGTTGTCAACCTCTAGCATCAGTGCTACTATCAAATCTTATGGATGATTTGGGTCAAGACAGTTTGGCTTAACATAGGGTGATGAGACTCGCTCATGTTGTGACTATAACGTGACTAGAAATAGTTTCGCCCCATGTTTATAGCCTTCATTAATGTGTATTAGAACCAGTGCGTTTGCATATCATGAATCTGAAGCATTGATATCAAAACAACACATGACCTCATCATTAAAGACAGTAGCGCTGGGTTAAAGGGTTATCTTGTCTATCCTATATCTTCTTCATTTTTGTTCGATATGAGTATTCGGTTGATACCAATCATCTATGGTACTTAACGATATTAGTATCTATATTATTTCCTATCCCTATATTATGGTATAAAAATAAGGTCCAAAAAATTAAGAAACAGTCATCATCTAATCATATACTAGGAGTGTTCCATGCCTGCATTACGTCAAGATATCGATCCAAACGGCTTATTAGAGTATTCAGTGGTCTACACTGATCGTGCGCTAAACCATATGTCAAAAGCCTTTCAGCAAGTGATGAATGACTTATCTAGTGATCTAAAATCTGTCTACAACGCGGATGCCGTGGTTATCGTACCGGGTTCTGGTACTTATGGTATGGAAGCGGTCGCTCGCCAACTGGCAAATGACGAAGATTGCCTCATCATTCGTAATGGTTGGTTTAGTTATCGTTGGACACAAATCTTAGAAAAAGGCAAAATTGCCAAATCCTCAACCGTGCTCACAGCCAATCGTGCAGATGATAGCGAGTCACCAAAACCGTTTGCACCAGTCGATATCGACACGGCGGTAGCTAAAATCAAAGAAGAGCAGCCAGCAGTGGTATTTGCGCCGCACGTCGAGACTTCGTCTGGCATGATTTTGTCAGATGACTATATCAAAGCGTTGAGCGCGGCTGTGCATAGCGTCGGTGGATTGTTGGTTATCGACTGTATCGCGTCAGGCTGTGTCTGGCTAGACATGAAAGACTTGGGTATCGATGTGCTTATCAGCGCCCCGCAAAAAGGTTGGAGCAGTACACCAGGCGCTGGTCTTGTCATGCTAAGCGATGCGGCGGTCAAAAAAGTAGACAGCACAGAGTCTGATAGCTTCAGTATTGATCTAAAGCAATGGCTGAACATCATGCGCGCCTACGAAAATGGCGGTCATGCCTACCACGCGACGATGCCGACAGACAGCTTACGCCAGTTCCGTGATGCGGTGAATGAAGCCAAAGCGGTTGGTTTTGATAAGCTATGTGAGGCGCAGTGGACGCTTGGCAAACGTATTCGTGAAGTACTAGAAGCCAAAGGCATCGAGAGCGTTGCGGCTAAAGGCTTTCAAGCGCCTGGCGTTGTCGTGTCTTATACCGATCGTGATGATATGCATAAAGGCAGCGCTTTTGCGGCAGCGGGTGTGCAAATCGCCGCTGGTGTACCCTTAAAAGTAGGTGAGCCTGACAGCTTCAAGACGTTCCGTTTGGGTCTGTTTGGCTTGGATAAATTAACCGATATCGATGGTACGGTCACGCGTTTTGAGTCCGCACTGGATGAAGTACTAAGCCAGTAGTTATGATTGAGAAACCTTTTAAAATGATACCGCTAACTTTATAAGTACTTCTGAAGACGCTTTTATCATCATAAAATACTGAGCCGTTATTATCATCATACGTGCTCAGTATTTTTTTACCCTTTTATTATATTTTATAATATAATGTATTTATATAAATCGAAAGTTAAGCAAATACTTAATAAACCTAAATGGGTAGTCCGTTATGAGTATACAAATAGACTGGCAAGCATTTACACCGATCTCTTTAGTCGGTGGTCTGATGCTAGGGGTAGCGACAGTTATTTTGCTGCTCGGTATCGGCCGTATAGCGGGTATCAGTGGCATTTTTTCAAGCTTGCTAAAACCCAAGCGTGTGGAGATGTGGCAGGTGCTATTTATACTGGGTTTGGTCATATCGCCCGTGCTGTACAGGCTGGCAAGACCGCTACCTAACGTAGAGATTAGCACTTCTTTGCCACTGTTGATTGCCGCAGGGCTATTGGTGGGCTTTGGCACGCGTCTTGGCTCAGGCTGTACCAGTGGGCATGGTATCTGCGGTAATGCACGTCTATCTCCACGCTCACTGGCCGCGACCGTCACCTTTATGCTGTTGGGTATTGTGACCGTGTATATCGGTCGTCATGTCCTAGGGCTACTATAAATGCTCAACGGCAGATTGCCATGAGATTGCTAGTAGGACTAAAGCACGCACGACATATGATAGTTAATAGAAGATAATAATAGCGAGATACGACGATGCTAAAAAATATAATCGGATTGCTGGCAGGGTTACTGTTTGGGTTTGGGTTACTGGTGTCAGGTATGACGGACCCTGTAAAAGTACAAGGGTTCTTGGATGTGTTTGGCGCATGGGATATCTCCCTTGCACTGGTGATGGGTGGTGGTTTGTTCGTTGCATTTTTTGGTGTGCTGTTGGCCAAGCGTCAAGAGAATAGCTGGGTTGGCACGCCCATTGATATGCCAAGCAAAACCGTCATCACCAAACAATTGATTATCGGAGCCATGTTGTTTGGTATCGGCTGGGGGCTGGTCGGTATTTGCCCGGGGCCAGGCATCGTCTTGCTCGGGACGGGTCAGTGGCAAGCGTATGTGTTTATCCCTGCGATGATCATAGGGATGCTGGTCTATCAGTGGTTTGAGCCAAAAATTGGCTGATATAGTTAGTTCTCTATAAATTGGATACGTTGTCAGCCTCGCTTAGTCTACTATTTGTAGTACTTTTACTTGGCTTCCTTGTCTCCAAATTATATTGAACCAACTATAGTATAAATAGGCTAGCACTCGAAAAAAGGTCAGCCACGTATATGTGATTGACCTTTTTTATGAATGTTAGTTGATGACAGGATTTAATAAGCCGCCATTTTATTTAACACTGGCAGTAACTTTTGACGTTTCGTGCGCCAACGATTTGGCTGCTTGGCGTAGCTCAAACTTTTGTACTTTACCCGTACTGGTTTTTGGGATTTCAGCAAAGACAATATATTTTGGCACTTTAAAGCCTGCTAAGTGCTGACTACAATGCGCCATTACCGTATCGCGTTGCAAGGTGCTGCCCTCATGAATCTCGATAAAGGCGACGGGCACCTCACCCCATTTATCATGTGGCGCGGCGACGACCGCACAGCTCTCAATGGCAGGGAGCTTGTATAAGACATTTTCGACCTCGATACTAGAGATATTCTCACCGCCTGAGATGATAATATCTTTGAGCCTGTCCATGATTTTGATGTAGCCGTCAGGGTATTTGACACCCAAGTCCCCCGTGCGGAACCAGCCATCAGTGAATGCTTCTTCGGTGGCTTTGCGGCTTTTTAGATAGCCTTTCATCACCATGTTGCCACGTAGTGCCAGCTCACCCATCTCTTCGCCATCGGCGGCGACTGGCTCAGTCGTGCCTTGTTTAAATACCTCAAACCCTGTCATTAAGTGTGAGGTCACGCCTTGACGTGATTTCTTTTGGGCGCGGGTGGCGACATCAAGATCACTCCATTCTTCTTGCTCAGCGCAAACGGTCACTGGCCCATAGACCTCAGTCAGACCGTAGACGTGAGAGATATCAAAGCCCATTTCTTCCATTGCTGCTAGCATGGTTTCAGACGGCGGTGCCCCAGCGACCCAGCCTTTGACGGTATGCATAATGGCTTCCTTATACTCAGGTTTGCCGCCAGCAATCATATTATGGACGACGGGCGCAGAGCAATAATGGGTCACTTGATGCTTTGCTATCAGCTGCAATATCAGATCCGCGTCAATTTTACGCAAGCAGACATTGACCCCAGCGCGCTCAGCGATGCTCCACGGGAAGCACCAACCGTTACAATGGAACAGCGGCAACGTCCACAGATACATTGGATGCTTTGGCATATCCCAATCCAAAATATTCGACACCGCATTGAGCGTAGCACCGCGATGATGATAAACGACGCCTTTTGGTTTGCCTGTTGTGCCAGAGGTGTAGTTCAGGGCAATGGCATCCCATTCATCCGCTGGCAGCTCCCAATTATCCAAGCTGTCTGAACTGGCAACCAATGCTTCATAGCTCATCTGTCCAAACGGCTCGACATCGATAGCATGATCGGTCGCGTGAATGACAATGAGGTTTGGGAAGGTCTCATCGATAATCTCAGCGTGCTCCGCAAACTCGCTATCCAAGATAAGAACCTTGGCCTCTGAATGCTGCAAACAAAAGGTCAGGGCGTTGATATCAAGGCGCGTGTTCAACGTGCAGAGTACGCCGCCTGACATGGGTACGCCAAAGGCGCATTCGACCATCGCTGGCGTGTTTGGCAGCATGACGGCGACCGTATCGTTTTTATCGATACCCAGTTTGCGTAAGCCATCCGCCAATTGACGGCAGCGCGTATAAGTCTGTTGCCATGTCTGAGTGAGATTGTTGTGTGCAAGGTCATCATAAATGATCGCAGTCTTATCGGGATAAACCTGAGCGCTACGGATAATAAAATCAATAGGGGTGAGTGGTTGATAATTGGCGGCGTTCTTGCCGAGGCCAGTATGAAAATCTGTCATGATGATAATCCTTTATCGTATTTTTATAACGCGTCAATAGGGTAACGCAGCACCGTAATTTAACACAGAAAGGGATTAGAATAGTCGATGTTTATCGATTAGTCTAATGGGCGGTGAGGAGGAAGTGATAAAATAGGTGTCTGATTATAAAAAAAACACAGTCAACACTGGAGCGGATTTTACCGTAATAATCTAACGATACGCCACCAGTCCGTGCGATAGTTGGCACACTTCACGATCGTATTCTGATCGTCGCTAAATAGTGCTCACTCATCAGTCGTTTGTCTGCATAGCTGACAATAATAGCGGTGTGTTACGATACCAGTAACGCTAAATCCTGTAGCATCACGATTTCTACAAAGCTATTTTTAAGAAGCCGTCTCAAAAAAATTCATAAGGAAAATGATATGACCGCCAGCCGTTCTGCCAATACGATCGAAACTGCCAGCACTAACGAATATTATCCACATTTATTTGAGCCATTAGATTTGGGTTTTACCACGCTAAAAAACCGCATGGTCATGGGCTCTATGCATACGGGGCTTGAAGACCGTTTTTATAATTATGGCAAGCTGGCGGCGTATTTTGCAGAACGTGCCAAAGGCGGCGTGGCAATGATGATCACAGGCGGTATCTCGCCCAATCGCGAAGGTTGGCTACTACCTGCTGGCGGCACGATGAATACCAAAGCTGACGTCATCAATCATCAGCGCGTTACTCGTGCTGTGCATAAGCACGACAGCAAAATCATCATGCAGATATTGCACAGTGGTCGCTATGGCTATCATCCTTTTGCGGTATCCTCTAGCCCAATCAAATCACCAATCTCGCCGTTTAAACCGCGCAAGATGAGCATCAAAAATATCGAGCAGACAGTCAAAGATTATGCCCGCTCAGCGCGTCTTGCCAAGCAAGCGGGCTATGACGGTGTCGAAATCATGGGCTCTGAAGGCTACTTGCTCAATCAGTTCTTATCGCGTCATGTGAACAAGCGTAAAGACATCTATGGCGGTGATATTCAAGGTCGCATGAAGTTTGCCGTTGATGTGGTCAAAGCCGTTCGCGAGGCCGTTGGTGAAGATTTTATTATCCTATTCCGCCTGTCAGTCATCGACTTAGTCAAAGATGGCAACGTCATGGATGAAGTCATCACCGTGGCAAAAGCGCTAGAAGAAGCGGGCGTGACTATCATGAATACGGGCATCGGCTGGCATGAAGCGCGTGTCCCGACGATCGTCACCAGCGTACCACGAGCGGCTTTCGTTGATTTCACCGCTGAGATCAAAAAACACATCAATATCCCAATGATGGCGGCCAACCGCATCAACATGCCAGATACCGCAGAAAAAATCATCGCTGATGGTCAGGCAGATGTGATTCAGATGGCACGACCATTCTTGGCGGATGCAAACTGGGTCAACAAAGCCAAAAACGGTCAGACAGACCGCATTAATACCTGTATCGCCTGTAACCAAGCATGCCTCGATCATACGTTTGAAAACAAACGCTCGACTTGTCTGGTAAACCCTCAAGCCTGCTACGAGACTGAGTTGGTCTACAAAAAAGCGAAAAATCCAAAGAAAGTTGCCGTCATCGGTGGCGGTGTCGCGGGTATGTCAGCCGCTCACGTAGCAGCTCTGCGTGGTCATGAGGTGACCTTGTTTGAAGCCAAAGATATCTTAGGCGGTCAGTTCAACTACGCCAAAGTCATCCCTGGTAAAGAGGAGTTCTTTGAGACCATTCGTTACTATATCAATGAGCTTGAGCACTTGGGTGTTGAGATAAAACTCAATACTTTTGTGGATAAGGACATGCTTGAAAAAGCCAAATTCCACCATGTGATTGTTGCCACTGGCGTCGTACCGAGAAGCCTAAAAGGCAAGCTTGAAGGAGCGGATCTACCGCAAGTTATCAGCTATGCTGAACTGCTCTCTGGCGAAAAAGCCGTGGGCGACACGGTGGCGGTCATTGGGGCAGGCGGTATCGGATTTGACGTCAGTGAATACCTAACTGCCAATCATGGTCAGTCGCTAGACGAGCTTGGCCCTGAAACACTAAAAGACCCAAGCTATCGTCCTGAGCCGCAGTCTATCAGTGACTGGCGCGAAGAGTGGGGTGTGACCAGTGATACGGACTATCAAAGCGATGGTGGTTTGGTCAGACCAGAAGCCATTAAGCCTATCCGCCAAGTTTACTTGATGCAGCGTAGTAAAGGTCGTCTGGGCAGTGGACTAAACAAAACCTCAGGCTGGGTACACCGTGCGCATATCAAGTCTCATGGCGTCATCCAAGTCGCTGGCGTGCAGTACGACAAAATCACCAACGAAGGTATTTGGGTCACCAACGCTCAAGGTCAAAGCCAGCTACTCCGTGTCGATAGCGTCGTCGTCTGTGCTGGTCAAGAGTCAGTCGCCAGTCTGATGCCAAATGTCGGCGATGCACCAGACGCGCAATATCATCTCATCGGTGGTGCTAAGCTCGCAGCTGAGCTAGATGCCAAACGTGCGATTCGTGATGGCGCTGAGGTTGCGGCAGGGATTTAATGGTTAAATAAGAAGTGATTATAAGGCGGCAGGGATATTATCTTCTGCCGTTTTTTGTTTAGACTTAGCATGATAAGATACCTATAAAAGTTTTTTCAAGACAGTTATACAAAATGGGGATAAGAGAGGATGAATAATCAGAGTCGATATCTGGATATGTTGCAGCAATCAATTAACCTTTCTAAAGAAATAAAAATTCCTAATTTGAAATGGAATTCTATAAATTACAAATATCAAAATGAAAGCGAAATACGTGAAATTATAAAGATAGTACATGGCGAACTATTCGATGTTATTGAACATATATTCATGGGTCATCCATATTTAGGCAATATGTGTCTTGACTTAGCATCAATAGCTTTTATGTTCCTAAGCGCAAAAGGTTACGATGTTGAAATGATTTACGGTAATGTGAATATTAATAACTCTCCAGAAGACGAGTTTGACACCACGCCTGAGTCATTAAGATATGAATACGAGAATAGAATTAATCAAGGTGAGCAGGATATCCATGCATGGGTTGGTTTAGGTGGTAATATAATAGTAGATTTTGGACTGCCTGATAGATTAAAGAAAAACTATCTGTATCCTCATGATATTCTATCTTGCGTTGGAGATATTGGTTTTTACGAAGAAAGATTAAAAGTCAAGTATAAGCCAATGCTGGTAGGCACAGATTTTTTTAAGACAACTAATAGTTATGATCCACTGAGCAATATATTTGGTTTCAAAAATAATTAGTATATGGGAGGGGCTGGAATTTCCGTTTAAAATTTCACATTAATGCTACTTTAACTTCCATTCGTAACCCTCAACTATTAATATATATAGGAAATTTTTGAAGTCTTAACATTAAGATAGAAACCCTAACCTTCCATCTCCTCAACCAACCACTCCTCAAAATCACTAACCTGCGTCGCTAGTTCAGGTTGCACTTTTGCTAGCTCGGCAAGCGCATTTTTTATCTCATGCTTATTATATTTAACACCCGTCAATGTCTCTTTGAGCAAGTCAATCAGCTCAACATTTAGCGCATCAGAGAAAATAACGACCTCTGCAATCACGGCTTGCTTCACATCCATATGCACATCTATCATGCCCCAATCAAAGCGCGTCTCGATATGATGGCTAAACTCAGGCGTCTTGCCAAAGCGCCAATCCCAGTCAGCCATCTGCTGGTAGTAAGCGTTTAGCGTTGGCTGCTGGGCAAGGCTGGCTTCATCCAGCTGCTCAACTGGCGCAGTCTCTCCGTAATATTCGCAAAACGCCTCGATAATCGCATCAGACAAGGTCTCATGATTGATGGCATCATTGAATTCTACCAAGTTTGCCACGCGCGCACGTACAGATTTGATGCCTTTTGCTTTGAGCTTTAGCGGATGCGGATTGAGATAGTCGCCAAGCTTTTGCATATTGGCATTGACTAGCAGTGTCCCGTGATGAAAGCTGCGATCGGCGGCATGTTTAAAGGCGCTACCTGATATTTTTCGATTGCCGACTTGCATGTCATTACGACCAGATAAGGTGGTGTCTATGTCCAGCTTTTTTAGCGCATTGGTGATAATGGTAAAGTTGGCCGCTTGGTCGTACGCGTGTTTTGGGGATAAAAAAGTAAAATTGGTATTGCCCAAGTCATGAAATACCGCACCGCCACCACTCTGACGCCGCGCCAAAAAGACATCGTCTGCTGCCATCTTATCCGTCTTGCATTCTACCCATGGGTTTTGTGAGCGACCAATGACCACGGTCTCAGAGTTGCGCCATAAGAAAAGCGTGTGCGAGTCGGGATTGAGCGTATTAAATATCCAGTCCTCAGTGGCAAGATTAAACCAAGGATTGGTCACCGCAGACTTTAAGATGCGCAGTTTCATGATGGATCCTTTTTAAAATAGTTCTTATAGAGTGAGCGTTATAAATAGATACTGACATTCTTATCGATGATAAGAACGTTGCTAAAGTTTAAGTATGTTCTTAAAAAACGAGGTGTAAAGCTTAACAAGCTGATAAAGTAGTTAAAAGTTGAGTTTTCCTATTGACATTAGCTTCACGGAGATTGTATTCATGCAAACAGAATGGGTGAATTGGGTATCTTTATTTATGGCTTTAATAGCGACGGCGTCGGCTATGATTACCTATGCTGTCTATCGGTCCTCAACTGATCCAGAAGTTATCGTATATGCTGATACAGATAAGAAGCGCCCTTCAGTTATAATTCTAATTATTGAGAATATAGGTAAAGGCCCAGCGGAGAACATTAGTTTTAAAACATCAAGAAGCTTACCTGAGAAAGCCTTTAGTATAGAAGAACCTAGAAATATGCCAAACACGATGTCATCCGGACCCATTGTAAGTGGAATACCTTTTTTAGCTCCTAATCAGAAAATAGTTCTTACTTGGGGACAATATGGAGGGTTAAAAAAATATATTGGTGGAGAAAGCATTGTGGTCACAGCTTATTATGGAAGAGCTAATGCTAAGTTCTGGCTTAACAAACTGTCTAGCTCATCTAAGCTTTCTGTTGAAGCCTTTTATCAGACAGATATTTCTGACTCAAACTGGGATAAGAAAATTTCAGAAACTTTAATAAAAACTAATGAACAATTAAAAAGTATTGATAAAGCAATTAAAAGCTTAGGTCCATAGAATGTCTAACCATCATAAAGCTGAGTATAATACTTAGCTTTATGATCTTTTAAGTATCAATACTATCTCACTCTATTCAGCACAAATCTCCCACTGCGATTTGGTACTAAGGTAGCACTGCATCACCGCTTTACCAGACTGCGCATAGGCATCACTGACGATACGCTGATTGCTTGGCAAACGATATCTGATAATGGCTGGCTCATCATTGACGGTGGTCGTCCATCCAGTGATCTCATTACGGTCATTGTAGTTTGCTTGATTAGATGTGGCCATTTTGCCAAGTCCTGGCAGGTTATAAGAGACCTGCCTAAAGCTATAACTCATCGCTGCACCTTCAGCGCCCTCATACTGACAGTTTAGCTTTTTGTGTAATTTGTCTTGTTTATAAACGTAGCAGGTGGTCTCATCTGAGAACTGACCAACCCCGCAAAATCCTGCCGTTGCAACTGTCATACTCCCTATCAAAAAAATCACTCTCTTCATCATTGCTCCCCAAAATTGTCATAACTGTTAATGTATTTACTCGTTGTATTTTTAACATAATTAGCATTAATTAGTAAACAAATATTAGATTTTCTCTTAATAATGAAAGATTGGTTTTATTAAAAAATCTCACTCTGTTATCACATTTATCTATACTGGTGAATGACGTTTTTATCTGCGTTAATATAGTGGATTTCTCGGTGTGACTTTGCAGTTTGCGAGTATATGCATAGAGAGGCGATAAAATAGGCTACAGTATACAGGCTATAAAATAAAAGCGCTTGACCCGCTATCGCTCGATGAAATATCGTGTCTCATGTATTTGAGTATAAAAAAGCGAGCCGCGATAAACTGGTTTTGAGACAGCAAATGAGCCGATAAATATAGCCGTAATAGTGATAAAAATCACTCACCCAACCATCGAAAATTTATCATGGTATGTTTTATTATCATGATAATTTCCATACTATATTAGACACTTATGACCGACACGAGTTGGCAAATGCAGTCTACGCGCTTAATAGGATTACCTAATGACCAACCGTGACCTCATCATCTTTGTGACGCTCTCTTTTATGTGGTCGCTCTCCTTTGTGTTTTATCGGGTTGGCGTGCCTGAGTTTGGGTCATTGGCTTTTGCCAGTCTGCGCGTGATATTTGCCGGACTGGTCATGCTCGTATTTGTACTGCTAAAAAAGAAAAACAGAGACGGTATCAAACAGCACTGGAAAATGCTGTCGCTGGTTGGTTTATTCTCCGCCGCATTGCCATTTGTATTGTTCTCTTTTTCTGCGCAGTCAGTGAATGCAGGCGTGCTTGCCGTGCTAAATGCTTCTGTACCGATGATGAGTGGCTTTATCGCTAGAGTCTTCTTTAAGGATAGGCTATCAAAAAAACAAGCACTTGGTTTGGTGATCGGGGTGATTGGGGTAATCATACTAATGAGCGAAAGCTTATTTGGTGGCGGCGAGTCAGGAAAAGGATTGGTCGAAGGGCTACTCCCGATGGGTTACGCGCTATTAGCTTGTGTAGGTTATGCGCTTGGGGCCAACATCACCAAAAACTATCTGTACGAAGTATCGCCAGTCGCTATCACCGCAGGCTCGCTCATTATCGGTAGTATCATTATGCTGCCTGTGGCTTTTAATGAGTTCCCATATGGTAAAGATATCAGCATAAAGGCGTGGGTATCCGTGATCTGTATCGGTGTATTTTCGACTGCCATCGCCCTTATCTTTATGAATCAGCTTATTAAAAATATTGGGCCAACGCGTGCCACGAGTATCACGTTAGTCATTCCAATTTTTGCGATTATTTTGGGCTATCTATTGCTTGGCGAGGCGCTAAATATACAAGCCATCATTGGTTCGATTGTGATATTGATCGGCACGTATTTGTCACTAGAGCTGTCAATTAAGAAAATGCTAAAGCCGAAAGACAAGACTCAGACGAACAGTATTTAAGGCTTAGTAAACAGTCTTCGTAGTAAATAAATACGAGTATTTGTATAGGTGAATATTACTGTATCTGTTTGTAAATATTGCTTGGAATAATGAAATCTGTCCCCTATAAAGGTAGGCGCTAAACGTAGATTTACTAATGATATTATAAGTTTTTCTAAACAGCATGCGATGATAATTAGTATGATTGATGGTTGCTATAACTAAAGATCATAAATAGCAACAATAACCAATAGGACAGATTATGGCACACGATATTTTATTTGAGCCTGTAAAAATGGGCACACAAACGCTAAAAAACCGCATTATGATGGCCCCACTGACACGTCTGCGTGCCGTTGAGCCAGGCGATGTCCCTATCACATGGGCAGCAGAGTACTACTCGCAGCGTGCAGGGGCGGGCCTTGTCATCACTGAAGCGACGCAAGTATCGTTTCAAGCAAAAGGCTATGCAGGCGCACCAGGGCTACATACCCAAGATCAAGTCACTGCATGGAAAGCCATCGTTGACAATGTCCATGCCAAAGGTGGCAAGATTGTCGTCCAGCTATGGCACACAGGACTTGTCTCACACGAAAGCGTACAACCTGAGCGCCGTGCGCCAATTTCAGCCTCAGATGTCGATGTAGGTATCCGTACCTCATTGCGTGATAGTGACAACCAAGCCATTCGCGCGGATGCCACGCCGCCGCGCCCAGCCAGTCTTGATGAGATTCAGCAAGTGATTGCTGACTTTGCGCATGCAATCAAGTGCGCGCAGGAGGCAGGGTTTGATGGTATTGAAATTCATGGCGCGCATGGTTATTTGCTGCATCAGTTTTGGGCCGAGCATACCAATCAGCGTGATGATGAGTACGGTGGCAGCCGCGAAAACCGCGCGCGTCTAACCTTAGATGTTATCGATGCATGTGTGGATGCTTGGGATGCAGATCATATTGGTATTCGTATCTCGCCACTGGGCACATTCAACAATGTTGAGGGAGGCTACGAAGAAGACGATAACATTTGGCTGATTGAGCAAATCAATAAGCGTGGTCTAATGTATTTGCATCTGTCAGAGCCAGATTGGGCAGGGGGTACGCCGTATAGCGATGAGTTCCGTCAGCGTGTCCGTGATGCGTTCGATCAGACCATCATCGCGGCGGGTGGCTATGATGCGGGCAAAGCAGAAAAAAATATCAAGGCAGGTTATATCGATGCGGTAGCATTCGGTCGTGACTATATTGCCAACCCTGATCTCGCTGAACGTATCCAAAAAGGCGCACCGCTCAATGAGCAGCATCCAGAGTCTTTCTATGGTGGCAGCACGGTTGGCTACACTGATTATCCGTTTATGGATCAGGCGCAATAGTTTATTTGTCGGTTCTGCTGACTAAATAGCTAAATTATGCTTCATAAAAGCCCTCTGACTATTGATAGTCAGAGGGCTTTTTTGTGCTTCTATTTTCATTATGTACCAAAATTCCCCGTTTGATAATCACGAAAAGTTTGTCGTAGCTCATCTTGGGTATTCATCACAAAGGGGCCGTGACCTGCGATAGGCTCTCCGATAGGCTCACCACTTAACAACAGTAGTTTGGCAGGAGTGTGTTCATCGTTATCGGTAGAATAGGTGAGCTCAATAGTATCGGTAGCAGCATCAGATAAAGGTACAGGTTGAGAATCTACAGATGGTTTAATCGGCACTGCAAACTGAATCAGATTGCCTGCACTGATAGATGTGCCATTGACCAGTATTCGGCCTTCTTGTACGAGCAGTAACGTATTGTGCGTGTTAGGTACTTCGAGTATCGTTGTGCCTGCGGTATGCAGCGCGATATCCCACATGTTAACTGGCGTAAAGGTATCTGCACTGCCAGCAACGCCGTGCCAGTCGCCTGCAATGATAGCAACGTGACCGATCACGGTTCGCTCATCGGCGTCACTGTAATCCATTAACTCGATAATAGGCATCTCAGCACGTTTGATGAACTGATATTTGGGATCAGTCAGCTTATGCGCGCTTGGCAGATTGACCCACATTTGCACCATACTGAACACACCGCCGCGCTGACCAAACGCCTCAGAATGGAACTCTTCGTGCAGAATACCGCGACCAGCGGTCATCCATTGCACATCTCCTTCCAAAATATCCTCGCGTCCACCGATAGAGTCAGCATGACTGATCTCACCTGAGTACGCGAGGGTGACGGTCTCAAAACCTTTATGAGGGTGTTTGCCAATGCCATGTGGCTGCGTCTGATAATCAGGATTTGGTGCAAATGTCGTCGGCTCGCCATAATCAAATAGTAAAAATGGATCGGTATGACTGTAATTGAAGTCTGGTTGGTCATCGACATAATTGATCAATGTTTTCACAAAAAATCCGTCACCGACCCAATGTGGTGCTTTATCACCATGAATCTGTTTGATTGGGCGCATCGAGTACCTCGCAATTCTATCTAGCATAAATAACAATAAGTGAATATTATACTATAATTCTATAGTATAATGAACTTATGTTGTGTCTATTTTATGGTGGTGATATGACAGGTAGTCATCAGACCACCTCGCCACTCACAAAGCCACTGGCCCAAGCCCATTGGAAGTTATAACCACCAAGCCAGCCTGTTACATCGAGCACTTCGCCGATGAAATACAAGCCCTCTTGCAAATTGCTTTGCATGGTCTTTGAGGATACCTCATCGGTTTTTACGCCGCCGCGGGTGACCTCGGCCGTGCGATAGCCTTCAGTACCAGACGGCTTGAGCTGCCAGCCATTGAGAGTAGCGCCAAGCTCACTCAGTCGCTCATCTTTGATATTGGCAAGCTCAGTATCTTTGATATCGTCCCACAGCTGGGTTTGTAGTGCTGCCAATAGTTTTTTGGGTAGTGCGTTGTCTGTGTTTTCTGCCAATATAGTACGGATCAGTTGGCGTGGGTGTGACTTTTTGCGGGTGAGTAAAATATCGGTGACATCTACATCGGGCAGTAGGTTAATGCTGATCGTCTCACCACTGTGCCAATAGTTCGATAGCTGGAGCATGGCAGGGCCAGAGAGCCCGCGATGGGTAAACAGTACAGGCAGTTTAAAAGAGATACGCTCGTTACTGGCAATGACTGGTAGGCTGATGCCTGCTAAGCTACGAATCAGCTCGCCTGTTTTGTCCGTGAAGGTAAATGGTACGAGACTGGCATCGGTTGCTATCAGTGTATGCCCAAACTGCTGCGCTAGTTCATAGCCAATGCCGCTTGCGCCCATCGTTGGAATAGACAAACCACCAGTTGCCACGACTAGCGACTCACAGCTATAGCGCATCTGTGAAGGTTGACTTTCGCTTGCGACGTCTTTTTTGCCAAGCTTTTTGCTGGTTATTAGCTCAAACCGTTTTGCTTTATCATGGTCAGTCGTCTGTACATGATTGATTTGGGTATTGAGCTTGATTTGCACACCGACAGCCGTACATTCATCAAGGAGCATAGTGAGGATATCTTGGGCAGAATCATCACAAAATAGCTGCCCGTGTTCACGCTCATGGTAGGGAATCTGATGCGCCTCTACCATGCCGATAAACTCCCAGCTTGGATAGCGGCTCAGTGCCGACTTACAAAAGTGAGGATTGGCACCGATAAAATGCTCAGGCTCGACGAAGTAATTGGTAAAATTACAACGACCACCACCTGACATCAAAATCTTTTTGCCCGCTTTATTGGCGTGATCTATGACCAAAACGCGACGACCACGGCGACCTGCGGTGAGCGCACAATATAATCCTGAAGCGCCAGCGCCGACGATGATGACGTCATAGTGAGTAGAGGGTTGTGCATTGCGGTGATTAGTCATTGCGGTCTCGTAAAACAATCATTTAAAAAAAGGTGATAACAAAACCAATTGTATGTGTTAATAATACAGATCGGCGGTGTTGTCTAAAGCAGTATCGGTAGGGTAGCTATTGTCCATATTTCATTTGAGGTTACAAGGATTAAATGTGATATCCGATGAGCTGTGACATGGCATCTGCATATCAAGAGCACTCTTGATTGCGATGTTGCAATAATCCTTACTAATAATTATTCAATAACCGCTGCTATCAATCACCAAGTATACAGATGTACAGCGAAATTTTTATGATTGGCTGATGATGTCTTGCAACCGACACGCTTATTTGTCAAACTATCGCTGAGTGTCACGCATTATGGAAGATGACTCTTATTGCCTGCATGGGTAGTCGTTATAGACGACTTTCTATGTAAGTCATGATAATTAAAAGGACCAATACTATGACCCAGAAATCATTTCCAATCTCAGCCGAGTTTATGGCTGCTGCCAATACCACCCCTGAAAAGTATCTCGAAGACTACAATCAATCTATCGAATCAACCGAAGCAAATGATGCGTTTTGGGCGAAGCGTGCTGAGCTGATCGACTGGATAAAAAAACCGACCAAAGTCAGCAATGTCAATTATGACTTAGACAATTTTAATATTAAATGGTTTGAAGATGGTGAGCTGAATATCTCCGTCAACTGTCTTGATCGTCACCTCGAAAAAGATCCATACAAGCCAGCCATTATTTGGGAAGGGGATCACCCTTCACTACACAAGATTATTTCTTTTAAAGAATTACATGAAGCAGTCTGTCGTCTGGGCAACTCGCTACGCAAGCTTGGCGTTGGCAAAGGCGATCGTGTCACGTTGTATATGCCAATGATACCAGAAGCCATGGTTTCAATGCTGGCATGTGCGCGTATTGGCGCAGTGCATTCTGTGGTATTTGGTGGGTTTTCTGCTGAGAGTCTAGGCAATCGTTTGATAGACAGCCGCTCAAAAGTCGTTATTACGGCAGATGAGGGTTTACGTGGCGGCAAGCACACACCGCTCAAAGCCAATGTCGATCATGCACTAGAAATGGATGGGACTGACAGTGTCGAAAAAGTCATCGTCGTCCACCGCACAGGCAACTCTATCCCAATGAGTGGTCGCCGCGATGTCTGGTATCACAATCTCGTTGATGGGCAATCAGAGATCTGTGAGCCTGAAGTGATGAATGCCGAAGATCCATTATTCTTACTGTATACCTCTGGCTCAACGGGTAAACCCAAAGGCGTTGTGCATACCACAGGAGGTTATATCATTTATGCCTTGTCTACCTTCCGTGATGTCTTTGATGTCAAAGAAGATGACGTTTATTGGTGTACCGCAGATGTGGGCTGGATCACAGGTCATACCTACTCAACGTATGCACCACTCGCTAATGGTACAACCACGGTTATGTTTGAAGGCGTACCAGAGCACCCAACATGGGCACGTATCGGACATATCATCGACAAGCATGACGTGACTATTTTATATACCGCCCCG
The DNA here is from genome assembly GCF_001921765.1 of Psychrobacter sp. C 20.9. Lineage (NCBI taxonomy): Bacteria > Pseudomonadati > Pseudomonadota > Gammaproteobacteria > Moraxellales > Moraxellaceae > Psychrobacter > Psychrobacter sp. C 20.9. The sequence goes on along the minus strand of NZ_MRYC01000001.1, from coordinate 108,042 downwards.
ACCGCTATTCGAGCGATGATGAAAGAGGGTGATGCCTTTGTACGTGAGTCAGATCGCTCAAGCCTGCGTTTGCTTGGTTCGGTCGGTGAGCCAATCAACCCAGAAGCGTGGGATTGGTACTATCATGTCGTCGGTGATGGTAAGTGTCCTATTGTCGATACGTGGTGGCAAACGGAGACAGGCGGTATTTTGATGGCACCGATTCCGGGAGCGGTCGATCTTAAGCCGGGTGCCGCGATGACGCCGCTATATGGTATTAAACCTGAAGTCGTCAATGCTGAAGGCGCAATCATGGAAGGCGCTGCCGAAGGCAACTTGGTCATCAGTAGTGGTTGGCCTGGGCAAATGCGTACGATCTACAATGACCATCCGCGCTTTTTGAAAACCTATTTTAGCGATTATCCCGGCTATTACTTCACAGGTGATGGTGCGCAGCGTGATGAAGACGGACATTATTGGATCACAGGCCGCGTGGATGACGTGCTAAACGTCTCAGGGCATCGCTTGGGTACGGCAGAGATTGAGAGTGCATTGGTTGCTCATCCGGCTACTGCCGAGGCCGCGATTGTTGGTATGCCGCATGAGATTCGCGGGACAGGTATCTGTGCCTTTATCATTCTAAAGTCTGGCGAAGAAAAAACAGACGATCTAAAAGCGGAGCTAAAACGTCATGTGCGTGCCGAGATTGGGCCGATTGCGACCTTAGATGCTATTTATATGGTGGATGCGCTACCAAAGACTCGCTCAGGAAAGATTATGCGTCGCATCTTGCGTAAGCTGGCAGAAGGTCAGTATGTGGGATTAGGCGACTTATCTACGCTGGCCGATAGCTCAGTGATTAATGATCTGGTCGAACAGGTCAAAGCTGGTCGCGGAGAGTAGCTTGATAAATGGATATGCATTGTTGAAGAAGTAATTTAAACCTGACCTTTAACACTTGCCTACCATTAGGACCTGCCGATCAAAGTGGAACAAAAGCCATGTTATCGTGAATAGCATGGCTTTTTTACGCAGACAATATTGATATTGCGGCGTTTTGACGGTTCAATATCAATGGTCAATGAACATTGCTACCCACTAGTTGCCCGCCATATAACAGATCGTTTTGCCATTTATAGATGGTAGCGACTCATAAATACTCGATAAGGTTTCCTGTCATTATGACTGATCATACTTTGCTCTCAACGAATAAATCTTCACCAAAAATCGCGATCATCGGTGGTGGTCTGACAGGACTGCTAACCGCGACACTACTAGAACGCGCCTCAAATCAGACACACGATCTATCCAATACACCGCAAATCACTATTTTTGAAAAGTCGCGTAGTGTTGGCCGGTTAGCGACGCGCTATCGTACCGACAGTGACACAGGTAAAAACTGGCAATGGGCATTTGGTGCACAGTTCTTTACGGCAAAGACTGATAGTTTTCAGCAGTTTATTGCCCCTTGGCTAGATACTGGGCTGCTACAGCCATGGTGTGCCAACGTGGTCGAGCTCACGCCCGCGAATGATAATGGCCAATCGCCCGATATCCAAAGTAAAGAGCAATGGCATACCGTGCATGCGCGCTATATCAGTACACCAAAAATGACCAGTTGGGGACGTGAGTTAGCCGCTGGGCTCAAGCACACAAACATAGTGTTTAAGACGCGTGTGGCTCCGCTTGATGAGCATACCACTCACTCAGATGATAAAAAAACTGAGCTATTTGATGAGACAGGGGAGAGCCTCGGTTGGTTTGATTGGGTCGTTTGTACTGCACCAAACGGTCAGGCAGTAGAGCTGATGGCAGACAGTGGATTTAGTCAGCAAGTTAACATCACCCAGCCGCAGATGCAGGCCTGCTATACGTTGATGCTCGGTTGGGACAATGCCCAAGAATTACCTGAAACATTGAACTCTCAAACAGCACTGCAGTGGGATGTTGCTTATTTAAATAGTGAGGTACTCGATAGAATATTTATTGAACATCATAAACCCGCTCGTGATGAGCTATTACCAAGCATCACCATTCATGCGCGTAATGACTGGTCACAAGTCCACGTCGATGATGATTTGGAGACAGTCAAAGCCGCGTTATTAATGGCAGCGCAGCAAGCCTTAACCTGGGACAAAGATAGTGCTCCAAGCCAAACAGATTGTCATCGCTGGCGCTATGCGGCTACTATAATAGATACAGATACTAAAGAGCTAGGTATCTTAGTCGATGAAACCAGACAGTGGATTGTCAGTGGCGACTGGTGCGCACGAGGCAATATTGAAAGCTGCTATCAGGTAGCACAGCAAACCGTTGAGGCGATCTGTAAGAAAAGATAACGGTGCTGTGATGGTCTGTCAGCAGCACTGGTTTACAAATAAGATTTAAAGATAATTTTTATTATATATAAGAGGCTATCGTATCAGCAAAAAGGCAAAAAAAAGCCCACAGAGGAGGTGCTGTGGGCTGAGGAAAACGGGCTGTGCAGATTGATCACAAGTTCCGTGGTCGTGATTTATTATAGTTATCAGCTTTCTATACACTCATTTATTAGGGCAATAATAACCAATACAATAGGTACATATATTTGCTTACATATTTAAGTGTACAAGTGTTTTGTGACAGTTGCTATCATAACCCGACTGACTGCTATTTGGCTGTTTTGGTTACAGTATATTACGTTATAAAAATACTGAACCGTATGATCAATGCATTAAGCCTTTATTTGGCTAGTAAGCTATTTAAGTAGTAAGTGATATGCCAAGCTATCTAAGCAATACGCCATTAAACCAATGGTAACGTCTTAGTGTTTTTTATTATTAATCTCGATAAAAGCGCTCAATGTTTTCAAGAAATTATATCGATATGAAAAGAGACATCTGATGGTGATACCTTTGATGACTCAATCGCTGCAGAGATGGCATGACGGCTTGCCGGAAAAATGCTAAGCTATCTGCCATTATTATGTCTATATTAAACTGGGTTTGCCATGACTGAGAGCACGCATTTGCATACGCAGGAACCGTCAAGTTCGCAAAATACCAAAAGTATTTTTAACTTGCCTAATAATCTTACGATTGCTCGTATCTTGATGATTCCGTTGTTTGTTGCGATTGCGTACTGGCCGCCTGCTATGGGCATCGGTATGCCTGCAATCTCAGACAACGTCATTGCGCGAGTGGGGATGAGTGAGTTTAGCGATAGCCTATTGCGCCATTTATTATTAACCAGCGTCTTTATTATTGCAGCAATTACCGATTGGCTAGATGGTTACTTTGCTCGTAAGCTGAATGTCATGTCAGCGTTTGGGCGCTTTTTGGACCCAGTTGCTGACAAGCTGATGGTGGCGGCGGCCTTGATCGTTTTGGTGCAATGGCATCCCAATATTATTATGGCAATCGCTGCGATCGTCATCATCTCACGTGAGATCGCTGTATCCGCATTGCGCGAGTGGATGGCAGAGCTTGGCAACCGAACCAGTGTCGCTGTGTCCTATGTGGGCAAATTAAAAACGACCTTTCAGATGATAGCGATTACAGTACTGTTATTAAACTGGGAGTCGCTTGAGACAATCGGTTATGCGCTGATGGTGGCCGCGGTGATATTGACACTATGGTCGATGATGATTTATCTCAAAGCTGCGTGGCCGTACCTAAAGCAAAGTGGCTAATAGTGAGACAAACAATCATAACCTGCATAAAAAACGCCAGTGGCTCATGCGACTGGCGTTTTTTATTGAAAGCTGTTAATTATTAAGTCGTTAAAGCTCTGCTAAATCATGACAGCTCTATCGAAAAATTCTCACCCAAGCTCTTTTCAATGGCATTATCTGTCACTGCCGCTGCTGTCAATTTGACAGCGCTAGTAATCGCATTCCCATTTGCCCAGTATTCAGCACCATGAGGGACGACCTTGATCAGCTGTACCTTTGGGTCTTCTTTACCTTTTTCAAAGTAAGCGTTATAAGTCATTGACCAAAGCTCATCTAACTTGTCTTTATCATCTACCAGCTCCGCTTTACCAGTGATAGACAGATATTGTTTGTTGTCTTGGCTGACATAGGCCAAATTGACTTGTGGATCGTTTTTGATGTTGTTGATGGTCTCACAAGGGCTGTGACCGATAAACCAAATTTCTTTGGCACCAATACTGGTCTCGGTGGTATTCATGGGGCATGAGTGAAGATGGTTCTCACTGGTGCGCGTGGTCATCATCGTATATTTGATGTCTTTTACCATGGCTTGGATGGTGTCCATTTGTTGTTGCTTGCTCATCGTAGTTATCCTTTACTATTCTAAGTGAGGTTGAATTTAAGTGAGGGTGAAAAATTAGAGTGATTTATTAAAAAGAGTTATTTATTAGAAAATGGTTTGTGCCTTGTCGATGCTCATGATCATCCTTACTAACATTGCCATTATCAATATAACGATATCATCCAACATAACAATACAGTCGGACTGTAATACTCTGTGATGGTTTGTAATGGCTTATCAACGTGATGGCGGGTGGCATACTACAGATAAAATGTAGACACAAAAAACGCCAATAAACGAAAGATTATTGGCGTTTTGGTTTGTCAAATAATTTTGACTTATCAAATAGCCATATGGGTTGAAAAACTGAGCAACTACCCAACTATCTCAGGCTATTTTTAATGTATGGCTTCAAGATTACAACGTGACTTCAAATTGCTCGCCGATGTCTTCGGCTGTTTTGCCGTCTTGTAGCGCGGCGGCTGCCATTTTGAACATATTAATAGTAGAGCTACCACCTAGCCAGCACTCAACGCCATGTGGAACGACCTTGATTAACTGTACGTTTGGATCTTCTTTACCATGTTCAAAAAACGCATTGTAGACTGGTGACCACAGTTCTTCTAATTTGTTTTTATCCGTTGGTAACTCAGCATTGGCGCTGACAGAGACATAGTCTTTTTCATCTTTAGAAGCATAAGACAAACCAATTTTTTGGTTGTTCTGAATGTCTTTGACCACATCTGATGTTTTGTCACCGATGAACCAAATTTCTTTACCACCGATACTCGCTTCGCTGGTCGTCATTGGCCACGCATGTACGTCACCTTTACTATTGACGGTGCTTAACATTGCAAATTTTACATCTTTGATAATGTCTTGGATTTTGTCGATTTGTTCTTGCTTATTCATAGAGGATTTCCTTTTCTTTATAGTGATTGGATGATTCATTGTTTGTAGTAATTATTTTTATTCAAGGTAGATGTAATTCATCTTTTAAAAACATCGCCTCAACAACTGGAACTAGAATACCGAGTTATGCCTTTGCATTTATATAGGTGCCCAGTAATGCGATGTGAGTGTTTGTAAGGAGTATGAGGGTTAGGTAAAAATTGTGATATCAGGCATTAAAATAATGAGGTCTAAAATGAAATCTAAGAAGTATCGAAGCAAAACTATAGTAGACAATAGGTCAATTAGACTTGGCATTTAACACACATGTGATGCTGACAGAAGACAACTTATCAGCAATTTATCTTGGTTTAGACCTGCTTATTATAGGTCTTCTTGTTATAATACCCAGACCATTTACTTAGCATGGCAGAGATGCCTTGATCTTACGGATTATGCCTTTATGATGACCATCGCCGGACAACCGTTTCTTACCGATTTTCAGACGCAGCAACTCATCAGTCAATTCCAGCAAAAAACCGAGCTAAATGTTAGTCAAATAAGTACTCAGCAAGTGTATGTACTCTCACGCGAATTGAGCGGTGATGAGCACAAAAAATCCTTAGACTTGTTTGGGATCAAAGAAGCGATTGCGCTTACCACGCCACAAGACAACCAACTGCAAGTGATCGTTGCGCCGCGCTTTGGCACTATCTCACCATGGGCGAGTAAAGCCACCGATATCTTTAATAACTGTGAAATCAAAATAAACCGTGTTGAGCGTGTCGTTGTTTATACATTAACCCTCGATGAAAAAACAGACGGTGACGCAGGCGAAAAACTATCAGTAGACGCTGAGCAGTTGTTGTTCGACCGTATGACTCAGAGCTTGGTTTATGACTTGAGCGATGTCAGCAAATTGTTTGACGATCAAGCACCAGCATCACTGAATCATATCGATGTCATCGGACAAGGTCAGTCAGCGCTAGAGTCGGCCAATACTGAGTTCGGTTTTGCGTTATCCAGCGAAGATATCGACTATCTGATGAATGCGTATGTCAATGACCTACAGCGCAATCCAACGGACGTTGAGCTGATGATGTTTGCACAGGCAAACTCAGAGCATTGCCGTCATAAGATCTTTAATGCTCAGTGGACAGTTGACGGCGAAGCACAGCCAAAATCATTGTTCCAAATGATCAAAAACACTTACCAGTCTAATCCGCAAGGTATCTTATCAGCCTATAAAGACAACGCTGCTGTGATGGCGGGGTCTGATGGCATGCGTTTTTATCCGATCCCAACGGATGCGATGGATGCCAACTCAATCCATCCTTATGGATTTCATCAAGAAAACATCGATATCTTGATGAAAGTTGAGACGCACAATCACCCAACCGCGATTGCGCCGTATTCAGGTGCGGCGACTGGTTCTGGTGGTGAGATTCGTGACGAAGGCGCAACGGGTCGCGGCGGTAAGCCAAAAGCGGGTCTAGCAGGCTTCCACGTGTCGCATCTACATATCCCAGAGCTTAGCGAGAAATGGGAGCAGTCAGGTCAACTGAGCACGCAAGCATATGGTACGCCAGATCGTATGGCAACCAGCCTTGAGATTATGCTTGATGCCCCATTAGGTAGCGCCAACTTCTCAAACGAGTTTGGTCGTCCGAACTTATGCGGGTATTTCCGTAGTTTTCAGCTAGATACCTCTGCGGCAAAAGACGGTAGCGAGATGCGCGGCTACCACAAGCCAATCATGCTGGCAGGTGGTTACGGCAATATCAAACGCAATCTGATTGAAAAAAATGCGATTAAAAAAGGCGATTTGCTCATCGTTCTGGGTGGCCCTGCAATGCAAATCGGTCTAGGCGGCGGCGCGGCCTCATCGGTCGATAGTGGCGAGCTTGATGAAGGTTTGGATTTTGCTTCAGTCCAGCGCGACAATGCTGAGATGGAGCGTCGTTGCCAAGAAGTCATCGATCGCTGCTGGGCCTTAGCTGGTAATAAAGAGTTTGGTGATGATGTAGACGCCAGTAATAACAGTAAAGATGGCAATCCAATTGTCTCACTACATGACGTAGGCGCAGGTGGTCTGTCTAATGCGATGCCAGAGCTGGTCAATGACCATGAAATGGGCGCGCATCTGAACTTGCGTAAGATCCCATCATTGGAAGCGGGCATGTCGCCAATGGCAATCTGGTCAAACGAAGCGCAAGAGCGTTATGTCCTCGCGATTCGCCCAGAGAGCAAAGATCAGTTTGACGCCATCTGTGCCCGTGAGCGCTGCCCATATGCCATCTTGGGTGAGGCGACGGATATCCGTCAGCTCATCGTTGATGACGAGCTATTGGACGAGCAACCAGTCGATATGCCGATGCAAGTGCTGCTCGGTGGTACACCAAAAATGCAACGCAGCTTTGAGCGTACTAAGCACACGTTGCCAGCACTAGAACTTGGTGACGTTAATCTAGCCGAATCAATTACTGATGTATTGCGTCACCCAACCGTGGCGAGTAAATCATTTTTGATTAGCATTGGTGACCGCTCTATCACCGGTATGGTCGTGCGCGATCAGTATGTGGGTCGCTATCAAGTGCCTGTATCAGATTGCGCGGTGACGGCGTCAGGTTTGGTTGCGCTAGATGGTCAGCCAATGACTGGTGAGGCCATGAGTGTCGGCGAGCGTACGCCTGTTGCCCTTATCAGTCCAAAAGCCTCCGCGCGTCTGGCAGTCGGTGAAGCCATTACCAACATCGCGGGCGCACGTATCGCTCAGCTCTCAGACATTACCATGTCGGCGAACTGGATGGCTGCATGCGGTAATGATGCGGAAGATGCGGCACTCTTCGATGCGGTACACGCCGTTGGTGAAGAGCTGTGCCCAGCACTTGGTATCGCTATCCCAGTCGGTAAAGACTCGCTATCTATGCGTGCTAACTGGACTGATGAAGAGGGCGCTGACAAATCAGTCGTCTCACCAATGAGCTTGGTCGTAACGGCGTTTGCGCCTGTCGTTGACGTGGCAAAAACGCTAACCCCTGAGCTAATCAATGGCGACAGCGCGTTCTATCGTATTGACTTGTCTAAAGGCAAATTGCGTCTAGGCGGTTCAATCCTTGCGCAGACGCTAAGCCAACTAGGCAATGACTGCCCAGATCTAGCGCAGCCAAGTGACTTAGTCGACTTCTTTAACTTTATCCAAGCAGGTAACGCGCAAGGCGTCATCAGCGCTTATCACGATATCGGTGATGGCGGTTTGCTTGCGACTATCGCAGAGATGCAGTTCACCAGCCGTCAGGGTATCAAGCTGTCATTAGATGATGACAACTTACTCGGTCAGCTGTTCAGTGAAGAGCTGGGTGCGGTCATCCAAGTCTTACCAGAAAACGTCGCCGCGCTCATGCAATTGGTAGAAGAGTTTAACGTCAGCGATATGCTCAGCCTCGTCGGTCAGAGCTCTGAAGAAGACAGCCTACTGATCCAAACGCCAACACTCATGGGTGACGATACCCTACGCTTTAGCCGTACTGAATTGCAGCAAGCGTGGACGCAGGTCAGCTATCAAATCGCGCGTCGCCGTGATAACCCAGCGTGCGTACAGCAAGAGTATGACTTGATTAGCGACGCGAGCCATAAAGGTCTAATCGCTGCGCCAAACTTTGATCTCAATCAAAAAGTTGAAGAGCCATACTTAGCCAGTCGTGAAAACAAACCAAGAGTCGCCATCCTCCGTGAGCAAGGCGTCAATGGTCAGACAGAGATGGCAGCAGGCTTTACCCAAGCGGGCTTTGAAGCGGTCGACGTACACATGAGCGATCTACTCAGCGGTCGCATCAACCTACGTGACTTCGATGGTCTGGTCGCTTGTGGTGGCTTTAGTTATGGTGATGTACTCGGCGCAGGCTCTGGCTGGGCGAACTCTATCTTGTTCCATGACGAGCTACGCATGCAGTTTGTCCGCTTCTTTGCCCGTCCTGATACCTTTAGCTTGGGTGTCTGTAACGGTTGTCAGATGATGGCGCAGCTAAAAGACCTCATCCCAGGTGCGGAGAACTTCCCACGCTTCATCGCTAATAAATCCGCGCGTTTTGAAGGGCGTACGGTCAATGTCAAAATCGAGCGTACCAAGTCAATTCTGTTCAAAGGTATGCAAGACAGTATCTTGCCAATCGCGGTGGCACATGGTGAAGGCTATGCTACGCTGAATAATACCGAAATCGACGGTATGGCAAACCACGGTCAGCTCGCCATGCGTTATGTCGATAGCCAAGGTCATCCAACCGAGACCTATCCGCTCAATCCAAACGGCTCGCTCGGCGGTGTCACGGGTCTGTGTAGCACTGATGGTCGCGTCACTATCATGATGCCGCATCCTGAGCGTAACCTAAAAGCTTATAACCACAGCTGGAAACCAGAAGCGTGGGATGAGGACGGCGCGTGGATGCGTATGTTCCGTAACGCTCGCGCTTGGTTTAGATAGACTAAGTTGGTTTAGAGTATTGTTGTAGATAACTGTTTTTTAGAATGAAAAGGTGAGCGTAAAGCTCACCTTTTTTGTGTTTATGATATTTAGCTTAATTAGATCCAGGAAAAACATATAGATAAGTACTTCAATGACGTATATAATAAGACATAAAGATAAAGGATATTGAATGTTACATTTCATCGAAACGCCAATATTTACTAAGCAAGTACTGAAACTATTAGATGATGAAGCTTATAAAGAGCTACAGGAAAATCTAATCAATAATCCAGAACAAGGTGATTTGATTCAAGGTACAGGGGGCGTTCGAAAAACCAGATGGGCACTTAACCAAGGTAAGAGTGGCGGTATTCGGATTATCTATTATTTTGTGAATAGTCAAGGCATATTTTTTATGCTGCTCGCTTATCCGAAGAATAAACAAGCCTCTCTATCAAGCGAAGAGAAGTCTGGTTTATACAAACTGACTCAACAAATTAAAGAGGTGTATAGCCATGAGCAATGAATTTTACGATGATTTATCTACATCACTAAATCAAGCATTGGCGATTGCTAAAGGACAGGCTCAGCCTAGCCGCCAGTTTACCCATGACGTGCCTAGTATTAAGGAAATAAGAACTAAGACAGGGCTATCGCAACAGCAGTTTGCCGATAAACTTAATATCAGTTCGCGTACCTTACAAAATTGGGAGCAAGGTACTAGAAACCCAACAGGGGCTGCGGTCACATTAATGCGCTTATTGAATAAAAAGCCTGAGTTAATTACCGAAGCTTAATTGATCAAAAACAGTCAATCTTATCTTGGTCACGCACTCGGTGGGATTATGGATGTGTGTGAAAGCGATGACGCATGGATGCGTATGTTCCGTAACGCTTGTGCTTGGTTTAGATAGGCTAAGTTGGTTTAGAATATTATTGTAGATAACTGTTTTTTAGAATGAAAAGGTGAGCGTAAAGCTCACCTTTTTTGTGTTTGGGTTTTGGTTCTATTGGGAGCTAATCCTGCTTTTCGCTACTATCTTGGTCGTTCACTGGGGCGTTGGCTAAGGCTAGAGGCGTTCCAGCATTCGAGCGACCACCTCTAGCCAAGCCTCCGCAGCCCAGTGACCAACCAAGTATATCCGCTGCAATCAGGGCTAAAACGCGCTCCTGAATGACCGTTTTATGATAAATTAGTCTAAACTTTAATTTTAGTATTATTGGTGCGCTGGGCGCACCCCACGAACTCATTGTTTTCTTTGGAGATTAGAATGGATAATCAATCTGAACCGAATAAAGTCGAAAACAAGCCACACGAAAAATCAGATGATAATTTACCGAAAAAATGTGGCATTGTAATGCCTATTGCAAGTATGGAAGGCTATCCTGAATCTCATTGGAAAGATGTCAAAAGGATAATAGAATCTGCTATTAAAGAAGCTAATTTTGAAGCTAGATTGGTGAGTGATGCGGATGATATAGGCGTTATTCACAAACGTATTGTTCAGAACTTATATGATAATCCGATGATAGTTTGCGATATAAGCGGTAGAAATCCAAATGTCATGTTTGAGCTAGGATTACGTCTAGCTTTCGACAAACCAACAATCATTATAAAAGACGAAATAACACCTTATTCTTTTTATACATCTGTAATTGAACATCTAAGTTATCCAAAAGACTTAAGATATCATGACATTGAGATTTTCAAAGAAAATTTAAAAGATAGAATAAAAAAGACTTACAAAGCATATGAAAACGATCCTGAAAATTATTCAACTTTCTTGAAAAACTATGGTGATTTTAAAGCCCCATTAATTACTGAAGAGACTGTCTCTATAGATAGATATGTATTAGAAGAGCTTAAAAGCCTTCAATCATCAGTTAGTCGCCTTTCTAGTTCTATGAATTCTAAATCTTCAAACCGCAATAATAAAACTCAGTTTGTCAGGAATGCAACAGCACACCAACTAGATTTTCATGATCACGAAGAACCAAATGTTTTAGAGTTTTATCTCGATAGAATAAGAAATAAAGACGAATTATATTTGAATGTGCATGAAGCTTTGGAACCAATTAGCCCGCTCATAAAAACATAAATTTTGATTCAGGGAAAATTTATATTACGGTTGCTGTTGGTAATCCTAATTTTGATGTAGTCGAGGAGGTAGTCTCTTCTATAGCAGGATTAGGCTATACTATAGAAGAGTTTGACCAGAACTATTATAGATTACATGAAGATTTTTGAGAAATAAGTGAGACTAAAGTAGCTCGAACAGATAGTTAGTCGTATAATTTATTAACTACAATGGGTTATTATGGGTCTGAAGAAGAGTTGATTTATGTTGAATAAATATGCTTCAATCAGGAGCCTTTCCCAAACTTTGTGTAACTGCTTATAATCCACTAACTGGAGAATAAGCAATGACTACTCAATCTGACATTAAAAAACTGGCCGAGCAAATGGCTGGTAGCATGAACAGCTTTGATGACATCAAAGACTTTCAAAAGCAGCTCATGCAATCCTTTATCGACACTGCCCTTGAAGCTGAGATGGAAGATCATCTCGGCTATCCCAAGCATGAAAAGGCGGATAAGCCTAACAAGCGCAACGGGCACACTAAAAAGACCGTCCGCAGTGACACAGGCGATCTTGAGATATCTACCCCAAGAGACCGTGATGGTGACTTTGAACCTACACTTGTGTGCAAGCATCAAACCCGTATCTCAGGGCTTGATGATAAAATCATATTTCTTTACGCCAAGGGCCAAACCACCACCGAGATTGTAGAGAGCATTAAAGAGCTCTACGATGTCGATATCTCAAGTAGCTTGGTTTCAAGAGTCACTGACAACATCTTAGAGGACATCACTGCATGGCAGAACCGGCCATTGAGCAGTGTTTATCCTATCGTCTATTTGGACTGCATTGTCGTCAAAGTACGTCAAGACAAGCAGATCATCAACAAAGCCATTTACTTAGCCCTAGGCATTAACCTTAACGGTAAAAAAGAGCTGCTTGGTATGTGGCTATCAGAGAATGAAGGCGCTAAGTTCTGGCTAGGTGTTCTTACCGAGCTTCAAAACCGTGGCGTACAAGACATCTTAATCGCTTGTGTTGACGGTCTAAAGGGTTTCCCTGATGCCATTAATACCGTCTACCCCAACGCTCAGGTTCAGCTGTGTATCGTACACATGGTGCGCTATTCGATGAAGTTTGTGCCGTGGACGGATAAAAAGGCAATAGCGGCTGATTTAAAGGCCATCTACGGCGCTGATACGCTTGAGATAGCAGAGGCCAATCTTGAGCACTTTGATGAAGTGTGGGGCGATAAATACCCGCACGTGGTCAAGTCTTGGCGCAATAACTGGGAAGGCTTAACGGTGTTCTTTGGCTACCCTAAAGACATCAGAAAAGCCATCTATACCACCAATGCTATTGAGTCGCTAAACAGTGTGATTCGTACGGCGGTGAATAAGCGTAAGGTGTTCCCCTCTGATCAGGCAGCGTTTAAGGTAGTCTATCTAGCAACCCAGCAGGCGTCTAAAAAGTGGTCGATGCCGATTCGTAACTGGACGTCTGCCCTTAATCGCTTTATGATTATGTTTGATGATCGTATTAGCAGGCATTTAATCTAAATGGCAGTTACACAGAATCTGGGATGGTCTCTCAATCAGAGTTTTGATTCAAAGCATCATGTTATATGATTATTTATCTTCTGACAGCTCTTTACCCTTTCTCTGAGCCTCAGCAATCAACTCATGAATCTTAGCACTTTCCTTTAGCACGCAAGCATCATAGGCGGAAAGCGGCTTAGGCTCTTGTTCTTCTTCCTGATCTTGCTTGGCTTTTTCTGCTAAATACTTTTCAAGTTTATCTGCTTCAGAATCGCTCATAGTTTATCCCTCGTATGATTTTTACCACATAGAAAACGGCACTGAAATCAGTACCGTTTTATAGGTCGTGACAATGTAAACCCTAACCACGACTTTTCAAATACTATATCACCAAAATCAATCCCAGCTTAAGATTACCTTACCGCATTGCCCACTTTCCATGATATCAAAGCCTTCTTGAAACTCATCAATGTGCATGCGATGGGTAATGATTGGCGACAGATCAATACCGCTAATCAGCATTTGCTCCATCTGATACCACGTCTCCCATATCTCACGCCCATCGTCGATCGGCTATCGTGATGAGCGCATCTTGCGGAGAGGTGATAACGCGCTCGTTTTTATACAGCCCTGCGTCGCGGATATCGCTGATTTCTTGTTATAGATATTTTTGAAAGGCTTGATACATAAAGAGTCCTTTTTTACTATTATTGGCGTTTGCTTAGGGTTTGTTGATAGAGCCAAATTATTTGCTTATTGATGCGAGTTAAGCACAGATGTCTAAATACTGACGCACCACATTATCCATGCCTTGCTCTAGTGATTCAATCGTAAACGCATGTCCGATAGACACCTCAGCGATATTACCAAGACTGAGCAATTGGGCTAGATTTTCTAGATTCAAATCATGACCAGCATTGACGCGAATGCCGTTATCACTGGCGAGGGTAATACAATCGCTAAAGCGTTGCTTGACCTCATCGAAATCAATATTGCCATCGTTCTTACCATTACTGTAGGCGCGCGCCCATTCTTCGGTATACATCTCTATCGTTTGCACATCGCTGTCGATGACGGCTTTAATCTGCTCGATATCAGGATCGATAAATACCGCGCAGCGTGTGCCAAACCCTTGCAACTCATGACTCAACGCTGACAGCATATCTTTGTGTTTAATGATATCGAAACCATGATCGGAGGTCAGTTGGTCTTCGCTGTCGGGCACGAGCGTACATTGATGCGGTTTGACTTCGCGAATCAAGGATAAAAACTGCTCGTTCGGGTTGCCCTCAATATTGAACTCAATCTCTGGATAGTCTTTTAAAAAGGCACTGATATCATAGACATCTTGGTATCTGATATGACGTTCATCAGGTCGCGGATGTACAGTAAAGCCTTTGACACCCAGATCAATCAGCTTCTTCACGAAGTACAGCAGATTGGGATAATCTGTGCCGCGAGAGTTTCTGATTAAGGCGAGTTTGTTTAAATTGACACTAAATAGGGTGCTCATAATATGTCCTTTTTCATTGTTGTTATGTCCGATAATAAAACATAGACCTTATGTTATCACGCTTGACTGGTATGAATTTTCTGGCGGGCTGTGTCTACGCTGACAGAGGCTGCGAAAAATTCATGCCAGTCGCGCCAATTATCTTTTTAAACTGCCTATATTTGTATCGCTTCAATAAAAATCATCCCGACTAGCATACTTCATATTGAGCGCCTGCAATATCGCATAGGTCTCGCTATCCATATTACCGGTTGGCTGCTGCGGTCTGAAATGCAGCTGAAACGCATAGATGACATCGCGACTGGGCTTGTCCCACTCGTCGCTATTATTGATTTGATAGCCGTATTTGCGAAAAGCTTGCTTGATCTCCTGCACGCTTGGCGCGACCAAGGTACGCCGATTCATAATTTCTTGCTTGTCCGCTTCATTATACCAAGCGCCGATACCGTACTCTTTATACAGTCGCTCCCACGGGAATTTGGCACCTGGATCGATCTTGCGCGAGGGTGCCATATCTGCATGACCGATGATGTTTTTTGGTGAGATGTCATAGCGTCTAGCGATATCTTGCACCAGTTGTGCGACCTTTTTAATCTGCAATCCATCAAACGCCACATAATGCTCATAAGGATGGTAATCCATATCGCCATTCTTTAGCGCGTCTCGATATTCAGGCTTGATTCCTGCATTGACGATTTCGATGCCAATAGACGTATCATTGAGGATGGTTCGACCTGAAAAGCCACCTTCGCCTGCATGCCACGCGCGCTCAGACTCTGGTACGAGGTTATAAATTTTATCATCGTTCTTGTCCAAGATTAAGTAATGCACGCTCACATTGCCCGTGGTCAATGTTTTGATTGAGCGCTCATTATCTGAGACTGTGTAGTGTAGGACAATGGTTTTGATACGCTGGCTTTTGCCAGTCGATTGATAGGTATCGCTGTCGACGCTATAATTTTTGGTCGTTGCGACTGGTGAGGTCGTAGTCACGCAGCCAATTAAAGGCAGAGTTAAGCCAAGTGCTAAGAAGATGTTTTTTACCATGAAATGCTCTGTGTAGATAAAGGGTATATGTCGCTGTCCACTTATATTTTAAGCGCCTATTATCAGATGATGTCTAGAGATTTTGCTGATTGTATTCAGCCTCTTTTAATTTTTTTTGCCAACACCTTTTTCCAACTCGCCTCCAAACACTCAATCGCGAGCCACGGCTCAATCACCTCAGCGTCAAACTTTTCTTTTGAATTAGACAACTGCCACAGTGTCTCAAGCGTGGCAAATGGATAAGGACGTTGTATCAAGTAGACTGGCAAATCAGCGTTAATGATGCCATCACGCACCACTTGAAAATACCAGCCTGAGATACCTTGCTTGCTGACCCATGCTGCAATATTGGGCACTTTGGTAAATTGGCCGATTTGGTCGTTGATTTTGTAGCACGGGCGGCGCGGTTGGACGATGCGCAGCTGCACGCTTTCAGTGTCCTCTATTTCACCATACTGATAAACGTCGCCAATACAGACGTTAGACTCATCCATCTCAGGCAAGCCATCAACGGCTTCAGTGGTGAGGTTTTCTCCGAGCGTACCGACACGTACTTTTAGATCAAACTCAGTATTGATTTTTTCATAAGTGGCCGTTGGCAGTTGATGTACGGCTTTGAGTGGGCCGCCATGATGTTTGCGATCGGCTTGCTCGTCAGTGGTCAATCCCATAAAATTGACGGCGACGGGTGCTGTAATGGGCGCTTTATCGATGGCGCTCATTTCTTCACGAGTGAACGGCATGGCTTTGCCTGCGCGGACACATACTAAGTTTGCCACATGCAAGGGTAGGTTAATCTCAGGGTTTGAGCGGTGAGTAGCAGACATGGGCAATCCTTAATAGTAGGCGAGCGCAGGACAAAATTTGCGCAGCAATAGTGGTAAGGATGATAACAATCTATCCGACAATTATCCATTCTAATGGCTGTTTATCATTGCAGATATGTCTAAATATCGGCACAAAAAAAGACCAGAATTGTTATTCTGGTCTTTTGATCTCATGCTTTTAGTATGACGCGATTATTGTACTCAATAATCTTATTTGTTCTTGTTGCGACGACCAGCGGTTTTCTTTTCACGCGGTGTGGCGACCAGCTCAGCCAATTGATCCGGTGATGACCATAGGCCTTCTAAGTCATAGAACTCACGCGCTTGCGGGGTCATGATATGAACGACAACCGCGCCCAAGTCAATCAACGTCCAGTCAGAGTCGATACCGCCTTCACGGCCAAGCGGCATAAAGCCCGCTTGTTTGGCTTCAGCGCCGACGCTATCCGCCATCGCGCGTACATGACGTTTTGAGGTACCATCAGCGATGACGATACGCTCGGTGACGTCAGTTAAGTCTTCTACATTCATTACAGTGATGTTCTTTGCTTTCATATCATCTAGCGCGCTTTGTATAATGTTTAAGCACACGGTTAAGCGTTCTTCGGTCATGGTGTTGATCATAAATTTTAATCTCTTCAATCGTAACTATTAAAAATAAAGGGGTAAAACGTCAATTTGTCTGATTCGACTGATCATATGTCGTCAGTCACGTATAGAGACAGGATAGGCAAAATGACATAGATAAGGCGATTTTAACGGAATTGAGCAGCAGAATATAGCTGATGGGCGATAATATAGTGATAAACGGCAGGATTGAGCCATTTAGCTAATGAATTGGGGTGAGTATTGCTCATAATATCATTTATTGGTGCGATAGATGCGATTTGCCTGTCAGTGACGGGCATTTTATTTGTTTCAGTCGCCAATATGTGTAGTTGCTCGCGTATTTGCGTGCTTGATACGGCAGTGATCGGTCGCGTATCTATATAAATGTGTCCTTTCATAGCGCTTTTCAAGTCAGTGCTATCTGTTTCTAAGCTATCTACCAAGCATCGAGCAATTGGAGTGAATAGCTCAATCGGTGAGTCGGTTACATGTGATTGTAAAGGTAGCGGCAGTTGCGATTGCAAGGTTGCCAGATATTGCGAGGTCGATATAGGGTTTTCAAATGATGTCGTACTGGCAGAAATTTTATCATTAATATCATCGCTATCCTCACGATTAAACACCCACAGATTGACATAATCAG
The DNA here is from genome assembly GCF_001921765.1 of Psychrobacter sp. C 20.9. Taxonomy (NCBI): domain Bacteria; kingdom Pseudomonadati; phylum Pseudomonadota; class Gammaproteobacteria; order Moraxellales; family Moraxellaceae; genus Psychrobacter; species Psychrobacter sp. C 20.9. The sequence continues at coordinate 90,200 of NZ_MRYC01000001.1, read as the reverse complement.
TGAGTCCTAACCCGTCTTTCCATTTATCCAAACTGCGCGCGCTGTCCATACCCATGATAAATATCAAACAGTCATTAGGATACTGCTGTTTGAGTGAGCGCACACTATCAATCGTATAGACAGGCGGCGTTTGCCATAGCTCCAGCTCATTAATTTGTATCGGTGTGTCTTGCATTGCGAGCTGCAACATGGCTAAGCGGTGTTTAGGGTCAGTGCTCTGCGTTTTAAATGGCGAGCGCGCATTGGGTAATAATGACACGTGCAAGGGGCGGTTTTGCTGCTTTGCGATTGGCAACAAGTCCTGATAGACGTGTAGAGCCACTTCTAGGTGACCATTATGTACCGGATCAAACGAGCCGCCAAGATAGGCACGGATGGCAGGGGCAGAGATCTTTTCGTGAGAGTTATTGCTCGTATTTGGCATAAATAAATGCGTAAAAAGAGATGAAGTATCTGTTGGTATCAATACACCTTACTCTTTTATCCGCTAACCTTTTTATATTAACTGAATCATAGCGCTATTGTAGAGGGCGGGCGAGTATCTGTCATCACTATCTATCACCACCTATAGTCAGTGAAAATTAATACCGCTACATTATGCACTGTTAAATCAATTTTTTTGCTTGCTGTGCCTGCGCAGACAGAGGCTGCAAAAATTGACATTAGCAGTACCGTATCGTTTTTGAGATGCTTTGACTATACCACCACAGCACCAATAAAAAACCGACCATCATGATGATAGTCGGCGGTATAACGGACTTTGATTGGCAAATCGTATAGCGATTAAATCAAATCGCTATACGCTTGGATAGCAGTTAGCGCGATGGTATAGACGATATCATCAACGAGTGCGCCACGCGATAAGTCATTGACTGGCTTATTCAAACCTTGCAGCATCGGTCCAACGCTGATGACATTGGCGCTACGCTGCACCGCTTTATACGTGGTGTTACCAGTATTGAGATCAGGGAAAATAAAGACGTTGGCTTGACCTGCGACAGGAGAGTCAGGCGCTTTTTGTTTACCCACACTCATGACCGAGGCGGCATCATATTGTAGTGGGCCGTCGACTTTGAGGTTCGGCGCACGCTCACGGACGATTTGGGTGGCACGAGCGACTTTTTCGACATCCGCGCCTGCGCCTGATGAGCCCGTAGAATAGCTGATCATCGCGACTTTTGGATCGATACCAAAGGCAGCAGCAGACTGTGCCGATTGAATGGCAATTTCTGCCAACTCTTCAGCATTCGGATCAGGATTGATCGCACAGTCACCATAGACAACCACTTGCTCAGGCAACAGCATAAAGAACACGGACGATACGAGCGAGTACTGCGGCGCGGTTTTGATTAATTGAAACGCTGGGCGTACGGTATTGGCAGTGGTATGAATCGCACCTGAAACCAGACCGTCGACCTCATCTAGGTGTAGCATGATGGTGCCAAGATACACCGTATCTTTTAGATATTCAGCGGCGACGTCTGCGCCAGTCTTGCCTTTACGGCGCTCAACGACAGCAGCGATATATTTGCTCATATCAAGGGTGTCAGGGTCGATGATTTCTAGACCTTCTGGCAACGTCAAATCGCGATTTTTGGCGACTTGCTCGACATCGCTACGCTTAGCTAGCAGTACGCAGTCGGCGATACCGCGGCTCTGACAGATACAGGCCGCTTCGACGGTACGTGGTTCAGAACCTTCTGGCAATACGATACGTTTTTTAGCGTGCTGTGATTTTTTGACCAACTGATGGCGAAACGCCGATGGGGACAAGCGCGGTTCATGATTACGGCTAAAGTATTCTTTAATCCAGCTCAAATCCAAATGGGCAGCGACATAACGCGCTACTTCTTCAGCGCGATCGGTGTCATCACTTGGAATCTCTGAGCTCATATGGACAAGGCTCTGTACCGTTTGATAGCTGTCACTCTCGACGCTCATGATAGGGATGCCCGTTTTGAGCGCCGACTGCCACAGCTCCGTTACGGTCTCGCTTGGTAGGATACCACCTGTCAAGACCAATCCTGCCAGCGGAATACCATTGATACAGGCCAATCCTGCGGCCAATAGCAAGTCATCGCGGTCACCAGGGACCACCATCAACGTACCACGTTTGAACACTTGATTGACACGAGCGACTGAGCGCGCCGTTAGACTGATGCGATTGATACGACGTGTTTTTGCTTCACCAACGTTAAGCCAAGTGGCATCAAGCTCGGTGGCAATGTCCCAAGTGCGCGGTACAGACAACGAATCGCTAAAGGGCACCACGCCGATGAGGCGAAACGCGTCGGTATTGAACGAAGGCGATAGACGCTGCACTTCTTGCAAAAAGGTTGGATCTAAGCTGACGACCGCCTCACCCGGAGCGACTGGTTGATTTTCAAAGGTATTAGGCACGTCTTGTACCCGCATCAATATCACGCCAAGCGTACGTGCATCCATGACACCGCCGAACTCGCGCGCATGCACATCAAGCTTGTCCGCCAACGCCGCTGGTTGACCGATATCAGCGGCACCAACAAATATAATCTTGGCATCTAAAGCATGGGCGAGGGCGCGGTTGATTTGTGAGGCGTAAGAGGTCTCAGTGGTCGGCACCAGACCTTCACAGATGATGACGTCAGGGCCATCATCTATTGTGTGATAATTGGCAATCACTTCTTCCATCAAATCATCAAGGTTGCCATCGCCCAACATCCGCTCGACGTGCTGACGGCTGATCGATTTGGGCGGCTTTAGACCAAAGGCATGCATGGTCAATGCGCTTGAGCTGTCTAAGCTATGCTGCTTATCTAGGGTATCGTCTTGCAAAAACGGCTTCATAAAGCCCGCTTTGATACCGTTATAATCAAAGGCGCGAATCAGTCCAAGCGCGGCTGATGTCACACCGATACCGCGGCTAATGGGAACAAGTAAAATGGTCTGCATAGTGTATCCTACGGTTTATTTTATTATTAAGTTCAATTCATCCTTGGCAGAATGAGCAATGTGCTGAGTATGTACGCCATAGCCTTATAGCAAATGTTAATTATATAGATATGGCTTATCAAACACGCTCACGCTTATATTAAATTCAATGCCTGACGAGTCTCTTGAGCAATACGGCACTCTTCATCAGTTGGGACGACCCATAACTCGATACTGCTGTCATCTGCGTGGAAGCTGCCTTCTTTACCACGAACCAAACTGGCATTTTTGTCAGCATCTATTTTGATACCGAAATGACGCATCACTGCCAGGATTTTGGTACGTGTAATGTCGGAGTTCTCACCGATACCGCCAGTAAAGACAATACCGGTAAACTCTGGTAGCGCACAGCTAAGGCTGGCCAGATATTTACCAGCACGATAGCAGAACATCTCGATAGCGAGCTTGGCATCTTCGTGACCTTCACTGGCTGCTTGCTCGATGGTACGCAAGTCGTTAGACAGTCCTGAGATGCCGAGTAGACCGCTGTCATTATTGAGCATTTTGTCGGTCTCTTCTAAGCTCATATCGAGCTGACGCTTCAGATGCATGTGCAAGCTAGGATCCACATCACCACTGCGCGTACCCATCATCAGCCCCTCAAGTGGGGTCAGTCCCATGCTGGTATCGAGACTCTTGCCATCATATACCGCCGCGATTGAGCAACCATTACCCAAATGCGCGGTCAACCAACCATGCGGGCCTTTTGCCTCAGTGATTTGGCTGGCACGCTCTGAGACATAGGCGTGAGATGTCCCATGAAAACCATAGCGACGGATTTTATGCTCTTCGTACAGATACTTTGGTAGCGCATAGCGAAAAGCAACGGGTGGCATGGTTTGGTGAAAGGCAGTGTCAAACACCACCACTTGCGGCATATCAGGATAGATCGCCTGAACCGCTTCGATACCCAGCGCATTTGCAGGGTTGTGTAGCGGAGCTAGTATCTTGAGGCGCTTTACTTCTTCTAACGCATGCTCATCAACGCGAACGGCCTTAGAATATTCGCGACCACCATGTACCACACGATGACCGACGGCGATGAAATGATACTGCTCTAGTAGCTCAAGGATTTTTTGTAGTGCCAGCTTATGGCGACCACCAGGGATAGAGATTTCAAGTTTTTCACCGTTTAAGGTCGTGTGCTTGATACGAGCCGTATCGAGACCTAAGTTTTCGGCAAGACCGGTGATACGAGTAGAGTTGTCATCGCTAATCAACGCGTATTTGATGGAAGACGAGCCGCAGTTTAAAACCAAAGTTGGGCTGGTCAGGGTTGATGTTTCAGAGTTCTTATCATCAAAAGTGGTCGTTAGGCTGGCGCTCATACTCTATCCTTAGATTGGTTTTTATAGGTGGGTTTTTATAGGTAGAAAATCATCATATCGTCAGATTACTATGATAAAAGTGACACTGATATCGCATCATGTTCATATTAAGTTGATGATAGATTGATCGTGTTTAACACAAAATTAGCCATATCCATGCTGATCTATCAAACAAATATATGGCCGAGCTTAGTCATACTGAGGCTGATGGTTGTATCTTATTACTATATAGCAGTACCGCCGAATCGCAGGCCTGCGCCTCATCATAGCCGTAAGGCCGCGGTATAATGTAACATATTTTTGTAGCTATACCGCGATAACGGTAAGGTTTAAAATTGGTGTCTATCAAGCGTTAAAAATATTGATACATCTGTTATAGCTAGTGGCTCCTAGGTACTTTAGCTATTGATTATTGGCTGTTATAGAGCTGCCTTATGAATATCAAAAATTGTAAGAAATATTGTCTAAATACCTATCAGACATGTTTTTATGCGCAAATTATAAAGCGATACCGTCAGTAAATTATGATGAAAGCATCAAACTAATCCCCACTATGAGCCAAATTTATTGGCCAATGCTGTTCAGTATGCGTACAGCTTTGTGTCATAATGCTATGATTGAAACTTTGATATTGGCCATTTTTGGGCTGCCTTTTTCGCTCTTTATTTATTACGATTTTTAATCGCACTTACACCGCTACACGCTCACAGGTGATCCACTCTATGTCTACTATACTTCGCTCATCAGAAACTGGGCATATCGCCTTATGGAGACTTGCCAGTCGCCGTGCCATTATTACTTTAGTGATTGGCAGTGCGATGATGGTAGGGTTGTCAGGTTGCGGACAAAAAGGCGCTTTGTACTTACCAGAGTCCAGTAGCCAAACGGTAGAGGGTAGCTCGTCTGTACTGAGTAGTACAAGTAAACCACAAGATGCCGCTTTTGCTGGTATTGATGATGATACCTATCAAAAAAATGACTATTTAGATGAGCAGCAAATACTGCCCGAGCCGAGTACAGATCCTAACGATTATTAATGTTTATTCTTACCCTTGATACCCTGATTATATTAGAGATGTTTATATGAGTCATTCTGAACTACCTGCTGACGTAACCGATGTTGCTACTGGCAAATCTGTCACTATCCAAACTGAGCACGGTCTATATGTTGATCCTAAAGCGTTGAGCGCTCATCTGCCCGCGCTAAGCTATGGCGACGACGCGCTATATATGGAGCAGGTTAGTGTTGATGAGTTGGCAAAACAATATGGTACGCCATGCTATGTCTACTCAAAGCAGGCGATACTGGATGTTTATCAAGCCTATACCGATAGCTTTGCCAGTCTCGACCATCAGGTATGCTACGCGGTAAAAGCAAACTCGAATCTTGCGGTGCTTGGAGTGCTTGCGCAGGCAGGCGCTGGGTTTGATATCGTCTCTCGTGGTGAGCTGATGCGCGTACTGGCTGCAGGCGGAGCGGCAGCGCGCGTTGTCTTCTCAGGTGTTGGCAAAACTTACGGCGATATCGAATACGCACTGACCCAAGGTATTGGCTGTTTTAACGTCGAGTCGATTAGTGAGCTGACCTTGATCAACGAGGTAGCGGCAGCACTGAATAAACGTGCGCCAATCTCATTACGCGTCAATCCAAATGTCGATGCCAAGACGCATCCGTATATCTCAACAGGTCTTAAAGACAACAAGTTTGGTATTACCCACGAAGACGCCTTAGCGGTCTATCAGCAAGCGGCGGATTTATCGCATATTGATATCGTTGGTATTGATTGTCACATTGGCTCGCAGTTGACGGAAGTCGCGCCGTTTGTCGCCGCACTAGATAAAGTCATTGAGCTGATACATAGCCTGCGCGATAATAGTATTGAGCTGCGTCATATTGATTTGGGTGGTGGTCTAGGCGTGCGTTATATTGATGAGACGCCCGTGTCTATCGATGAGTTTGCCGAGGCTTTATTACCAAAGCTTAGCGAGCTTGGTTTGACCGTATTCTTTGAGCCGGGTCGTAGTATCGTTGCCAATGCTGGTGTGCTATTGACGCAAGTCGATGTACTTAAGCCGACTGAGCATAAGAACTTTGCGATTGTCGATGCTGCGATGAATGACTTGATTCGTCCTGCTTTATATCAAGCTGAAATGGCCGTGATTCCAAGTACATTACCGAGCGATGGTATTGATACAAATGGTACAAAGCCGTGGGACATTGTTGGCGCGATTTGTGAGACAGGGGATTTTTTAGCAAAAGATCGCTTACTGTCATTAGAGGCAGGAGCTGTCTTGGCAGTGACGGGCGCAGGGGCTTATGGCTTTACTATGAGTAGTAATTACAACTCGCGTCCGCGTGCCAGCGAAGTGATGGTATCAGGCAATAAACATCAGCTCATCCGCAAACGTGAAACGGTTGAAGCATTGTATGCTGACGAAATACTGTGGCAGGATAAATAAAGCCGCCAACCTGCCAACACTGACACTGTTTTTGCATAATAAATAAAACCCACCGAGATAATAACGGTGGGTTTTTTATGGCAAACTCGAATGGGGTATATCGAGTTTGAGGTATAACGATAAGTTAGTATTTGATAGCGGTGATAATTATGATTGTATCTGACAGCGTGCTAATATAAGCCATACATAAAAATAGGATAGGACATCAAAGATATGCTAATAGAATTTACTAAAATGCATGGGCTGGGCAATGATTTTATGGTTATCGATTTGGTGACCCAGCGCTTAGATTTGACCAAGGAGTTGGTAGAGTTATTGGGAGATCGCCACCTAGGTATTGGCTTTGATCAACTGCTTGTGGTCGAGCCACCGATGCGCCCCGATGTTGATTTTAGTTACCGTATTTTTAACACGGATGGCACCGAGGTGGAGCAATGCGGCAATGGTGCGCGCTGTTTTGCCCGTTTTGTGCAAGCACGTAAACTGTCATTTAAGCAGCGTCTACGGGTTGAGACGGCGAGCGGCATTATCTCTTTGACCACTGATCGGTTTGGTTGGGTAGAGGTTGATATGGGTAAGCCCAAGTTTGAGCCAAATGAGATTCCCTTTAGCCCAAGAGCCACGACCAAAATCCAAAACACTTATCACCTCGATGTCAATGGCACACCTGTACAGCTATATGTCGCCAATATGGGCAACCCACATGCCGTTATCAAAGTTGATGACGTGCTGGACGCTGAGGTTGAGACGTTAGGCAAAGCCATTGAGTCTCATCCAGCGTTCCCAGATCGCGTCAACGTGGGCTTTATGCAAGTGATGAACCAGCGTCATATTCGTCTGCGTGTGTATGAGCGCGGCGTGGGCGAGACGCAAGCTTGCGGCACGGGCGCCTGTGCAGCAGTTGCAGTCGGTATAAGAGAGGGCTGGCTCGATGAAGGCGAAGAAGTGCGCGCGCAGCTATATGGTGGCAGCATGATTATCAAATGGCAGCCAGGTTATTCAGTTACGATGACAGGTCCGACCGCTTTCGTCTATGAAGGTGTATTTAGTCCAGATGGACTGATGGCACAAGCGGGTCTTAAACCCAATGCTGAAGGCTGATAACGGTTGTTAGGCCAATCGTATAAATACCAAGGATGGTTCTAATATGGTTATGTCTACAAATAACGATAGTCAGGCGGCGAGCTCAGCACCTTGGCTATCTACTGAGCTGGCCGCCACTATAGAGTCAGACGCTGCATTGCGAGAGCTACTCGCACCTGTGCATCGTTGGCTCAATACGCTGTCTGTGCGCAACCATTCGCCGCATACTCTGACCGCTTATTTCGCTGGTTTAAATCAACTGGCGTTATTTTTGCGTGGTAAGCGTCTAACGTGGACGCGCTGTGATAAACGGCAACTGGCCCAGCATATCAGTCAACGTCTTGATGAAGACAAGCTAGCGCTTGCCAGTGTTCAGCAAGAGTTGTCTGCGATTCGGCATTTTTATGGTTGGATGATTGAAGAAGCGCTAGCACGTATCAACCCAACCACTGGCTATCAGCTGAAGCGTAGTCCTAGACCGCTGCCTTCTATCGCTGATGTCGATTTACTGACTCAGCTACTCGATCAAGAGATTCCTGATACGCCAGAGCAAGCGCGCTTATGGTTGCGTGACAAGGCTATGTTCGAATTGCTCTATAGTAGTGGCTTGCGTGTTGGCGAGTTGGTTGCACTCGATATGGCAGATGTAGATTTGTCTGACTTACGGGTACGAGTCACGGGTAAGGGGAATAAAACACGCCTAGTGCCATTAGGGATAAAGGCTGCAGAAGCGATTAATCGTTACCTACCACATCGTAACCTATGGGTAGAGCAGATGGATAGCGCATTGTTCATCAGTGAAAAGCTCGGCACCAGATTATCAACACGGGCAGTGCAACAGCGCTTAAAAGTTGCTGCTACTCGCGCGGGTATTGCCCAAAACATGTATCCACATCTACTGCGTCATTGTTTTGCATCACATATGCTGTCAGGCAGTGGTGACTTGCGCGCCGTACAAGAGATGCTCGGGCATAGTGATATTAGCACCACGCAAATTTATACTCACGTTGATTTTGCCAAATTAACACAAGTCTATGATCGCGCCCATCCACGAGCCACCCACACTCAAAATGATGAAAATCCTACCTAATTAAGTAATCTATGGTTTAAGCAATCTACGGTTTAAGCAATCTATGTTACTTCTTAAGTTATGCCAAACGATGACAATCAAAGATAGGTAATTTCTGTCGACCTTGCACTTGAGCTTGCTTGTCTAATGATGCCATGACGATGGCGTATCCTTTATCTATGTCAGATGTCGTAGACAGATTTAGCTCACTGCTATCATGGCTCGCAATAACGCTGCCATCAAAAGCAGTAATGGTAGTATGTCCCCACGTCTGGCGAGTATTGCCATTTTTATATGCATGATCGCCGCCCTGTGCTGCCCCGATCACCATGCACTGACTGTCCAAAGCACGTGCCTGTAACAATAGCGACCAATGCGCTTGTCCAGTCAGATAAGTAAAAGCAGACGGTGCGCTTAATATATCAGCACCTGCTTGACTTAAGCGCTGCGCTAGAGCAGGAAAGCGCAAATCAAAACAGACCATCATACCCAACTGATAGACAGCGTCGCCGGACTCAAGAGGCGCAACCACGGTCTGCGTGCCCGGCTCAAACGTCGCCGCTTCATTGTAGCTGCCTTGCTTGTCGGCCACGGTCGCGGTGAACAGATGAATTTTATCGTATCGTGCCACTCGCGACCCGTCTGGCGCAAACAATTGACTAACTTGGCGCAGCCGACCATCAGGAACGACCATGCCATCAGGCCGATAAGGGCAAGGCAGTGAGCCTGCCAGTAGATATATATTATGAGTGCGGGCATACTCTGCCATCGTCGCTGATAGCGCGTCAAAACGCTCTGCAGTCGCAAACTGCTGACCCATGCTACAGCAGTTTTCAGGTACGACAACGAGTTCAGCACCTTGCGATTTGGCATCAATGATCGCCGCTTTTATATTCGCTAAATTGCTATCGATGTCTTGCTGACTGTTCATTTGAATGGCAGCTGTGCTAAATTGAGAGGGCATTGTTGTGTCAGTCATGACAATATTCTCCGTGACGGGTAAGTCTTGATGGCTGCTCATGACAATTTTTTATGACGTTTTTTATTATAAAATGTTGATGACGCTGAACAAACCATTCATAGTTATCGGTTGGTTATTAAGGCAAACATGCTAAATTTGTATCACAAACATACCAATCGTATCTGGATAGGATATAAATTATCGTAGCAAAATTGTGATAAAAAATGCTATCGTCATGTCCTGTTAAGGTGACATCATCGCCTTAATTGGCAAAATAAATACAATATGACCAAGACTGGAGTGTAATAAGCCGCCCATGAGTATGTCGTTCGGATTGGCGAGCACGCTAAGTACTTCACAAAAACTGACACCGCAAATGCAGCAAGCCATTAAATTGCTGCAGCTCTCTAGTCTTGAGCTCGCACAAGAGGTTCAAGCCAAACTGGATAGTAATCCGCTGCTTGAACGTATCGAAGAGGATGATGACGAGTACGAGAATAACCGTGACGATAGAGCAGATGAGCTAAGCGAGTCATTAACACTTGATAGCTGGAACCAAAGCAGCAGTGACGCATCTAGCGCAGGATCTGATAACCATACAGACTATGGTGACGATAGCACTGACAGCTGGGAGAAACTGCAGCAATCTCGTATTGATGATGGAGCGATGGATAGTGATAGCAGTTTTGACACTGATAGCTTCGATGCTAGCAGCTTTGATAAAGAGAATTACGCTTCGACATCAACAGGCGCAGGCAATAATAGAGGCGATGAGGATTTTGATAGTTATCAGGGCGGTACTTCGTCGACTATCCAAGATCACGTACGTTGGCAGCTCAACTTTAAGCGCCTATCAGAAGCGGACACATTGATTGCAGAGTATTTGATGGACTCTATGGATGACATGGGATTCATACGAATTGATATCGATGAGCTGCTACAGAGCTTTGATACCATGGCCAACTTTTATCAGTGGGATGAACGCGTTGAGTACGACGAGGTCATGGCCGTATTGCGTATGATCCAATCTTGCGATCCGATTGGCGTTGGCGCACGTCATTTGAGTGAGTGCCTAGCGATTCAGTTGTCCAAGCTAGACGCCAATACTGCATATCTCAAAGAAGCAAAAGCGCTGCTAACAGCCGGCGAGCTTTTGGTGAGTAACAATATCAAAGCGCTTACTGAACGGACAGGCCTTGCCCCTGAGAACATCACCCCTGCGCTTAACTTACTGCGCACCTTAAACCCTTCACCCGGATTACTCTTTCAGATCAACCAGCCTGATTATACCCAGCAGCCCGACAGTTACGACATTCCAGATGTATTAGTCACACCCATTAGGAGTCGTAAAGCCACTGCCAATACTGAGGCATTAGAAGACGGTTGGCATGTACGCCTCAATCCTGACACCTTGCCGAAGCTGCGAGTAAACCAAGAATATGCCAATTTAGTCAAACGCGGTGATGACAGTCCGGACAACCAATATCTACGTGAAAACCTCACCGATGCGCGCCTCTTTATCCGCAGTATCGAAGAGCGCAACCAAAACCTATTAAAAGTAGCAACCAGTATTGTGCGTTATCAGCAGGAGTTTTTGCAGCACGGTGCGACGGCCATGCAACCACTTATTCTAAAGGCAATCGCAGAAGAAGTAAATCTACACGAGTCCACCGTTTCACGTCTCACGACCAGTAAGACGATTTTGACACCGCAAGGACTATTTCCACTAAAGCACTTTTTTTCTTCTCACGTCAGCAGTTCGGATGGCGATATCTCATCAACGGCCATCAGTGCCATGATTAAAAAACTAATCGCTGATGAAGATCCCAAAAAACCGCTATCGGATAGCCGTATTCAAAAAGAATTATTGGCAGACGGTATCGATATTGCCAGAAGAACAGTTGCCAAATATCGTGAAGCCATGAATATTGGCTCATCTACTCAGCGCAAACAGAAGTATTAATCGTTTAAATACAGCCATCTGCAACAATTTTGAGTAATCATTGATATTTCTGTGACAAGATATAAAAAATAAAATTTTTTGATTATATAGAAACATAATGGAAACAACAGCTATTGTTACACTTAATTACAATTTAACGTCTTGCTACTATCTCTCTTTCATGACAAATTAGAGTCATACCAACAACGAAATCTAAGTGCCAATCTATAGTATTTACTTGTAATGAATAAAGGAGACGATAAAAGGATATGTCGAAATCTTACTAGAGGCATTAGATAAGTTATTGGTAAGGCAGGATGATAAGAGCAGGAATGCGACTTCATCTGTTGAATGTAAGTCACAAATACAAGGACAATAATATGAATGTTTCTATCAGTGGTCACCATATCAGTGTTACCGAAGCTATGGACACAGCAGTTCGTGAAAAGCTTGAAAAAGTAGAGCGACACTTTGATCAGATACAGAGTATTAAAGTGATATTATCGCTAGACAATAGTGGCGCAAATGATGGCGGTAAAAAAAGCCATAAAGCTGAAGCAATTATGCGCGTCTCAGGTCAAGAAATGTTTGTCCAAGCATTAGAAGATGATATGTATAAAGCCATTAACGAGATGGCAGACAAACTTGATAGACAAGTACGCAAGTACAAAACCCGTCAAGAGCGCAAAAAGACTCAGGGTGCTGGGCGTGATGAGCGCTATCAAGACACCACTCCTGCTGAAGCAGTACCAGCAGCTTAATGATACGTTTGAATCACGTTGATTAAGGGGGCAATCAGATCATCAAAAGCGTCTGAACAAGCTAAAAAATAAGAAATTCGACAAACAGCTATTTCATTCATTGGTGATTTACCAAAGAAAAAAGACCTCGAACGTTTGACACGTTGAGGTCTTTTTTAGTACGTCTTTAATACTGCGATCAGGACTTCATAACTCATAAAAGCTAATAATAGACTGAAAAATAAAAAATCAGCCTCCGCCCACAGCCTGTACGACTTCGATGTTCATACCTTCTTCAATACGCAATTGAGCCAGCTCACTCTTTGGTATCAGCTCACCATCTACTTCGACGGCATAGCGTCCTTGACTGAGTCCAAGTTCATTGATGACCAACTGCACTGTCTGATGGGTGGTTTGTAAGTTTTTACCATTAACACTAATAGTGCTCATATAAAATCCTCCTTAATAATTTGAGATTCCTTGTATCAGCCTTCCTCTTGTATCAACCGCAATATAGCTGCTTTCAATATTATGGGTGACTTATTTTTATCTATACTCATAATATCAATCAACTTTCGGCAGGTATGAGTAGAATGGATTAATCCATTGAGTTCTCAAATCGAAATGTAGAGATAGCAAGCCATAACCAACCTGCAATCATAAGGACCCCGCCAATGGGCGTAATCGCGCCAAACCAGCGCGGTGCTCCAAGCGTCATGGCATACATACTACCAGCAAATATAATAATACCGATTTGCAATAACCAAGCCGTAGTTTGAGTGGTATATTTTAAGCGTATCAGTAAGCCCACAACTAATAGACCCAGCGCATGTATGAACAAATACAGCGTCGCGGTATGCCACCATTCAAGCTGTTGTGCGCTGACAATATTCTCTAAACCATGAGCACCAAATGCGCCCAAAGCGACAGCAATAGCCATATTAATGGCGGCAATACCGATCCAATTTAGCATGGCAAAACTCGTATTTTTTTAGAGCTACTGAATGTCATCTGGCAAGATCACGCTATCAATGGTCATGGCATCACGAATTTTATCCATCGCGTTTTTTTCGATCTGACGGACACGCTCAGCCGAGATAGAGTAAACTGCTGCCAGCTCGTGCAAAGTGGATTTTTGCTCAGAAAGCCAGCGCTGCTCGACGATATCACGTGAGCGATCGTCCAATGTTCCCATAGCCGCGATCAACGCTGACGAGTTATTTTCTTCCCAGTCTTCTTCTTCCAACTGCTCAGCAGGATCGATGCCATCTTCCAAAAACAGCTGCGGTGCATAACGACCATCATCATCGTCACTTGACTGTGCTTCAAATGAGGCATCATAAGAAGTCAGGCGTGACTCCATCTCGAGCACTTGCTTGCGCGTAACATTCAAGTCTTTGGCAATCGCGTCTGCTTCTTCTAGCGTGAGCTGATTGTTGGTTTTCTTTAAACTACGTAAATTAAAGAATAACTTGCGATGTGCTTTGGTGGTCGCAACTTTTACGATACGCCAGTTACGGATGACAAATTCGTGAATTTCAGCTTTGATCCAATGTACGGCAAAAGACACCAAGCGCACACCTTTATTGGGATCGAAACGTTTGACCGCCTTCATCAATCCAAGATTACCTTCTTGGATTAAATCAGCTTGTGGCAGTCCATAACCTGAGTAGCTACGTGCAATATGAATGACAAAACGCAGATGTGACATCACCAGCAGACGTGCTGCTTCGACATCACCTTCATCATAATAGCGATGGGCAAGTTCTTGCTCTTGTACAGTAGTCAAGATAGGGATTTGATGAACGGTATTGATGTACGCACCCAAATTGACCCCTGGCGCTGACAAATGGGTTGGCATTGCTGGCACCAAATCACGCGTACTGGTATTGCCTAACGTACTGGCGTCATAAGGTGGGCGCTGTGCAGCTGCCTTTAGTGCAGCATCGCGCGCATCGTTTTTTATAGGAGCTGTACTGTCTTTTTTATTCGCATTCGCAGCATCAGAAGTAGTAGTAGCCATATTCTTGACCTTGGTTAAATAGTTAAGCAAATAGTCAGATAAAAATCTCTATAGTTGTAATTGTAAAGGACAGCAGCGTTTAGTTGCTATCAGTTTTGGTAATGATGAAGTGATATATTGTAGCGAAACGCTGCAATGATGTGCTATTGCCTGACAAATCAGTAACTTCGTTGACGATTAACGCTAAGTAGTCGCTCGTTTGTGTTTGCTGACTCTGACGACAAAACGCTGTGATATCAGCTTGTGAGTTGGGATCCGTCGCGACCACATATAATGAGTCACCAGCGGCTACATCGCGTAACGCAACCTTGGTTTTCAGCAGTGGCATGGGGCATGCAAGCCCGCGACCATCGACGAAACGCTTGATATTTAGTAAAGGTTGCTCTTCATCTATTTTCGTCTCAGTGCCAACATCTGGGCCACCATTCTCTACTGGCAACAAGTCTAACAGATGATTGATCTCTTGCTGTTCTGGATCGGATAAGCTCGCTGATAAGTAAATAGAGTGTGATGCACGTTTGATGGGTAATTGGCTATCAGCGGACATAATACAAACCTTACAAGTATCAATATTTCGGTTTCTTTATCAAAAAAGGCTCAAACAATTATTTTGATTATCGTCAATCTATTTACGGAAACCATGAGCTTACTATTATTGTGTTTAACCATTATACCAAATAGCCGATGTATAATTGCATTTGAATATAATCAACGCCATGTTCGGTTCATTAGAATCACACAGTCATGTTGCACAATCGTGACGGGTGGCTGAGTGATTGGTAGCTAAGCACATAGTAGAATTGACCTTATACAAACAAGCTCGTATAGTCAAAAAGACGTCGTCAACAATCTGATAGGATACGAATTTGTACCACGCTAATAGACCGCCACGACTTATTAAAGCCACCAGCCATTCGTTAAATAAGCTGTCGGAAAGCTCGCTATCTAAACTATTTGGGCAAACAGATAGCCGCAACTCTGTGGTTTTATCTTTTTCAAATAGTATCAAAATCGGACTGTCAGTGACACTGCTGGTAATTGCTACAAGTGCTCATAGCAAGGATGGTGATGATAGCCAAGCTATGCCATTTGCCAATCATTCATGGCAAACAGTAGAGTCACAATCGTTAGAGCTACCCAATTTGCGCGGGCAAGGACTGAGCTTTGCTGAGCAGTATCAAAACAAAATGCTGGGTGAGTGGTCATTACAGAACATCAATGGTCGGGTCAAAATGGAGCACGACCCTTGGGTGCAAGAAACGGTAAAAGACATGACGTGGCGATTGAATGCGCAAGCCCGTCAGCAAGCACCACTTGGCTTAGTTATTCTTGATAATCCCAGCATCAATGCTTTTGCGGCACCTGGCGGAGTCATCGGGATCAATACAGGGACGATATTGGCTGCCAAAAGTATGGATGAGCTGGCAAGTGTCATCGCCCATGAAGTCGCGCACATCAGTCAACGTCACTATGAGCACAGCGCAGACGAGCGCAAAAAAGCCTTACTGATGCAAGTAGGCGGTATGTTGGCTGCGATTGCCGCATCAGCAGTCGATGGTGATGCGGCGGCGGCTGTAATGGCGGGTAGCCAGACAGCTTCTATGAATAGCAGCATGGCTTTTAGCCGTAACAACGAGCGCGAGGCCGACCGAGTAGGGATGCAAATCATGACTCAGGCAGGCTATGACCCTCGGGCAATGCCACGGTTTTTTGCCACGATGAATCAACAAAGCCAGCTCAATCAGGTTGAAAATCGCTTTTTACCAAGCTTTGTGCGCTCGCACCCGCTCAGTGATGAGCGACTGAGTGAGTCGCAGAGCCGTGCTGGGCAGTATCCCACACTGTCATTGAGCCAGCAGCAGCGCCATCAAGCCTTGTTTGATTTGCTCTATTGGCGTGTACAAGTTACTGGCAAACATGCTTCTGAAGTGACGCTCACAACCGCTGCTAAAAATAGTCTGGGTGCCAAACTTGCCTTAGTAAGCTGGTATGGAGAACAGCAGCGTATCAAAGAGGCTAATGAGGTATTGACTGAGATACATAAACTCCCAAATACGCAGCGTCAAAGCCTAGAACCTTTGCTGTCGATTACTCATAGTCAGCTTTTAAGTGAACAAGGCAAATGGCAACAAGCTGCAGATATTTTAGAGAGTCAGCAGCGTCTGTATCCTGAGCGCCGTGACTTGCGTCTGTATTTGGCGGAAGCACTGACCAATAGCAATCAGCCATCAAGGGCACAAGTACTGCTAAAACCACTCACAGAGCAGCAACCAAGCGATCGCTATGCATGGCAAAGTTTGCAGCTTGCTAATGAAAAGCTCGCTAAAACCGCAACGTCACCACAACTGGCTAATATTGCAACGATCAACGCATTGCGTTATCGCAGCTACGATCAGCTCTGGAATGGTCGCTATGAGAGTGCGTTGACATCACTGACGCAGGCCAAGCAATTGACGGAAAACCTGCAAGCCACAGCACAAAGCAATAGTGCGCGCCCGCTACTAGCCAATATCAATGCAGAAATCAAAGCAATAAAAACCGCCAAAGACTTTGAGCCTTAGGCGGTTTGTAAATAGTCAGTTTTTCGTACAACAACGGGTGCGCTTGACGACATCATTTTCAGTAATAGCAGCTCATATGCCGGCTTGCTACCCAAAACGAAAAATTAGCCTTGTAGCGCATCTTTAACCATTTTAGAGATCAACGCAGGATCAGCACGACCAGCGGTCTTGTTTTTCAGTACACCCATCACGCTGCCCATATCACGCATAGAAGTGGCACCTTGCTCTGCGATTTCCGCGTTGACCAATGCCATGATTTCATCTTGATTCATTTGCTGTGGCATAAACTCATTGATAATATCAATCTCAAACTGCTCTTTGGCCGCCAAATCATCACGGCCATTTTCAGTAAAAATAGTGAGCGACTCTTGACGTTGTTTGAGCTGCTTTTGTAGCACTTCTAATACTTGCGCGTCATCAAGCTCTGTCTGACGATCGATCTCAATTTGTTTGACAACTGACTGTACGTTGCGCAGTATTTTGACACGCTCAAGCTCACGAGCTTTCATAGAAGTTTTGATGTTGTCTGATAACGTCTGTTTAAGTTGGCTCACTGCTATTATCCTTATTCGTTTGTTAAATGCTATTTGTTGGGTACTGTTTAATAAGTTTTTTTGGGGTAAAACCTGCTGAGAGCGGGCTTTGATAAAAAATTGCATCAGCAGTAACAACGAAAATTGTAGCATAAAAAACGCCACTGATATCGATGGATAACAGTGGCGTTAGTGTAGCACTTGTACTTAACTAATCAGATTGTTGATTAGTACATACGAGTAGTACGAATAGTTTCGCGTTGTAACTTCTTCTTATAACGCTTTACGGCAGCAGCTTTTTTGCGCTTACGTACTTGCGTTGGTTTTTCATAAAACTCACGCTTACGTACGTCTGATAATACGCCAGCTTTTTCACAAGCGCGCTTGAAACGACGGATAGCGATATCAACTGGTTCGTTTTCTTTAACCTTAACTGCAGGCATGAAGACTCCTCGATTAGGATGAGATATAAGGGCATTAGTTTGGCTGTGTATTAGTATTTAGCCGTAATATCTCAAGATTACTGGCATCAGCTCAAACTAGGACAATTCTCACGCATTAGCGTAAGGGCAGGTATTTTAATAAAAAATACCAACAAAGTCAATGATTTTAACGGTTTATTGTCTATTTATACTTTGTTTAAAATGTATCGAGGCTGAGCTGTCAGGTTTTAGGTGAGTTAGAGCACAAAGTTTAGTGTTAATAAAAAATCCCTACGGTCTATAACGGTTTAGTGGGAGTTTATGCTATGATATTTCCCATATTGTAGGGTCTATGAACCGTTTTGTGCGTATTTTATTGAGGATGTTGGAATGAAAAAAACAGTATTGAACACGGTGTTAAGCACAGCTTTTATCGTAGCTTTGGGTGCGGGCGTGAGTGCTTGTAGCGGCGGCGAAGAGCACGAAGAAGTATTGGCGATTGATATGGTAGATGAAGCGGCTGAGCTGGCACGCGCAAACGCCCCTGAAGCAGAAGACATGGAGTTTCCAGAGACGGCACCGATGCCAGCGGCGGATGCAACAGCTGCAGATGGGACAGAAGTTGATGCCACTGCTGAAGCAGGTACGGCGGATACAAGCATGGCAGACGCGACAACCCCAGCCACAGAGAGTGCTGATACCGCGGCTGCGCCTGCTGCCACTGACAGCGCCGATATGGCAACACCTGCTGAATAAGCTTTTAATTAGACTCGTAATATAATATTGTGAGTCTATGAACTGCTACAAAAAATTTGGCCACAAACGCATCAAATAAAGGTAAGGTCATGATCGATATACAGCAGGATATAAGAAGACTGAGCTTATCTGTTATCAGTCTGAGTGTGTTATTAGTATTGAGCGCTTGTAGTGGTGATAACGCGACTACGGAAGAGTCCAGCGCAGCCAACGAACCTGCTGCTACGAGTGTTGAAGAAACAGTTGCAACAGAATCTGAAACTACGGTGCCTGAGCCTATGGCTGAATCTGAGACTACCGACATGGTGGTTGAAGAAAAGACTGCTGTTGTCGCTGAGCCTGAAGTGCTCGCTGCAGATGCTGGTGCTAAACTTTACGAGTCAAACTGTAAAGTCTGCCATACAGCGGGTTTATTGAATGCACCGAAATATGGTGACACAGCCGCTTGGGCGACTCGTTTGACCAAAGATAAAGAGACACTATATATGCACTCTGCTAAGGGCTTTAATAAAATGCCAGCACAAGCGGTAAATGGTGTCAGTGAGGCACAAGTCAAAGCCGCTGTTGATTATATGCTCGCGTCAGTAAGCTGATATAGTATATATAGAGTATACCAGTCATTGAAATTTGTTAAACTGACCGTCATTGTGACTGACAATGGCGGTTTTTTTATGCGCGTTTTCTATTACTATCGATTTTAAAAATATGACTGGCTGTGCGAAGCGGATTTGATTCGATATTCAAAATTTTAAAGCGATATACAATAAAAACGTGGCAAAAAATAGTCCGAAAACAAAAGCATAAAGGCAAAAGTATGAAGGTATTGGGTTTAGAGACGTCTTGTGATGAAACTGGGCTGGCGATCTTTGATAGCGAGCAGATCAATAGTGACAATCAAGGGTTGGTCGGGCAAGTACTGTACTCACAGATTGAGCTACATGCGCTCTATGGCGGCGTTGTACCTGAGCTTGCCAGTCGTGATCATATTCGTAAGCTCGTGCCCTTACTCAACGAGCTGCTTGAGCAGTGTGATATGAGTAAAAACGACATCGATGCGATTGCCTATACTAAAGGGCCAGGGCTGATCGGTGCGTTGATGACCGGCGCATTATTTGGCCGCAGTCTGGCGTATGGTTTGGATATTCCTGCCATTGGTATTCATCATATGGAAGGGCATTTGCTCGCGCCGCTTATGGGTGCCAATCCGCCCGCTTTTCCTTTTGTTTCGCTGTTGGTCTCTGGTGGTCACACTTTACTTATAGCCGCTCATGGTGTGGGACAGTATGAAATCTTGGGTGAGTCGATCGATGACGCGGCGGGTGAGTGCTTTGATAAAGCGGCTAAGATGCTAGGCTTACCTTATCCCGGTGGGCCTAATGTTGCCAAACTGGCAGAAGCTGGCAATCCTGATGCTTATGCGCTGCCAAGACCGATGCTACATCGAGGTTTGGACTTTTCGTTTAGCGGTATGAAAACAGCGGTACATAACTTGATCAAAGACACTGAGGGCTCTGATAGCGATCCGCAAATTCGCTCGGATATCGCCGCGAGCTTCCAGCATGCAGTGGTCGATACCTTAGTGAAGAAATGTGTCAAAGCACTCAAGCAAGCAGGTATGAGCCGTCTGGTCATTGCAGGCGGCGTCAGTGCCAACACACATCTGCGCGAGATGCTAGAGGCGGAGCTGGCTAAGATCAATGCGACGGTCCACTACGCACCGCCAGCACTGTGTACGGACAATGGTGCAATGATTGCTTATGCCGGATTTGAGCGCTTGCAGGCAGGACAGTCTGATGATCTGGCGATTAGCTGTATTCCGCGCTGGCCAATGACAGAATTACCAGCACTGTTGCCTGCAGTATAACGTTCAAAAGCCATATAAATTAAGGATAATCTATGCAGTGGCTAGCAATCGGCTTAGGAGCAGCATTAGGCGCGTGTTTACGTGGCTATTTAGCGCGCTTTAATCCACTGTATCATTGGATACCACTTGGCACGCTTGGCGCAAATGTCTTGGGCGGCCTGCTGATTGGCCTTGCGCTCGTCTGGTTTGAGCGTATGGGTAGCAACTTATCTGATCATGTGCGCGTGTTTGTGATAACTGGTTTTTTGGGCGGGTTAACTACCTTTAGTACGTTTAGTGCAGAAGTATTTGGTTTTATTCATGATGGGCGGCTGCTAGCAGGCTTAGCGCTCATCGGCTTGCATGTTGGACTGACATTATTAGCAACCGCGCTTGGCTTTTATTTCTTTAAGTGCGTACTTTGAGCTTGTATCGATATCACCTGCTTAATGAGTGGTCTGATTTAAGTGGTTATCGAAATACAGTCTGTTTTAAATGGTCTGTTAATGAGTCTAGAGGGCATAATGACTGGTTCCGCTGGGGTATACCCTAATTAAGGCTTATTGACTTGCCCTAAGAATAATATTGCATCAGTTTTGTTGTCCTTAATTAAAAATACAAACGGATGATCGGCTTTAAACTCTACTGGCTGATCTATAGGAGCAGAAGCTTCCGTTGCTACAATGGCTGTTGCTGCTGCCGCCTCTGTCCCTTTTTCATCGACAATAACTACCGCCTGATGATAAACATCATCAATTTTTATAGGCAGAGGCTGATCAAATAATTTAAATGTAGCTTTGTCCTGAAAGGCGCTTGGCATACCCATAGCTGACAGCAAACTTTTCATATCGTAGCGCTCTGCAAGCTTAAACTTTGGCAAGTAAAGGTTTACTTCTTGAGTGACTAAGTCTTTATTCCATTGTTTAATCTTATCAGCACTCAAATCCTGCACCAGCTGTTCCATCGCAGCTTTGTCTTTTGATTTGGGTAATATCACTAGCATGGATAAGTCATCGCCCTTGTAAGGCAATTGCACGACCTGTACTTGCTTGTCCTCGCTATAGCCGAAATCAGCCTTCATATTCATTATTTTGATATCAGATGGTGTGCCCGTAAGAGGATGGAACGGCTGCTCAAAAGTGCTATTTGCCTCAAAAGGCATTTTCCAATCGCCCTTAAAGTAAACCGCGTTGGTTAATACTGCGACAACACTAGAGGGAATACTACCCTTTGGTAGCAACTCAGGAATCAGCTGATTGGTGTGCTGAGCAATTTTTTTATTAATGATAAGGCGCGAGGGATCAGGACTACCTTTAAAATTAAGGTTGGTTACTTGACCGCCATAATAGCGTTGTACGGTGTCTACGTACGCCTTATTAGGCGTTAGCCCTTGTTGCATCCATAAATCATTGACCGTGGCGAGCTTATAATCAGGATTGGATTTATTGAATTGATTATAGAGTGCAGCACTATTAGGGTTTAGAGTATCCATCGACGGATAGTAAAAGGTCTTCTGAATTTGCTGCTTTGTTTCCCCTTCTGCTGCTGCATACAGCATTGCCATTGCCGTAGACAAACTATAGGGTGAGAAAAATACATTCTTATCTGCTTGATCAGGTTGCTCGTTTATCTGCTGATACATATCAACAGCGAACTGGTTGTTGGCATTGATGACTTGCATAACGCCATTCGAGGTTGACGCGGAATCATCAGCAGCAATAAAGCCATCTTTACTAACGGCTTTATAATCGGAGTTATTTTTAGGTGTATTATCTGGATTTAATGCCGTATTGGCTACCGTGTCAGTAGGCTTAGTCTCCTTCATGATACTGTCACAACCACTGACCATCACCAATAGGCTGCTGATCGCTAATGCGCCCATAATACGGTTACTAGGCATTTTTTTAAGATAACAATACTGGTTGTTCTTCATATTTGTTTCACTAATAATCTAGGGTTTATACGATGCCATTCTAGTATCCTTTCCATACAATCGTTTAGCCTATTTTGGTAAGCGTACTATATTTTCAAGGCTAAGCTTGATGCGTGTATAGGGAGCCAAATCAGTGAGAGCGCCTGATTGCCCCCCATAGGTATACCTATCGACCTCTCCTAAGGCATATCAACCACCTTATGATTAAATGAGTCAATAGAATCAGCCCTATAGTAAATGGTAAAAAAAGAGAACTTTGAACTACCGCTTGTGCCGCAGTCAATTCGACCTCTTTCATATTAACTGCATACCAATTAATCGGATAAAAAACTTCACTAATCAGAAAAATTATCGCAAAAGGTAAGGCAAATAGTAAGCCATAGACGGCTGTATATTGATAAGAAGACGGAGATAATTTATCAATGACACAATATACTATGGAGACCAAGGCTTGGTACAGCGCTGTAAAGATTAGTGCCAATGGCCACCAACCTTTAACGTCAATATTATTAGCGATTGTCACTTCATAAATTAAATACACAATACTAGGGAACCATTATTTACCATAACATTCATTACGATATGAAAAGGTGAATAATATTTCATCACTATAAAAAAGTAATTAGTAATGAAACTACAACGGCTTCACAATCCCATCAAGTAAACTCGCGAAACCCTGCATATAAGCCATATCTTGGCTTGCCGTGCGCGTTGCTGCATACAACTGACAATGTACGCCATCACCTAATGGTCGCGAGACGACCCAGCCTTTTTTCTCATATTCAGCAACGACCCAATCGGGCAGGGCTGCCACGCCGCGCTCGCTGGCGACCAACTGAATCAGCATCGCGGTCAGTTCTGTGGTACGAACACTCTCAAAGCTCACTTGTGCTGGCGTCATAAAATTAGCAATGATATCGAGGCGTTTGGCTTCTACCGGATAGGCAATCAATGTCTCATTAACCAAATCATTAGGTTCAATAAATTCTTGCGTCGCTAAATCATGCGTTGGTGACAGCACCAAGCGACTCTCATACTCAAACAATGGCTGATAGCTAATATCGTCGAGCGGTAAATCACTGGTGGTAATAAGCAAATCGATATCGCCTTCCATCAAGAGATGATGCGGCTCAGGCTCAAAGCCCGTGGCAAAATCAAGCTCGACATCCGACCACTCGCGGCGATAGTGATTGAGTATCGGCATCAACCAATCAAAACAGCTATGACATTCAGACGCTAAGCGCAGGCGACCGGCTTGCCCATGCGCTAAGCGCTTTAGATCGTTTTTGGTACGTGTGACTTGCGGCATGATATTATCCGCTAAGGCTAGCACGGCTTTACCTGCTGGCGTGAAAGTGAGCGGGCGGGTGCGGCGATTGACGAGGCTGACATCGTAATAGTTCTCTAGCTCTTTTAGTTGATGTGAAACGGCAGAAGCAGTGACGTGTAGCTCATCGGCCGCTGCCGCAAGTGAACCATGCGCTCGTAGCGCAGTTAAGGTATTAAGATGACGAAGCTCAAGCATGATAAGACCTAACCGCTAAAGTGAGAAAAACTCATTATAGTGGATACTGTGTTGATTTTCACTCATAGTCTGCTATTAGTGAGAAGTCAATAAGTAATCAACGTCTAGCGCTTGCGTAACAACAACTGTGAGATAACGACTAATACCAGAGAGGCAACTAGCAATAACGTACCTATCGCATTGACTTCAGGTTTGAGACCTACCCGCACCATAGAATAAATACGCAGCGGTAAAATCTCATAACTAGGCCCTGTGACAAAGGTCGATACCACCACATCATCGAGTGATAAGGTAAAAGCCAATAACCAACCGGCCATTACCGCAGGCAATATTACCGGAATCAGTACCGTACGTATCATCGTCGACTCAGATGCGCCCAAATCGCGCGCTGCCTCCATTAGCCGCTCATCCAAGCTGCTCAGACGCGCAAAAACAGTAATGACCACGAACGGCAGGCAAAAAGTGATATGCGCTATCAGTAAAGACACAAAGCCTAGCTGTAAGCCTATCAATAAAAATAGCGCGAGCAAAGAGATAGCCAACACAATCTCAGGCGACATCATCAGCACAAACAGCAGCCCGTTTAGTAAGCCTTTACCGCGAAAGTTATAGCGATGCAGTGCTAGCGCTGTAAGCGTCCCTATAAGAGTCGAAACGGTAGCCGCGCCTAGCCCCAAGACAATAGAATGCCAAAACGCATCGAGCATCGCTTGGTTGTTAAATAGTGATTCGTACCACTTTAAGCTAAAGCCGCCCCAGTTGTAGCCGATTTTTGACTTGTTAAATGACATCACCACCAAAATAATAATGGGTAGATATAACAAAGTATAAATAAGACCGAGATAGCCTTTGGCAGCGATACTGCCAATTTTAAGCGTACGCGAATAAGACATTAAGCCACCTCGTTAAAGTCAGTCTTGCCAATGCGGCGACTACTGGCACGGTAGGCTAGTAATAATACCGCCATTGCCACTGTCAATAACACGCTAGCAGCCGCGCCAAAAGGCCAGTCACGGGCATCTAAGAATTGGTTTTTGATGATATTACCGACCAGCAAGTTACGAGAGCCGCCCAAAATATCCGCCACATAAAACATACCCATCGCAGGCAAGAGCACGAGCAGCACCCCAGAGATAATCCCTGGCGTCGTCAGTGGCAGCACCACATGCCAAAAGGTCTGTGTTTTAGTTGCGCCCAAATCCTGCGAGGCGAGCAGCATGTCATTGCGCAAATCGGTAAATACGGCATATAACGGCAGTACCATAAACGGAAATAATAAGTAAGTTAGGCCTGCAATCACTGCGCCTTGCGTATATAAAATATCGATAGGGGCATCAATGACACCGATTGCCAGCAGTGACTTATTAATCAAGCCATTATTCGCAAAGAGCAGCTTTAGCGCATAGGTGCGCACCAAAGAGTTGGTCCAAAAGGGCAGGATCAACAGCAGCATGAGTAACGGCTGCCAACGCACTTTTACCTTGGACACGAGCCACGCAAAAGGGTAGCCCAGCAGTAGACAGATAACCGTTGTGATACCTGCCATCCATAATGAATGAACAAAGACCTCAAAATATAACGGATCAACCATGCGCACATAGCTGTCAATACTGACAGGCAGGCTAATAAAGGCGCTGCTATCACGGGTTAAAAAACTGACAGCAATGACCAATATGTTTGGTAATAGCGCAAATATCAGTAGCCAACCCCAGATCAGCCAGAGCGTTGCCGTACGAAACGGACTTTTGCTGCCTAAGTGGTTGCAGGCCATCAGCTACCATCCTTTTGTACAGTCGCCTTGTTTGTATGGTCAGCGTCTTCTGGCAATACCCACTCCCAGCCATCGACCCATGAGACCTTGACGCCTTCGTTGAGTTTGTAATCAAAGCTTGGGTCATCTTCATCAAAAAACTCAGAGGCCTTAATGATATGGCCATTTGCCAATTCAATAATCGAGTCTAACGTACTGCCTTTATAGTTACTTTCGATGACGCGCCCCAGTAGCCCGCTATGCTCGTTATCTCTTGGATCATATATTCGTAGATCTTCGGGACGAAGTAGTAAATTAACGATATCGCCCACTTGTACATCATTGGCAAAATTGGGTCGACGCAAGTTACGTAGCGTTGTTGGCCCTTCTTGCGCTTGAGCCTCACAGACTTCAACTTCGATGCGTCCATTGGTCACGTTGCCATCACGATCGGGAAGGTCTGGATAGACACCCTTGACCTCAGCTCTAAACAGATTGGTCTCACCAATGAACTTGGCAGTAAACAAGTTGGCAGGAGTCTCATAAATCTCAATAGGCGTGCCGATTTGCTGGAACATGCCGTCTTTCATCACGGCAATGCGGTCTGACATCGACAGCGCTTCTTCTTGATCATGCGTGACAAAGACAAAGGTAATGCCCAGCTCACGTTGCAGACGCTTGAGTTCAGACTGCATTTGCAAGCGTAGCTTATGATCGAGCGCGGATAGTGGTTCATCGAGTAGTAATAGCTTGGGGCGATTGATTACCGCACGGGCGATCGCCACGCGCTGCTGCTGCCCACCAGATAAATCCTGCGGTTTGCGATTGGCCAAATGCTCCAACTGCACCATGGCTAGCATCTCGCTCACACGCGCTTGAATCTCAGCTTTTGGCACTTTTTTAATCTTTAGGCCATAAGCGACATTTTGGGCGACGCTCATATGTGGAAACAGGGCGTACTGCTGAAAGACGGTATTGACCGGACGTTTATCAGCGGATAAGCCTGCCATCTGCACGCCATCTAGATAGATTGTCCCCGCATTGGGTTGCTCAAAACCTGCAATCAAACGCAGTAATGTCGTTTTGCCACAGCCTGAGGGCCCAAGCAGGGTCAAAAACTCGCCATGCTTGATATCAAGATTGATGTCTTTTAACA
Organism: Psychrobacter sp. C 20.9; assembly: GCF_001921765.1. Classification (NCBI taxonomy): domain Bacteria; kingdom Pseudomonadati; phylum Pseudomonadota; class Gammaproteobacteria; order Moraxellales; family Moraxellaceae; genus Psychrobacter; species Psychrobacter sp. C 20.9. The sequence goes on along the minus strand of NZ_MRYC01000001.1, from coordinate 63,145 downwards.
CTTCAGTTTGATCGTAGGTCTTTTTAATACCACTCAGTTGCAGCAGCGTCTTGTCGTTTTGAGGCGACGCGGAGGTTTTGTGCGTGCTTGGCGATGGGTCGGTCATAATATCTGTTCCTAAGCGTCCAATAGATCAGAGCAGTAAATCAATGCAGCCATCAAGGTATCTCGATGTCATCAAAAAACTGGCAAGAGCGTAAGCACGATTTGATTGCTGCCTGATAGCTGTCTGATTGCTGCGTATTATAACAAACCCGTGATATAAATCAGTGCAAGTTCGTTATCAATTACGCGAGTTGTACCGTTATGGTAGCGCCAGGAGGTGCTCTACTTTTGATGATATATGCTTTGATATAACGACATTTAAACAAAATTTTTTACCGTTTTTTGGCGTCTATTCCTATACAATCACGGTATGGCTGACAAACATAAGGCATCTGGTGGGTGAGTGTGAATAGTCATCTGCCCATTTATGTTTGCATACAAGTATATAAAGCCGTTTATAACTCTCATATTATTGATAATAAAGGATCTCTCATGCCTACTGATACACGTCCAACTACCGGTCAAGAAGCGCTTGAATTGTTGAAACAAGGTAACGCCCGCTACGTGGATAGTCTCACCAGTACCGATGAATATATGCAGCGTCGTCCAGAATTGGTCAAGGATCAAAATCCATTAGCCATTATTTTGGGCTGCTCGGATGCACGAGTACCTGTTGAGATTGTCTTTGATCAAGGCTTGGGGGATTTGTTTGTCATACGTGTGGCGGGCAATGTGGTGGCGCCATCACAGATTGGCTCAATTGAGTTTGCGGCCGAAGCTTTCGGTACGCAGTTGGTGGTAGTCCTTGGACATTCAAAATGCGGCGCGGTCACGGCCTGCGTTGAGACCTTGATCAATCCTGATCAGAACTATTCTCCTAATTTGCAATCGATCGTTGATCGCATTCGCCCAAGTGTTTATAACTTGCACGAGCTGGCAACGGCCAATGGTCAAGACGTCGATGCCGATGAGCTGGTTGATCGCTCTATCCGTGCCAACGTGCGCATGTCAGTGAGTCAGCTAAGACATGGATCGCGGGCACTAGAGGATTTGACTAACAGTGGTCAGCTACTTGTTGTGGGCGCTGAATATGATCTAGAGACCGGAAAGGTACGATTCTTAGACAGCTAATATATCTAAATATGAACATACTTTGTTCATATCCTTACAAAACCCTATCAATTATTTTGCCAATTTTTATTATGATGAGAGAACCAAGCGAATTGCGATCATCGTGATTCGCTTATTTATAACTGCATTTTCTAAATTATATTGGGATAATTATGTCTACTCCATCTAATAATAATAACGCAACCATCGCACAGCCTGCGAGCAGTATCAGTGTAGATGGCGTCCAGTCAATCTCTACGCAAACGACAGGTTTTACGTTTAATCACACCATGCTCCGCGTCAAAGATCCTGCAAAATCATTGGCGTTTTATACTGGCGTGTTGGGTATGACGTTGCTGGCGGTCAAAAAATTCCCTGATATGGAGTTTGATCTGTATTTCTTGGCAAAGCTAACTGAGAGCGAGCGTGAGAACCTGCCTGCTGGTGATGATTTAGAAATTTTTGCTTTCCGTCAGCGCGGTATTTTGGAGCTGACCCATAATTACGGCACAGAGACAAAAGCTGACTTTAGCTATCACGATGGCAACCAAGAACCTCAAGGCTTTGGACACATTTGTTTTAATGTACCGAACTTGGATGAGGCCATTGCTTGGTTTGATAAGAACGATGTTGAGTTCAAAAAACGTCCAGAAGACGGCAGTATGAAAAACATCGCCTTTATCAAGGATGTTGATGGCTATTGGATCGAAATTGTACAAGCTGATTTGATGTCATAACTGGCAAAACAGTAGTGAGATGTTCATTTATTTATTCATTTAAACACGCGCTAAGACAGCAATAGGAGCAACCCTTTATGCCCACCCCTGACGTGAGCCGCCTATCGAACACGCTAACCGATGGTGTGACCGTCTATCAACAAGTGGTCTATACCACGCAAGACTTGGCAAGAGGCTTTATTGAGCGCATTCCATATTTTGTAGCGGCGCTCATTGTGTTGGGGATTTTTTGGCTGTTGTCGATTATTTTCAAAAAAGTCGTGCATAAAACCTTAGGCGCGCGCGTGCGTCATCAAAACTTGGTGAAGGTGTTTCAGCGCATAGGTGGGGCGCTTATTCTGTTTATTGGCTTTATGATCGCCATGGTTGTTGCTATTCCAGGATTTACACCAGCCAAATTAATCGGCGCGCTGGGTATTGGTTCGGTGGCGATTGGTTTTGCTTTTAAAGATATTTTTCAAAACCTACTCTCTGGTATTTTATTGCTGATCTCAGAGCCGTTTCGTATCGGTGATCAAATCGTTTCAGGCGACTATGAAGGAACAGTCGAAGATATCAAAATCCGCGCAACTACCATCAGGACTTATGATGGCCGTCAAGTGGTGATTCCAAATTCAGATCTCTATACCTCAGCATTGACCGTCAATACCGCTTATAAGCAGCGCCGTCTGCAAGTCGCAGTTGGTATCGGTTATGAAGATGATATTGAAGCGGCTAAAGCTGAGATTATAAAAACATTAGATAAGATAGAGAGCGTCTCAAAGAAAGCAACGCCAAGCGTAATTGCCACTGGTTTCGGTGGTTCGTCCATTGATCTAATGGTACGTTGGTTCATCGAAGATGGTACGCAAGCCAACAAAGTTGCCTCGATTCATCAAGTAATTGTAGGTATCAAAAACTCGTTGGATGCAGCGGGCGTAAATATTCCATTCCCAATACGTACGATTGATTTGAGTGATCCTTCGGTGAAGTCTATTGTTAAGCAGATAAATAAGCAGCAAGATGACAATGTTAATGATGATAATGCCAAAAAAGCAGAGACAGAGTAATTTGCTTAGAGCGTTATTTCAAAGAGCTGTCTTCACGTGATGTTTTTTGAGCAATAAAAAACCGCCATATTCAATGATATGGCGGTTTTTTGTCTTTCTACAAGCTACTAGGCTAGTATAAAGCATTAGTCATTTTTTGCTCTAAATTCGGTATGGCACGATTTACAACTTGCGCCCACTTCACCAAAGGCAGGCTGGACGTCTTCGACACTAGTAGCCGACTGTGCAGCAGCATTTAGCTCAGCCGTCACTTTTTGAAAGTTGTCCGCTTCAGCACTGAAACCATCAGCATTTGACCATACGGCTTCAGTCGCGTTGCCCATGGCTTCTTGGTTTTCAAAGTGACTCCAAGGGTTTGCCGCATCTTCTGCCAAGAATGATGCCTGCTCTTTGAAAACCGCCGCATCAAAGGTATCAGGGGCTTTGACCATATCACCCATGACGCCCATCGCATCGCCCCAGCTTTTCATGCTGTCTTGGCGCGCTTTGATATCAGGATCGTCGCCTGCACCGCTACACGCTGTCAAACCCAGCGCCGCTGCCATTAAGGTGATGCTAAAAAAAGATTTCAAAGATTTTTTGGTATAAACCTGTGCCATATGACTTACTCCTTTAAACGTGGCTAATAGTAGGCATCGCTATCACGCTCGCCTTACCTCAAATATTATTATAAAAATATTTCTTAAGATTCTTTTGCGCACAGTGGCTGCGAAAGAGTCTCTACTATTGTAGCGTTTATCGGCAGAATGGGAGCAATATAATGTTATATCCTCGTAATCATCGGATGATATAAAACCCCTTTAGCAAATCGTTTGTTAGATATAAAAAAGGCCAGCGATAATCGCTGACCTACACTCTCAAACCTAACATTCTTGAGCTTTAAAAAAGCTTAGAGAGCCAACCAATCACGCGGCTTGAGATAATAATCAGTCAACTCAAACTCAGGTGTGCCCTCAGCCGGCTCAAACCGATAATGCCAGCTGGCAAGAGGTGGCATACTGACTAAGATCGACTCAATACGGCCGTTACTTTGCAAGCCAAATAATGTGCCACGATCGTAGACCAGATTGTACTCTACATAACGGCCACGGCGATAGAGCTGAAACTCGCGCTGTGCATCAGTATAAGGCGTGTTTTTACGCTGCTCAAAAATCGGCAGAATACCATCAAGGTAACCATTGCCAACGGCTTTCATAAAGTCAAAACACGTCTCAAAATCCCAGCCGCGACTCTCTGTACTGACGTCGTCATAAAACAAACCACCGATACCACGCTGCTCGTCGCGATGACGCAGATGAAAATACTCATCGCACCACTGTTTGAAATCAGCATAAATATGGTCACCGAAAGGTGCGCACAGATCATGACAGACTTGATGCCAGTGTACACAATCGGCGAGTACGGGGTAGAAAGGCGTCAAATCAAAGCCGCCGCCAAACCACCAAATCGGCGCTTCGCCTTCTGCTTCTGCCACGAACAAACGTACGTTGGCGTGGCTGGTTGGGACATTTGGGTTTTTGGGATGTACCACTAAGGACACGCCCATGGCTTGCGCTTTGCGACCAGCGATATTGGGGTGGCGTGCAGTGGCAGAAGCAGGCAAATTGTGGACATGGATATGACTGAACATCACGCCTGCTTTTTCGATGACCGTGCCATCTGTCAATACGCACGAACGACCGCCGCCGCCTTCAGGACGTTCCCAGTCATCGGGAACGAAGGTTGCATGCTCGTTTTTATTAGTGCTGCCATCGCGTTCTTGTGCTTCTAAGGCGTCGCAGATACGAGCCTGCAGGTCCACCAAAAACGCCCGTACGCGCAGGATGTCTTGATTGGTTGGCGTGGTCTCTGACGCCACGGTTGATAGGTCTGCTTGGTTATCTATATTTGAAATACTCATAAGACATCTATTTATTTAGGTGTATGGCTGTATTAAGGTCTGTATCGAGAGAAGTATCTATATCAAGGTTGATATTTTTATCAAACAAGTGGCCCATACGATCGCGTTTGGTCGCTAGGTACTCAGCGTTCATATCGTTGACACCGACCAACAATGGCACCCGTTCGACAACATCAATACCGTGCTCCGTCAAATAAGCAACTTTGTTTGGATTGTTAGTGATGAGTCTGACAGCGTTGACACCGATATGGGCAAGCATCGGACCACACATATCATAGATACGCGCATCAGCAGGCAAGCCTAACATGAGATTGGCATCCAGCGTGTCGTGTCCCTGATCTTGGAGGGCATAAGCGCGAATCTTGTTGGTCAGACCGATACCGCGACCTTCTTGACGCAAATACAAAATCGCACCGCAACCTGACTCTTGGATGGCTTGCATGGCAGTATTTAGCTGTGGTCCGCAGTCACACTTTAATGAGCTAAACGCATCGCCTGTTAGGCACTCAGAATGAATCCGAACCAGCGGAATTGGTCTTTGCAACGACGTGTCATCTGAGCTAGGTGCTGTCATTGTGCCTGTCGTTTGATCGACCACAGACAGACCGACGGTCAGCATAACATGCTCTTGGCCTTCGTCGTTTTCAAAGATATGAATATCAAACTCGCCATGACGAGTGGGTAGTTTGGCACTAGTGATAAATTGATATGACATTACTGTCCTGCATAAGCCTATAGTCGTGGCGGTGAAGGGTTTGTGATAATGCTATTAAACCCGCAATAACATTCTAGCCTGAACGGTAAGGCCAAGATGATAGCAGTATAACCCTTTCATAAAGAACGCGTGCTTATTGTATTTATTATAAAAACACACAAAGTTCACAGACGACGCACGATGATTAAAGCGACAATTAAAAAAAAATGCTATTATGCCATACTATTTTGGTAGATACAGTGACAAGTCTTTATCCTTACATTACTATGTCGTCACTAACATCCGATATTGATGCAAAATAATAGGGCATAATAATAGTCCTTGGTATTAAAGCACGTAGTTTTGAGGCACGATCTACTGTGGTAGCGTGTTCATATGATACGTAGCGCAGCTATATACACGTAAAGTTGCATGAATAATTATATGGTCGATTACATCAATAATGATGTAGATATTATTGACGTCTCTCAATTGTAGCTATTGCTATATTGGAGACACGTCTTGTCAGCAGATTGGTAGGTATCGTACGGTTTATGCAGCAGTCACTTCATTCCCCAAAGTCTCAGTCCTCATCTGCATCAGTATCTGATTCTGCCGCCCAGCTATCGAGCTTACAGCAGACTTATACTGTGATTCCTCGCGTGCGTCCGCATACGCCATTGCTTGATGCCATTAACACACCTTCTGATATGAATACGCTTTCAACCACTCAGCTGATTACGCTGGCTGATGAACTGCGTCTTTTTTTGTTGTATTCAGCCGGTCAGAGCGGTGGGCATTTTGGCGCCAATTTGGGTGTGATTGAGCTGACGATTGTATTGCATTATCTACTTGATGCTCCGCAGGATCAGATTGTATGGGACGTAGGCCACCAAGCTTACGCGCACAAAGTCCTGACCGGTCGCCGTGAGCAGCTGGCAACGATCAGATCCAAAGATGGTCTGACTGCATTCCCAGAGCGTGCAGAGTCTATCTACGATACATTTGGCGTTGGGCATTCATCAACCTCTATTTCAGCCGGTTTGGGCATGAGCTTGGCGCTGCGCTATCAAGGCCTCGCGCAAACGGTTGCTTGTATCATTGGTGATGGTGCGATGACTGGTGGTATGGCTTTTGAGGCCATGAACGATGCAGTCCAACAAGATGCCGATCTACTAGTCATTTTGAACGACAACGATATGTCGATTTCTTGTTCTATCGGTGGTTTTTCGCGGCATTTAGCGATGCTTTGGGAGTCGGGCTACCAAGTCGATATTTCTGAGTCAGGTGAGCCTGTGCTTTGCCAGCGTCCTGATATGCAAGCATTTGATCGCCGCAAACGTCACAAAGAGATGCGTGATGTACCGCAATTAGAAGATAACTTATTCAAAGCGATTGGCTTTACCTATTTTGGTCCGTTTGATGGGCACAATATCCCTGAGCTACTACGTGTGTTGTCAATTGCCAAGCAAGTCAGAGGGCCTGTTTTGGTACATATCTATACCACCAAAGGCAAAGGCTTTGCACCAGCAGAACTAGATCCGGTCGGCTATCACGCGATTAGTAAGCTACCAGCAGAGATTCATAATGAGTCTCAGAGCAAATCTGCAGAAGCATTAAAGCAAAACACAAAACCTGCGCTAAAATACTCGCAAGTATTTGGTAATTTCTTATGCGATAAAGCGGCCGAAGACGATAAGTTGCTCGCGATCACTCCTGCTATGGAAGAAGGCTCGGGCATGATTGACTTTGCTCGTTATTTTCCAACACGCTTTTTTGATGTGGCTATTGCCGAACAACATGCGGTCACGCTAGCGGCCGGTATGGCAACGCAAGGTGTCAAACCTATTGTGGCGATTTACTCGACGTTCTTACAGCGCGGATACGATCAGCTGATTCATGACGTGGCGCTACAGAATCTCGATGTCATGTTTGCAATTGATCGAGCGGGCCTCGTTGGTGAAGATGGTGCCACGCATGCAGGCGTGTTTGATTTTAGCTTTTTACGTTGTATCCCGAATATAGTGATTGCTGCGCCAAAAGATGAGAATGAATGCTACCATCTGCTCAATACTTGCTATGAACATCAGGGATGTACGGCAGTTCGTTATCCGCGTGGTACCGGTACAGGCGCAGCTATCGAGCAGCCAGCACAGAATTATAAAATCGGTGAAGCCGTTATTGAGTCAGTATTGGGCAGCAATGATGCGCCTTATAAGCTAGCGATATTGGCTTTTGGTACGATGGTTGCGACTGCTCAGCAAGCGGCCGAGAGCTTAACCAGTGATGATACAGCGTTAGAGTGTCAGGTACATGTGGTCAATATGCGCTGGGTAAAACCGCTAGATACAGCTATGCTTGAGAGTTTACTGGCGCAAGGGGTGACGCATATCGCAACCATAGAAGAGCATATGATTATGGGTGGCGCGGGTAGCGCAGTGAATGAATACTTGCTCAATGAATCGGCTGCTTTTAAACGTCAGCGTCCAGCTGTTGGCAACATAGGTATTGCTGATCGCTTTATCGCGCATGGCTCACAGGCAGAGCAGTGGGCTGATTGTGGTTTAGATGTTGCAGGTGTTATTAAACAGCTTAAGCAACTGTTGTCGTAAATTTTACTTTTTAGATTTGCAGTATTATTTACAAATTATTGTTTTAAAAGCTATTACTGTAAACAGATACTCGCTCTTTAAACAGAGCAAACGCCTGCTAGCCGTAGGTGCCAACTTTTTTACAACTTGCGCAGTTTGTATGACCACCAAAATACTGGCTTGGTCAGCGTGACGGTTTTTTCGTTTTTATCGAACAATTTTAGTATAATGCGGTTGTCGTTTATAAGTTTTTATTTATAGAAGACACGTTTTTAATCGCATAGATGTGGTGTGATGCGGCGGCTGTTTGGCATGTTGTGGGCACAGAGTTGGTCTTATTTTTTATATTCATTCATCAAGCAAATAGGTTATTTATGGAACCCATGGTCGTCATCGCAGCGCGTACTGCTGAAAAAGTTGGTAAAGAGATTTTATATGCGCATCAAAACCGTCACAAAATCGAGTTAGATATCGAGTCTAAAGGACTTGATGGTCTGGTTACGCGCATCGATCGCTTTAGCGAAGAGCTCACGATTGAAACCCTAAAAGCCAGCTATCCGAATCATTCGTTTTTGGGTGAAGAGTTTGGTATGCAAGAAGGTCGCGGCGAAGACGCCGACTGGTGCTGGATCATTGATCCGCTAGATGGTACTAAGAACTTCGTTCATGGTGTACCGCAGTTCTGCGTATCTATCGCTGTACAGCACAAAGGCGTGACGCAGCACGGTGTCATTTATGACCCAGTCCGTGACGAGATGTTCTCTGCTAGCCGTGGTAAAGGCGCACGTTTGAACCAACGCCGTATCAATGTCAGCGAACGCAAAACCATCGATGGTGGGTTTTTTACCACAGGTCATCCGCTTGAGCGTAAGCGTAATGGCGAAGTGATCTCTTATGCCAAGCAGCACTTTGAGAGCTTACAAAAGATCTCTGAAGCTGGTGGTCAGGTACGTCGTCTGGGTTCAGCGGCGCTTGATTTGTGTTATGTTGCTGCTGGACGCTTTGATGGCTATTTTGAGATGTCGATTAAGCCTTGGGATATTGCAGCAGGTGAGCTTATCGTCACCGAAGCGCGCGGCGTTGTTGTCGATCACACGGGCGCGCACAACTCTATGACCTCAGGCTCTATCTTTGCTTGTAACGTCAAACTGCTCAAGCCATTGATGCAAACCGTCGTGCCAATTTGGGGCGATGTGATCTAATTATAAAATAAGCAGGCTTAAACGCTGAGCGAGTCAAATATTAAAAAGCTGGTTCCGTTAAGGAGCCAGCTTTTTTGTTTTTTTAACAGGTTTATCTTCAACGGTGATACCTTTAAACGCCAACTCTTGACTGACAGTCTCTAACAACTGTAGCTCTTCTTCTATCAGCATGAGCATGTCTTGGACACGCGGTAATGCTTTACTACAAGCAGTGATGCCAAACTCAATTCTGTCCAAATAACTGGCCAAAGTGATATTCATGGCTTGACCGTTGAATACGATAGAAGCGGGATACAGTGATTGTAAGCGTGCACCATTCCAATATAGCGGCTTCTCAGAACCAGGAACGTGAGAAATAATGAGGTTAAAGGCTTGCTTTTTTGGAAATACGCCAGTCGCCAAGTTGATACCTTGCCATGCATAGGCGATAACGCTGTAATTAATGACTTGCGCTTGATTCATGCGGCGAAAGCGACGTTTGCCATTATTCATACTGCGATGGATAAGCTCTATCCTGCGTAATGGGTTGTCTAAATGTGTGCCCAAATTCGCCAACACAAATGACAGCTGATTGCCCGATATACTATCATCAGTACGCAGTGACATCGGTACAAACGCAATCAGCGGCTTGCTGGGTAGCGCATCCATCGAGATCAAATAACGACGAAGGGCGCCAGCACAGACAGCTAATACCACGTCATTTCTGCTGATTTCCAGCCTTTCGGCAATTTTATTAAAGCGTTGTATGTCGTAAGACTGCGCCGAGATACGACGTGATGCAGATATGCGCCTGTTTAAAATACTCATCGGCGCGTCAAACGTACCAACATAGCCTTCATCACCATAGTTTTTCAGATTGTCTATCAGTTCTGTAAATACCGGTTTGATGGTAGATATTTGCTCTTTCATGATGCGCCTGATAGATCTTTCGGCAGGCAAAATAGCATTCATTTGATTACGGTGACGCGCCATCAGTGACCATACTGGTAGCGAGACGGGTTCGGTAGGGGATTGTGATAAGGATTTTTTTACCAAACGCATGGCAGCGATACCATCAACGAGCGAGTGATGAATCTTAAAATACCAAGCAAAACGTTCAGGCCCACCTTCTACTTCCGGCTCAATCCCTTCTATGACGTGACATTCCCAGAGAGGCATCGCACGATCCAGCAGTCGACCGTGTTCTCTTGACACGTACATCAACAGCTCACGAATACGTCCAGGACTCGGTAGCGCCACATGATGTAAATGATGCTCTACATCAAAATCTTTGTCTTTTTTCCAAAACACCAAATGCTCTAGCACCTGATTGAACGGAAAGCTCGGCGGTACATCAGATTCTTGCATTTGTTTTACCAGCTGATAAACAAAGTCGCTATCAGCGCCTTCGGGTAATTCAAATAAAAACAATCCGCCAACGTGCATTGGTTGTTTACGCGACTCAAGAAGTAAGAACAACTGGTCGACTGCTGTGAGAAGTCGCATAATAAATCCTTTTATGACGATAATGAATAAACGATAATGAATAAAAATAATAGCTGACGGCGTGCTGACCCAACCAGATTTCCGTCTTATTATTTTATAATCGGTTTTTTGTTAGGGCTGACCCGAGCAAGCGCTTACTGAAAAAAGTATCCCGTCTGCGGTGAGCTAGCAGTTGCCATCTTACGCATTGGCATACGACCTGCCAAAAATGCGGCGCGGCCTGCCCATATGGCATGTTTCATGGCATGTGCCATCATCACAGGATTTTGTGCATGGGCAATTGCTGAATTCATCAGAACGCCATCACAGCCAAGCTCCATGGCAATTGCAGCATCAGATGCCGTGCCAACACCCGCGTCAACCAATACGGGCACTTTGGCGTTTTCGATGATGAGGCTGAGGGTATGGCGATTAAGCAAACCAAGCCCCGAGCCAATCAAGCTACCAAGTGGCATAATAGCGACACAGCCCATGCTCTCTAACTCTTGGGCGACGATAGGATCATCTGAGCTATAGACCATGACTTCAAAGCCATCATCGACCAGTACTTGAGCCGCTTTTAAGGTCTCAGTGATATTAGGATAAAGCGTTTTTTCATCACCCAATACTTCAAGCTTAACCAGATTGTGCCCGTCCAATAACTCGCGCGCAAGTTTGCACGTGCGAATGGCGGTTTCGGCATCGAAGCAGCCAGCCGTGTTCGGCAAAATCGTGTATTTGTCAGGAGAGATGACATCAAGCAAGTTTGGCTCGTCGCTGTTTTGTCCGATATTGGTACGGCGAATAGCGACGGTCACGATTTCTGCTGCCGAAGCGGCAATGGCTTCTCCAGTCTCGCTCATGTCTTTATATTTGCCCGTACCGACCAGCAGGCGAGAGGAAAAGGTACGACTACCAACAGTAAAAGTATCTTGCAAAAGTGGTGCCGGGTGAGTAGCAGTGCTAACGGTCTCTGACATAACTAAAAATCCTAATGGCGAGCGGGCAAGGTGGACAGAAAAAATATAACGAGATTTCTAAGTAATATTAAAAAAGTGCAGTAGACAATAATAGCGCACTGTTAGCAAAATAAAAAATCGCATGATAAGTTGGCTATATATACCGTAAAAATAGGCGAGTGGCGATACATAAAAAACGCCGACCACATAAAATAATACGCGTCTAAAACAAAATGTTATTATAACAAACTCATGCAATCTTACTTGCAATCTTTTTGGGCTTGGTCAGTTAAGCTCAGTGTATTTACAGTGCTTTGGTGTGATTGTCTATTTGACACTATCTCTATTTATTAGGTTGTCTTTATGATGCAGTTGCCGTACAGCTTCGCGAAACGCCATCAGATTTTGGCCATACTTGCCATTGATCCTGAGTTGCCGCCAACTTTGGTATTGACGAAAGCCACCCCACTGTCTGCGATTAATGAAGCGGTGCGGTTTTTGCAGCAGCAAGGCAGTCGCGGCGTACCAACTTACGAAAGTGTCAGCTCGGATGATTTTGAAAAACGTATGAACGCGGCTTACGCTGGGAATACCGGAGAGTCGCAGCATATCGCTGCTGGACTTGAGGATCATCCGGATCTTGATAGTTTAGCAGATAGCGTCCCTGAGACTGAAGACTTGATGGATCAGCAAGATGATGCGCCGATTATTCGTCTGATTAATGCGCTGTTGTCAGAAGCCATTCGCCTAAATGCCTCAGATATTCATATCGAAACTTTTGAAAAACGTTTGGTCGTCCGCTTCCGCGTTGATGGCGAGCTTAAAGAAATCATCACGCCAAAGCGTCAACTCGCGCCATTACTGGTATCACGTATCAAAGTCATGGCCAAGCTGGATATCGCAGAAAAGCGTGTACCGCAAGATGGGCGTATTAGCTTACGACTGGCAGGGCGAGAAGTCGATGTGCGTGTATCGACACTACCGTCGAGCTTTGGCGAGCGCGTGGTGATGCGTCTACTAGACAAGCAAGCGGGACGTCTTAACATGACGTATTTGGGACTATCTGATAATGACTATACTGAGCTGAAGCGCTTGATTCACCGTCCGCATGGGATTATTTTGGTCACAGGGCCGACGGGGTCGGGTAAGACCACCACGCTATATTCGGCATTGACTGATTTGAATGACCAAACGCGCAATATCTTGACCGCCGAAGATCCCATTGAGTTCCAGCTCGACGGTATCGGACAGACACAGGTTAATAATAAGGTGGATATGACCTTTGCCAAAAGTCTGCGTGCGATGTTGCGTCAAGATCCAGATGTGGTGATGGTGGGTGAGATTCGCGATTTAGAGACGGCAGAGATCGCTGTACAGGCGTCTTTGACAGGGCATTTGGTTTTATCAACGCTGCATACCAACACCGCGATTGGCGCGGTCACTCGCTTGCAAGATATGGGTGTTGAGCCATTTTTATTATCGTCGTCACTGATCGGCGTGGTGGCACAGCGCTTGGTGCGTACTTTATGCTCACATTGTCATGGCTGGCAGGCAGCGGACACCGAACAAGCCAAGCTTTTTACCGAAATTGGTATTGAGAAAGTATTGGACAGCGATATTGAAAATGTAGCAAATAATGCGATTCGTCTACCCAAGCCAGTAGGCTGCGATAAATGCAATCAGTCAGGGTTTAAAGGACGTACGGCGATATATGAAGTCGTACCAGTTGATGATACGCTGCGCCGTATGATTCATAGTAATACCGCTGAGTATGAATTAGAAGCGTATGCTCGCCAGCAGACACCATCGATTCGCGCGGATGGTCTACGTAAAGTGATAGAAGGGCGGACGACACTAGAAGAGGTACTGCGAGTGACGAAAGAAAGCGCCCTAACGGATGATACGATACTGGTATAAATGCTTAGCTATAAACGATGAGAAACAGTATTTGGAGAACATTGTCTAGAGAGCAATGTCTGAAAAGCAGAAAAAGATAACTGAGCGAAATAGCCAGTTATCTGATCTTTTTTTTCGAAATTAACAGGGTAACGTTTTCAACTGCTATTACTTGGCAGCGATGCATTCAATCTCAACGCTCGCTCCTGCGGCCAACTCCGATACGCCAAACGCTGAGCGTGCAGGATAAGGTTTGGACAGTTCTGCCTTATAGACTTTGTTAAAATCATCAAAGTCATCCATATCAGTCAGCATGGCCATACATTTGACGATATCAGATTTTCGGTAGCCGTATTTTAGTAGCGTGCTATGGATATTATCTAGTGTTTGTTTGGTTTCAGCGTCGATACCGCCTTTGACCAACTTGCCGTCTTTAACACCAATTTGTCCCGACATATATAATGTATTGCCAACACGTACGGCTTCTGAGAAAGGGTAGGGACCGCCATCACCCAAAAAAGTTGGGCTAGATTTAATATTAGCGGCAGGAGCTGTCGCCGGATTGGCGTTAGCACCAACAGCCAAGCCTAATGAGCACATAGCAACCAGTGGTACGATAGATAAATAGGTGCTAAGTTTGGACATCCTTGTCTCCTTATTAAGTTGATGGATCATAAACATGCTAGATGCGCCACAAAATGCAGATAGTAAATGTTATGTCGGTTTAATCGATTATTTGTTATTAATAGTCTCGTCATCTGCAGAGAGTGCGTCGTCTTGCTCGTTATCTACTGGAGTATCCGTATTATCTTCTGAGACATTTTCATATGCTTTGCCTTGGCGGCGCGCCTCTAGTTCAGATTTTGGAATCCAAGCCCAAGTCATCTCCACTACAATCGGGTCGCGGTCACTATCAGATTCACGGTCATCAATGACGCAAGGGATAACCATTTCACCTTTTGGCGTATTTAAAATCTGTAAGCGCTGCTCATCAGATAGACTGGCTACGGCTGCAATTTGACCTTTTTTGATCGGGCGATAAAAATTAACAGAATAAGATTTAATCAGTAGTACGCGATCAGAGGGTAAGTTTAACCCCAGAATGAAGCCTGTTGCCGTTTCAGCCAGTAAAGTAATGGCTACCGCATGGATTGAACCAATATGGTTCTGGACTGCTTTGACATTGTTTAGACTGACGATGACTTGATTAGGCTCAACCATTTCATAGTACACGCCTGTTGTCCCTACGTAGGGTACAACTTTGCCAAAGGCTTTTGAGAGAATACTTGAGCGTGCACTGGCAGGTAGATATTTGGTCACAGACAACAGTTTGGTAAATTGATTACTGATTGGTTTTAGCGTGCTGCTGGGTTTTTCGATGGATGATCTTGTGCTGTCAGAGACTTTGGCTGGTTTTTTATTGGTCAGTTTGACGGGCAGTTTTTTTAATAATCCTGACATACAAATTTCCTTAACGTAGATAAATCGAATGTTGTTTTTGATAGTGGCAAACAGTCACTGTTAGCAAGGCCATTACAAACACTATGGTACATTAACCGCTGCTTTCCTACTATTATTAGCATGAACTGCTGCGCTTATAAAACAGCAGTCATCTATATTGTATTGCTAGGATATAGTTTTAAATAATTAAAATGGCTCAATGGTGATGCACGGATCTGCTTAGTAGACAATCTCTTACGAGACCACCGCGCTATAATAGCGTGATGTTGGTACGTCTTATTTCATAAATTTTCAATACTGGATGATGCTATGTCTGATATGTCTACTCACGAGCCGACCAATATTATTTATACTGGCGTCGCGGGTACTGGCAAAACCTATCGATTGCTCCAAATCGCGAAGCAATATACCGATTATCTGCCTGAGACAAATAATGAAGCGCTACTTGGGCAGCTGTTGCAAAGCCTAAGCTGGCGTGAAGTACTGTGTTTGATATTTTTAGACTTAAGGGCTGAACAACAGGATTTGGTCAAAGTGCGAGAGCTTGTCGACCATCCTTTTTTTATTACCAAAGCGGCACAAAACGCACGTGATAAAAACCTAGAGAGCACTGCTTGGTTAGAGCTTCGCAGACATAGTCCTATAGATTCTAAAACCGTCAGTTTTGATAATCGAGCCAGCCAAGCGTACTTTGATAAAGATAACAGCGGCGCATGGTATTTACTGCCTGAGAGTATGGTGTTGCTAACAGAGTTGTCACAGCAATTGGCGGAGTTTCAGCAGGCACAGCGTGATAACCAGTCCAATCAAAATAAAAGTATGGGTCAGCAGCGTTTTAGTATGGTGAGCTTTCATCAGGCTTATGGTTATGAAGAGTTTGTCGAAGGTATTCGTCCTGTTATGAGCGGCTCTATCCACGCAAATAACAGTCACTCGAGTAATACCCAAATGAGCTACGCCGTTCAAGATGGAGCGTTTTTAAAGCTATGTCAGCGTGCCGCGCGTGACCCTCAGCATCGTTACGCGATGTTGATTGATGAGATCAATCGCGCCAATGTCTCACGAGTCTTTGGCGAGCTGCTCAGTTTGATCGAGCCAGACAAGCGTGCTGGCAAACCAAATGCGATGACGATTCATTTGGCGTATTCTGGGCGTGCGTTTAGTGTGCCTGCCAATGTTGATATTTATGCCACTATGAACACCCAAGATCATTCGCTTGCGCCGCTTGATATGGCATTACGTCGACGTTTCCGCTTTATTGATTGTCCACCGCAGCCTGAATTATTACCGATAATTGGTGATATCGCTAGCGCGACTGATCGTGTACAAGCAGACACGGTAGATTTAAGCAAATTGCTAACAGGCTTAAACATGCGTATCACACAGACTCTTGGAGCCGAGGCGCAGTTGGGGCATGCTTTTTTATTTTCAGTCGATGATTTAGAGCAATTACAAATGGTGTTGGTCGAACAGATCATTCCGCAATTGGCGCAAGCTGCGGGCGGTCAAGTGGCTATATTGCAGTATATTTTTAGAGATGAGCAGCAACCGTTAAGCACCCAGTTTATCCACGACAGCCAAACAATGATAAATAATGATTTGTATGATCCGATGAGTAAGAACCATGCAACGACTCAACATCAAATGTTTGCAGAACAAGGGGCCTTTCTTGGTCAATCGATGAACGTAGGTGGCTATACGATCAATCCTGATCTTATTACTAAGACTGGTGAATTTGGCAAGCCCGCTATCTATCAGCGTTTGTACGAGTAAGGTGGCTGTTTAGTGAGAACTCATAATCAATATTATGTGCAAGGAAACTATATTAATGCAGATAATATTAATGCAGACAGTTTTTATGCTCGTATACCTAACAATAAGGCTCTCGTAGCAAATGTTATCACGGTATTTGAACATCAACGCCTCACAGCGCACGATTTCGCGCATGTCTCTGACTTTCATTGGCTAATGGCGCAAGAATTTGCCGTGTTTACCATCAAGCGTAAACAAGGACAGTGGCAACTCAAGGTTGGGCATCATATAGGAATTATCCTTTTGCCTAGTGGTATGACACTTGAGCTATTACCAAAACTGAATCAATCCACTCAATATAATAATATTGCTCAGACTCGTCACTGGGTACAAGGCATGTTATCTGACTTAACTCGTCTTGATGCGCGTCAAAGTCGTAAGCTGCCTAGCATGAAAAACCTAGGTCAATTTAGTGATCAGTCAATGCCATTATCTGTAGAGGCTCCGCCATTGTCAGACTGGCTATTAGAGCAGTTTTTGCAGCGCTTGGTTCGTTATCAGCCAACCCAGCACTATCAGGCGCAGATCAATAACCAATCATCGCTACAAGGGCGGCTGGTCATCAAAGAGCAGCTACGACATAACAGCATGCAGCCGCATAAGTTTGTCTGTGAGCGTAGTGTGCTCAGTCAAGATATGTTGGCCAATCGCTTGATTAAGAGCGCATTGGTATGGCTGATGCCGTTACTGCCTAGATCTATATGTACACCGCTCTTACGGCCATGGCAGCCGTTATTTGGGCTAAACCAGCGTGAACGACAGCGGCTAGAGTCAATATATACTCAAGCAAAGCAGCAGTTAAGCGTCCTGCCATTACAAAAACAGCAGTTGCAAGCCGCACAGCAGTTGGTAGACCTAGCTTATTGGCTGTTACAGCAGTCAAATGCATCGACAGGTTATGGTATTGACCCCACTCGACCAAACCTACCTCAGCCAAGATTGTGTCTATTGATCGATATGAATCAGGCGTTTGAACAGTGGGCGAGTCAGCGTATCGCGTCGATGTTTCAGCAAGTGAGTAGCAATTATCGTCCTTTTTACCAAACCCAAAGTGTCTGGCTCAATGATAGCGAGGGTCAAGCATGCGTATCGATACGACCAGATTTGCTGATATATAAAACGGCTGATAATGATAATAACCAAAATCAGAGTGACACCGCGGTTAGTAAAGAGACAGTAAACGGTTGCTATAGCCACGTCATCGATATCAAATGGAAATATCTGCCTCATGCTGGTGCTATTACTTCCAGTGATGCCTATCAGTTGACCAGTTATGCACAGGCCTATCAAGCAGGGCAAGGTTGGATGGTATATCCTGTATTAGGAGACAAGAGACGACCAGTGGCGCTTAAGCAGCAGATTTATCGTGACAGTGGTGATAATAAAAGTAACATTAGCAGTGACATTAGCGATGGTACTAAAAGTAACCACTTAAACCATGCGGATTTATGGCTAATACCGTTTGATGTGCTGACAGGTATGGTCAACGGTGATTTGCCTACGAATTTGAATGAGAAATAATGATTCCATCAATCATAAGAATCATAATTAACGAAGGTTTTTAAAGAGACTATTTTTATAAGAATGTCTTTTTTGAAAGAATTTAGAGATTATTTAAAATTAATCGAAAATAGGTGTTGACACAATCGCCTTTACCCCTTAATATGTGCACCTCGATAGCGAGGAACATTAACAAGTTAGCGGCATTGCCAACAACGAGTTAATCGACAAACTATCGTGATAATAGAGAATTTCGGAGTGTGGCGCAGTTTGGTAGCGCATCTGGTTTGGGACCAGAGGGTCGTAGGTTCGAATCCTATCACTCCGACCATCTATTTTAAGAGCCTTACAGGCTTTTTTTTATGTATAATGATTTAGTTTCTGATATAGTAAAAATTATATTATAGACTGAATGATAGTATATAAAAGTCCTCTAAGAGCGCCTGTAGCTCAGCTGGATAGAGCATCTCCCTTCTAAGGAGGTGGTCGCAGGTTCGAATCCTGCCAGGCGCGCCATTTAGCCTGCAAATCTTGCCTATTCTTTTGGCAGTAGTTATGGCGGTTGTAGCTCAGTTGGTAGAGCCCCGGGTTGTGATCTCGGTTGTCGTGGGTTCGAGTCCCATCAGTCGCCCCATTTTATTTTGCATTGTCTGCATATAAATCCTATCTTTATACTAAACCTTATCGAATAAATAGCACTCGCCACTGTTGGCGTTTTTTTGTGCCTGCTTGATTTCTATTTCTCTGTATTATCCTATAATATTAAACGGTTAAAGCTTTCTGAATTTTTGATTGTTTAACGATTTATTGACTTCTTATTCATATCAATTTTGCGATAGGTTTTTCTTCAAAAACCTAAACTGACTGTGTCTACTCTACTATTTATTAGTACTGCTTATGAGTAAATAGACATCATGTTTTAAATCGGGCATTATGCTTAGGTCTTGATGCATCCTGCTGATTGAGACATCGTATTGGCTAGATCGAAAAAATTTAAAGCATTTTGGATACACACCCGCCTTTTTAAGATTTGTTGTTATTGACCCTGTATTATTGAGGAACTGATTGATGGACGCATTGAGCGTATTGCTACAGAATGTGCACCTATTTGAGACCAAGTATTATCGTTTGAATGGTGCTGGCAATTGGTCTTATTCTATGAGTAGAAAAGACACCATTTTATTTTACTTGGTGATGTCTGGTGGTTTTTGTATAGACGTTGGCAATGGCCTACGCGAAGCTCGTGCTGGTGATATGATTATGATCCCGAACGCGCATAAGCACGTAAGCTATGCACTCAATCATCATGGTGACGTGGCTGAACCCCTCGATGAATTACTGACCAATTGTCAAGATCGCACGCTTGAGATTGATGGCAATGGCGATCCTAATTCCTCATTGATTTTGATTGAATGTAAATACGATAAAGAGATGATTAGCCCTCTACTATCTGTGTTACCACCGATATTGCCTGAGCTCAATGATGCGGCTGATGGTCGGTTTGAGGTAATTGATGTGGAAATCAAGCTTTTGACCTTGGAGTCTGAGCGCGAACGCATGGGCAAAACAGCTGTGATCAATCACTGGGCAAGCATCATGATGATTGAATGTTTGCGCGTTTATATTGAAAGCTTACCTGAGGCGACTGAGAATTGGCTAAAGGCCATGAAAGATCCGTTTTTGACCAAGGCGCTTGCAGCGATGCATGAAGCGCCAAGTCAAAGCTGGACCATTCATAAGCTTGCAGAGGTGGCAGGTATGTCGCGCTCGAGCTTTGCCCAGCGCTTTAAAGATACAGTAGGGATGCCGCCGCTTACTTATTTGATTGATTACCGCTTGCGTTTGGCAGCACGTTATTTGCGCTTACAGCAAAATAGTATCAGCCGTATCAGTGATATGGTGGGCTATGCGTCAGATTCAACTTTTAGTCAGGCGTTCAAACGCGTTTATGGTGTCTCACCAAAAGCGTACCGTAAACAGTATCAACAACAAAAGCTTGCATAAGTTATTATTTTAACGTCCTCAGTGTTCATTTATTAAAAGCGTTAAGGCGACCAAGGTATCCTTAGCGCTTTTTTCTGATTGATATATATCTAGCATTTGCCTAGGTAAAATACTTGGCAGTCAACTGGCGCTATTTTGGCTAGGCAAGGCTGACAATACGCTTGTGTTCAGGTACTATGGAATAATGAGTCGTCGAGGTGTGAGCGTTCATATTTGACGCATAATATGTGACTGTATACCAGTGATATAGAAGGATCGAGACGATGTTTATTTTTGCTGCTGATGGTATGTTATGACTGAACCGACCGCAAAGCCAAGTACAGAAGCCAATAGCCACCAAGGTACTACTGCAACTGCTAAAAAAGAACAGAAATCTGATAAAGCTAATGGGCAAGATAACGTGCATGCTAGCAAAACGGTGTTAGCTAATACGGCTGAGATGCCTGATAAAGCGGCATTATTAACGCTATTTACTTTGTCAGATACCAAAGAGAGCATTGATGAAGTAGGTGCTAGCGAACAGCCTGACACCGATACATCAACCATACAGCCTACTGCCAATGAGTCAAACGTGGCTGCGCAGCGTGTGGCTCTTTATCATACCCAGCACGAACGCACTCGACTGCTATATATGGCATCTGCCAATACGCGCCCCACGTATTTAGTACAAACCCTCAAATCACAATTTGCAGAATGTCAGCAGTATTTGCTTGCTCAGCAGCTCGATAAGCGTGGTTTGATGGATACGGAAATGCTTGAACGACTCTGGCAGCAGCTGCACGTGGTCGATGATATTATTGCAGATATCGTGCATCATATGCCCGCTCAGCAGCCAGCAGGTTGGCAGCTTACCACGCAGGATGGGCGCAACCCGCTGTGTTTTGCCACTGTCGGTAAGCTAAAACATGGCAAGCCAATCCGCGATCAGGGCAGTCTCAATAGCTACGTGCTTGGTCACTTTGGCGTGAGCAGCTTTACCTATGATCGCGGTTATTATATCGGTCACGTGGTTGGGTATTTATTCAGCTGTTATTTCTGCGCGCACTTATCTATCAGTTATGGTGTGGCAGCGCTCGGTCAGCAAGTCGTTGCTGATTATGACTATGCTAGTCTTGAGACGCCGCACATGGTCAGGCTGTTACAGGGTCTGGATGGGTATTGTAAAAAACGTGTCTATCAATTGGCAGTGATTTGTGCGCGCTTGAGTGTGTTTGCAAGTGATAAACGCATTGAGAGAATGCTGATCGCTGAGGTCAATGATTTTGATAAAAAGTTACAGCAGCAGCATTTGGATGTTTTATTATTACAAGGCTTGATGCCTGACAGTAATGACTCAACGCCGCTTTGATATAGTCAATCCTAAATAAAACAGAGACATTATATATCAAGGTGGAACTGGTCTAAATTTTCCTTGCGCGCTGTGCCTATGCAGACAGAGGCTGCGAAAAATTTATCCCAGTCCCACTGTATCGTTTTTATACTGAATTCACTATAGATAGTTTTTATAGACATTACCCTTTTTGTTAAGCCATACATCCAAACCCCTACCTGTGACTTTTTTAGGATATCTGCCGCTATGCCCGCTTATCATTTTAAAGCGCTTGACGACCAAGGTAGTGTCCAAAAAGGCTTACTAGAAGGGGATTCTGCTCGGCAAGTTCGGCAGCAGCTGCGTGATAAGCAGTGGACACCAGTCGAAGTCAGTGCGGTCAATGACAGACAAAGCCAAAACAAAAGCCGCTATAAAAAACCATCTGCTTATGAGCTTGCATTACTCACACGCCAGTTATCTGTGTTACTAGCGGCTGGTATTCCACTTGAAGAAACTTTGGCTGCTGTCGCTAAACAATCGCCAAAGACGCATATCAAATCTCTGATGCTGGCGGTACGCTCACATGTCCTCGAAGGCTTAAGCTTAGCACGAGCATTACAACAAGCCGCGAGCTTCCCGCCATTATACATCGCCACGATTGCCGCAGGCGAAAAATCTGGTCACTTGGATTTAATCCTTAATCAGCTAGCCGACTACACTGAAAACCGCTTTGCCCTTCAAAAGAAAATCCAAGGGGCGATGGTCTATCCGATTGTACTGATGGTCATGGCAATTGGCGTGATCATGGGGCTGATGAGTTTTGTGGTGCCCAAAATTGTCAAAGTCTTTGAGCAGTCTGAACAGGCCCTGCCATTAATTACCCAAGTCGTTCTGACGTTATCAAATATCATTACGCAGTGGTGGTGGCTAATGCTGCTGGTATTGGCAGGTACTGCGTTTTTGTTTTATCGTTTTGCCCAAACGCAGGCTGGGAAATTGGCAATAGATAGTATGGTGCTCAGGCTACCGATATTAGCCAGATTGTCTAAGGGATTGAATGCGGCGCGTTTTGCTAGTACGCTTGCGATTTTGGTGCGTTCAGGGGTGCCGTTGATTGAGGCGCTACATATTGGTGCGGCAGTGACGACCAATTTGCACATCAAGCAAACGATTGTGACTGCTGCTGATAGGGTCACAGAAGGCTCAAGTTTATCCAGCCAACTCGAAAAATCCACTTACTTTCCGCCCATGATGGTACAAATGATCAAAAGCGGTGAGAATTCAGGTGAGCTTGAAAGTATGCTCAGTCGTGCCGCCACGATGCAGGAGGCGGAGGCCACCAATTTTATCAGTACCTTACTATCATTACTTGAGCCTTTGATGTTGGTTTTGATGGGCGTGGTGGTGATGATTATCGTGATGGCAGTGATGCTACCAATCGTTAATATGAATGACTTGGCAGGCTAGTCAATAGCTAACTAACTAGCTGACAAACAGCCGATATGTTTTTCTCAAACTATCAACTATCAACTATCAACTATCAACTATCAACTATCAACTATCAACTATCTGCATTTTTATCCTGTGTTAATTACCTATCTTGCTAAACCCTACGCTAGCTTTCTTAAGATTTGCTTACTGTTGTATATTGTTGACCAAGCAAAATTTTTGCTATGGTAAACCTAAGTGCCACGTTATAGTGAAAGCGGGTCAAAACGACAATGATAAATCTCGATGGTTATGTGGTGACGGCTACTTGCTGCTGATTACTTGTTGCTGATGGTTACTTGGTATTGACTGTAATGACAATCTGAGCACAGCGCTGGATAAAAATAAAACCATGGTTTATAGTGACAATGATTTAGGGTTTTATTGATAAGCCCATAGACGCATGAGTGCTACTAGAACGCCACTTTTACTATTTACATAACTGTGATGACCAAAGCGATGACTATGACTGACACCCTTCAAGTAAATATTAGCCCAAAAAGTGCCAATACCAAAGATGACAATAATAATATTCAAGCCCATGGTGGCATTGTAAATGACCATCAGAGAGTCCATTCAATGACACATCGCAGCTTGATAGGTAAGTCTAGACAATCGGGATTTACGCTTATTGAGATTATGGTCGTTATCGTTATCTTGGCTATTCTTGCGGGCTTGGTCGTCCCAAAAGTAGTCGGACAAAGTGACAAAGCGCGTGTCAAAACCACTGAAACGGCGCTCGCTACTGTCTCCAACGCGTTAGATATGTATAAAGTCGACAATTCACGCTATCCGACGACAGCGCAAGGGTTAGAAGCGCTTACCACACCGCCAAGTGACGCCAAAAACTATCCTGAAGGTGGCTATATTAAAGGTGGCTATCCAACAGATGGTTGGGAAAATGAGATGCAATATGTTGCGCCAGGTAGTGAAGGGCGACCTTATGACTTGTTTTCCTTAGGTGCAGATGGACAGCAAGGTGGTGAAGGTCAGGATGCGGATCTTTATGCTCAGCTATAAGATTTAGCTTTGTCTGCATCTAAAAAATCTATGCCAATAAAATATCGTTAAATGCACTTACTATCGTGCAATTAACGACCTATTAATATCAACCAATAACTCTTTATTGGTTGATATTTTTTATCGATACGTAAAATAAATACCATCTGATATGAACCTTGTATTGAGGGTCAGTAGTTTTATCAGTAGGTGTATGTCCGTACTGCCAGTCACTGGAAGCTAACATCAAAGGTAATAACTTATGTCAATAAAAATACCAACACTACAATCAGTCGCTATCAATAAACGCGCTACTAAGTTCCATGTGCTTGCGTTTACTGTTGCAACCACCTCGTTGATGACAGCTTTATCAATGACATCAATCAGCGCACAGGCGGCAGGATTGAACGACTTATTTAATAGCAGTAGCGCTGCGCAATCAAAATTTTTACCAGTGGATAAAGCTTTCCAAGTGACTAGCAGCACCAAAGCGACCTCTAAGGGCACGCGTTTATCCATCACGTTTGATATCACGCCAGGACATTATATTTATAAAAATAAGCTCGCGTTAAGCTTTCCAAAAGGAATAAATGCGACACCATTTACCTTTAATCAGACACCAGTGTCCATTGATGATCCAACCTTTGGTAAAGTTCCTGTATTTACGCAAAGGAGTGTTGTTGCCACCACGATGCTGACGACCAATAATGGTAAAGATGCAAAAAATGCCCCGATTATCATTGGTTGGCAAGGCTGTGCAAAAGCTGGGCTATGCTACCCACCCGAAAAGATCAAAACTAAGGTAAATATTGCTGCGACACCTAGATAAGTATTGAGAAGTTTGATTCAAATATTGGTAATAACAGGTAGCTATTCATGCTCATGAAGACATCACAACAATCGGCATCATTGACTGCAAATACACATGCAAAAAAAGCGTATGTCTTAGCATGTGTGATTGCTAGCGGCTCGCTATTGACAGGGTTGTTAGCGACGTCAACGACAGCGCAAGCGGCAGGATTGGGTGATCTATTTGGCAGCAGTCAAAATACAGCGCAATCGAAATTTTTGCCAGTAGATGAAGCCTTTCAGGTTAGTAGCAGTAGCGCCTCTACCAAGTCAGGTACGCGTCTATCTATTAATTTTGATATCACGCCTGAGCATTATGTCTATAAAAATCAAATCAAACTGACGCTACCTGCGGGCGTGACGGCGGCACCTTTTACCTTTAACCAAAAGCCATATTCAATCGACGATCCGACATTTGGTAAAGTATTGGTTTTTGATCAAGCCAATATGGTCGCAACTACCACATTGACCAGTAACAACGGCAAAAACATCGATGATGCAGCGATTATCATTGGCTGGCAAGGTTGCGCCAAAGCGGGATTGTGCTATCCCCCTGAAAAAATCAAAACCACAGTCAATATCACAGCAGCATCGTCACAGAGCGCGACAAGTAATGCCAATACTGAGGCAGAACGTGCGTCTGTTGGCGAGATGGCCACGAGCGACAATCTGACTGATGCGACGATATCTGCTGGGAATACTGAAACGACATTTGCAACGACTGGTACTAGTAGCACCACGGAGCAAGCAGAACAAGCGCCGATGGATGATGAGGTTATTGATTATGATCTAATCGATGACAGTACCTTGGAGTACGACTCTTTAGATGGTAGCACTGCAACGACCACGATTTCTGGAGCAAACGCCAATTTATCAAGTGACGCGACCAATAGCGAGAATGTAAATGCTAGCAACCTTGTTGATGGTGATCCCTTTGGTTTGGAATCTCATCCTTGGCTCGCATTGGTATTGCTATTTTTAGCAGGTCTAGGTTTGGCCTTGACGCCGTGTGTCCTACCGATGCTGCCCATCGTTGCCAATATTGTCGCCCGCGAGCAAAACCCAACGGTCAAACGCGGCGTCATCCTAACCACCAGTTACGCAATTGGTGTGGCGACTGCCTATGGTGTTTTGGGCGCTGTGATTGCGGTATTTGGCGAGTCATTAGGTATTATTGGCTGGTTGCAAAATCCTATTATTTTGATTGGCTTTGCGATTGTTTTTGTCTTGTTAGCGCTATACATGCTGGATGCTTTTACTGTACGTTTACCGCAAGCACTCAGCCGAAAAATGCAAGAGCTTAGCCAAGCAGGCGACAGCAAGCTTGGTAGCACAGGCGGTAGTTTGATTGCTGGATTTTTATCTGCATTAGTCGTATCTCCTTGCGTCTCTGCGCCATTATTCGGTGCGCTACTGGCAGTCTCTACCATTGGTAGTCCGCTCTTGGGTTTCGCCGCCTTATTCATGCTGGGTTTTGGTTTGTCAGCACCGCTTATTTTAATCGGCGCTACTCAGGGCAAAATCATGCCAAAGGCAGGAGAGTGGATGAATTGGGTCAAGCAAGGCTTTGCGCTACTATTATTCGCGGTAGCATTGCTATTAGTTGAGCGCGTGTTTATATCGCCAGTGATGCTTATGGTATGGGCATTATGGTTTATGGTGGTGGCGACATGGGCGTGGAGCTGGATTGGCAGGAGACGCATGTTAACCCAAGCCATGAGTCTGATTGCTGGTATCTGGGCCGCTTGTCTGATCGTGGGCGCGGCATTAGGGAATGATGATAGCCTGCATCCATTAGCCTCGCTAAGCGCTGCGCCGACGATGCTTCAGTCAGCAACTGGTCAGCCGATGGGCAACGATAGTACGGCGACAGATAAAACGATCACCACACTTGCAGAGCTAGATACGATTGTTGCGGCAAATCCTAATGTCCTTGTCGATTTGACAGCAGATTGGTGTGTTGAGTGCCGTATCATGGATAAAAATTTATTTCATAATCGCCCAGCACAAATGCAAGATTGGCAGTTGGTGAGACTTGATATCACGGATACTACAGAAGACTCCAAAGCCGTTTTGTCACGCTACAAGCTGTTTGGCCCGCCCGCATTACTTTATTATCAAGGTGGTCAACTGGTTAATCAACAAGTGGGCGAAATCGGTCGCGTGGAGTTTGAGCAAACCTTAATGACACTAAACAACTGATGGCTCACAACCCGTACTTAATAACCTGAGTAATTCTTTTGCTAAAGCTTAATAATGAAAAAAAGCCAGCGTATGCCAATAATGGTACGCTGGCTTTTTTAATGCCATAAAATTATTTTTAAAATATCTCCTAAGTGTTTGGTTTTACAAACAATATGTCTTTTTAAGCAGATTTAATATATCGATAACGCTAGTATAGTGATTATATTTTCATTACAATAAAGTAACAATACTGAAGGGGTATATCAGTTTGTCATAACTGCTTCTGATGTTCTCATTTTTTCTAGTTTTTTAGCGGCGACGCTAACAGTTATATTAATTAACTCACATACTCTGCTGGCGATAATGCTGGTTAGATAAAGGACATTTATGTTTGCCCACATCACCACTCAGCGTCAATTACAACGTACTCATGTAATCAGTCGTAACGCCAGTAGTCGCACGATACATACTCATTTGAGTATCGCAGTCGCTATCGCGTTGAGTTGTACGGCGGTACAAGTACAAGCAGCTGACAATAGCCAAACTTATAACGAACTGCCAGTACCAGAAGCGGCGTTTGAATATGAAACCGTTGAGATGCCGCAGAGCGTAACCACACAGAGCGGTAAAGTAATCAGCAAAGAATTTATTGCTCAACAAGCGAAGCTGTTTTCTGAATGTACGCAAGTGCAGAGCAGTGCCGCTCGTTTGGCTTGTTTTGATAAGGTAGCTGAACAAGGTAAAACACCAAGCTACACCACGACCAAACAACCAGTTGATTTGGCAAAAACATTCAAGACGACTATTTCGGGTAATCCACAAGTTGTTTTTGTGGAAGAGAACTCGACCAGTACTTTTAGTGATGAGAGCGCAACTGCTAATCAACAGTCTGCTACTAATAGTTTGGATACGGTCACAGACAATCAGCAAGAGGCTCAAGTTCTAGAAAGTGTGGGTGTCACTCAAGCAGATATTGAAAAATACACACCACTCAGTTTGGCATATGATCTCGATCAAAACAGTGAGCGCGGTACTTGGACGGTAAGACCATACCGTCCGACTTATCTGCTGCCATTATTTTATACTTTTGATCCTAATTTAAGCCCAAGCACCCCTTCTCAAGAAATTGAACCTTTTGACTCTAATGACATACGTGAGACGGAGCTAAAATTTCAGTTGTCTCTAAAGAGTAAAGTCGCAGAGGATTTATTCGATACCAGCGCTGATCTGTGGTTTGGTTATACCCAAGAGTCACATTGGCAGGTTTATAACGAAGACAATTCACGACCATTCCGTGCTACCGACTATCAACCTGAAATATTTTTGACTCAGCCTGTGACGGCAGATCTACCTTTCGGTGGGCGTCTACGCATGCTAGGCGCGGGTGCTGTGCACCATTCTAATGGACAGGATGATCCATTATCACGTTCGTGGAACCGTGCTTATTTAATGGCAGGGGCCGAGTGGGGTAAGCTGTCAGTCATACCGCGTCTATGGGCTCGAGTGAATGGTGATAGCAGTAGCGACGATGACAACCCAGATATCGAAGATTACATGGGTTATGGCGATATCAAGTTCTTATATGATTTGCCTGCCGAGCAGAGCATTAGCGGTACCTTGCGCTACAATCCAAGCACCAATAAAGGGGCGGCGCAAATCGATTATATCTATCCATTGTCAGAAAACGTCAATGGTATGGTGCAGCTATTCCAAGGTTATGGCGAGTCCATTGTTGATTATAATCATGAAAATACCTCTATTGGTTTCGGTATTGTACTGAATGACTGGAAAGGCCTCTAATATAAGCGAGTCTTACCATATCTTATGACAATTAATAATTTATGCACCGCTTAGTGCCTTACCAAACCGGACTGTGGCTGGCAGAGTATTTAAATGTACGCTGCCAGCTATGCCGTATTTATCGCAGTACACCACAGTCTCAGCTATTGATGCAGCAATCACAGGCTAATAGTAATGACGCATCGAGCGAACATTCTGAATTTTCCCTTTCAAGCAATCCATCCTCGTTTGCTCATATTTTTCATCAAATCAATCACCGCTTAAATAGAGGTCTACTCTGTACTTATTGCCATAATAGTATCGCATGGCTACCACAGCCTTTTGACGTTGACATTGCTGCTGGCAGATCCTTATCTATCCAAGTATCTACCTATTATGAATATCCAATCCGTCAAGCGATTCGAGCGTTTAAGCATCATGAAGACATGACAAAATTGCCATTGTTGTTACATGCATTACGCCAGCTACCACGGCCACATGGCTGTCATCGTAATAATAGCGTGATTGTTGCCATGCCAACGACCAATCAGCGGCTAGTGAAACGAGGGTTCGATCCTGTCAGTATTTTATCATCACAACTGTCAAAGCATTGGCAAATTCCTTTATGGCACGGTGTGGAGCGCATTGATGATACGGTCAGTCAGCAAGGGCTCACACGCGCTGAACGTCTTAGTAACTTAAATAACGCCTTTGCTCTAACCGAAAAACCTCCGGTAAAACGCTTACTATTGTTCGATGATGTCTCTACGACAGGCGCAAGCTTGCAGGCATTGGCACGTGCATTCATCTCATCTGAGCAAACAGTGACCATAAATGCTCAAAGCCATAGCAATTATCATATTTCTGCCTATGTGTTAGCTCATGGGAGTCAGTCCTAAAAATCATCTATCTAATTGAAATTATTAATATATTGCTTATATATCATCGTAACGCTATATTATTAGACACGTATATACCTACTGGTCTATCAAGTATGTATTATTGTTCATCCGTATATAATATGAACAGAATGTTGTGGAACAAAAATTGCATATTATTAGTTAAGCTAACTATAAAATTATTAGCAAAACTGACACCAGATTTTAGTTATTTTAAAACAAAGACTGATAAGAGACAGACATTAGCAGTGCTAAATAGGGATTTGATGTGAACGCATCTATGAATAGTCTACCGACCTCGCTAAGAACAGCCAATTCAGGTTTTACCCTAATTGAGCTGATGGTAACGATTGCTGTACTAGCTATTATTGTGAGTATTGCTGCACCTAGTATTAGCACACAGCTTGCTAATCAGCGTGTTAAGTCGACGGCTGCGACGCTTGAGAATGCGTTAAAAGAAGCGAAAGTCGAAAGTGTTATTCGTCGTCAAGATATTCGAGTCGTATATAATAATAGTGCCAAAACCATTGTCTTGCAGAACACTAGTGGCACTGTGTTGGCGACTTATAATGTTAATTCTACAAGCACAGTATCTATAAATCCTAATACAGTAACTGCGGTGACTTTTCAACCAAATAAAGTGACATCTAACGTTGGCAAAGTTACTTATACTATTTGTGATAGCAGTTCAGTAGTAACACCACGACAAATTGAAGTTAACACAGTAGCAAGCATTAGTAACAAGAAGTTAGGAGGTACTTGCTAATGAAAAACATCAATAACCAGTATGGAGTGGGCTTAGTAGAGGTGCTAGTGGCACTGTTACTATTAGCAGTTGCAGTGCTTGGGTTTTCAGCTATGCAAATGACTGCTGTAAAAGCTACTGATGAAAGCCTCATGCGTACGCGAGCATTAACTATTATGAGAGGAGGCGCGGAAACAATACGTGCGAACTCAGGTGGAATAAGCGCTTTCAAAACTGCTGTAAATGGCAGTACTGATTCTATAACGATAGATGGTGTCACAATCACAAAAGATAGTTGTGTAAAAAATACAGCTGGAGCACCTGCTGCCACAGATAGCTGTACTATTGAGCAGCTAGGGGCACGTGATGGCTTGTTGATGAAATCATATGCGGTGCAAAATGATATTAAGTTGGGCTTAGTGCCTAACGGCTGTCCTGGTACATCAGGTAATCAAGAGCGCCAATGCTTTGTAGCTAGCTGGGGTGATACTACTGTAACTCTAAGCGATAGTGATGCGAATGCCTGTGCCAATGCAAATGGCACTTATAAAAATGGTGCAGAGTGCTTTATTATGGAGGCCTACTGATGCCAAACCTTAACAGTTATGAGTGTAGTAATTGCGATCAGTCTGGTTTTACCTTAATAGAGTTGATGATTTCATTAGTCATAGGTTTGATTGTCTCAGCCGCTGTTATACAGATATACGTAATTAGTGTTAAGACGAGTAGCGTGCAATCTAGTGGTAGCGAGTTGCAAGACGCTAGTGTGTTTGGGCTACAGCAATTAGAAAAAAAAGTTCGCTTGGCTAATTTAGGAAACCCTATTAATAGAATAGATGGAACGACTGCAAAAGGTGGTATCGTCTTAACAGGTGCCAACCTTGGGGTTGCTACCACACCTTATACCGATACTGGTTATTTGACAAGGCGCGCAGGTGATCCTACTAGCGGTACAAATGGATGGACAGGTATCTCAAATACTGCTGTTGCTAGTGATCAACTGACAATCCAATATACCAACATAACAGGTAGCCCTTTCAGTGATTGTGAGGGCTCGGCAGTTGAGGTGAATGATATCGCTATCGAGCGTTATTTTTTGCGACCTGTTACGAATGATAGCAGTAGTGGCGCTATTAAAAACCTAGTACTAGCGTGCGATGCTGGAAGGGTGGATTTTGCAGCAGGCAAGGTTAGAACGATAAGTGGTACAGATCCGCGTAATTTTGGTCAAGCTGGTCAAGAGTTTATTACTAATGTGGATCAGTTCAAGATCTTGTTAGGTGCCCAGTATGATTCGGGTAGTAATGCAGGTCAAATTATGTATTTACCAAGCAGTGCCTATTTATCGATAACTGCTAATAAACCAGCAATAACGGCAGTAAAAATAGGTTTAATCGTTCATGGTAGTACTCCTATATTAGGTAGTGATGATCAAACATCTTTCATGCTGTTAGGTCAAAATAATGTACTGAAGACAGACACTGCGCGCCAGAAGCAAGTACGTACGACTTATGAGACAACAACCTTCTTACGCAATGCTCGTGTAGTCAACGTAAAAACCAGCCTATAAACTCTGGTAAGGAGAGTAAGAATGACGATCCATCGCTATTCACCAAATTCAACCATAAAAGACGTCAAAATGACTATTGGATATCGGAGTGCTGAGCGAGGCGCAACGTTGATAGTAGTGCTACTATTCTTAGTGTTGATTATGCTAGCTGGTGCTATAGCGGTGAGACAGAGTAATACTGATCTTAAGATTGCTACGAGCGATCAGATCAACACAGTATTATTGCAGTCTTCAGATAGCGCCAATCAAAAGCTCGAAATGATGCTGAATGGTAGCTCAACATCCACTGAATACATTGATGTAACGAGTGCGGCAGGCGTGTTTGGTCATTTCTTACTAAATCCTGAAAATTCGACTAATGAATTTATTTACTGCTTTAATCCGCGCACCAAAAAGTATTTGGCATCTAATGCTACCATCATGGTGAAGGGCACGACCGCCAATCCAACAGCTTATTGGAGTGGTTTGAATAATGGTATATGTGATTACAATAGCGCTGATGGCTATACCAGTGCTAGACAAACGGTGGTTACTCAAATGAGCGTGACTGTTGCACCTGTCGACCCAAATGCAGAAAGGTTTGGACATGTGGTTATTGGTAAAGAGATTGAGGATAGGACCAGTAAAAAATTTACGTTCGATATCAGATCTGCTTCAGCGTTACCGTCCTACAGCGAACCTAAAGCTAATGGTGACAATTGTTTTGCACAGACTAGTATTAAAGCCAATGTGATTGGTAGCAAGAAATCGTTAAGCGACTGTATGCTCGCCGCTAACACTCCAAGTAAAATGCTATATGAGCAAGCGGATGTCGAAAACATCTCTTCTTCTACGAAATGTATTCCTTTCGGTAGAGGTACATTGAATACAGAGTGCGTACTCAAATCTACGCCATAAGTAGTTGACTTATTATATAAAAGGATAGAGGTCATGAAACGACTAAATACTGTATCGCCAATGAGTGGCAAAGTTGGATTGCCTTTGAAGTATCTCGTTGTTGCCATGGCTGCTATGGTCGCTTTGCCAGTCGCACAAGCTGATGTAGCCGGCAAAAAAATCGGTGATCTAGAGATATATAAGGCGGCCGAAGGTGGTAAAACCACTATCACTATGATGCTTGATACCTCAGGTAGTATGAGCTTAAATCAAGTAAACTATGCTTGTGACTTGCCAGGAGGTAGTACATCTTATACCGAAGGCTCTGAACTTTCTGACACTAATCCTACGTATACAAGATACTACTGTGAAACAGGTAGAAGATACTTCTTTCGCTTAGCTCCTGATGGTCAGTGGTATCGATGTGGGCCTAGTAATGGCTCTGGATCTGTTGGCTACGGTTTTAGTGATTGCGGCACGAGAATTAATATTCCATTAGGTGAAACTTATGCTGGTACGGTAGTTTCTAATAGTGGTAATACATATTATTATAGAAGCGGAAAATTTTATGATCGCCTTACTCGTCTTAAAGACGCTATTTTTACTTTAATGGATAATGCTCAACTAGACCCCAAAAAAGTCGCTATTGGCATTGGTCAATTTTCTACACAAAGTAATAGTAACAATCAGTTTACAGGTGCTGATGGTCGAAGTGGCAAAATACTAGTGCCAGCAGCACTATTGGACGATACCCAACGTAGTCTTATTAAGACAGAGATCGCAGGTTTAGTAGGATCTAATGGTACTCCTACCGCCAATGCTTATGCAGAGGCGGGTGCTTATATGCTAGGTACTAATACGCGCTATGTGAATGGAAATGGTATTTATAGTGGTTTTAATGACTCCGTTAAGGACTCTAAAAGTAATGGCAACAATGGCAACTATATTAGCCCACTATCGTCACCTTCTTCTTGCGATGGACGAGGGATATACTTTTTAACCGATGGTAACCCAAATAGCTCACCTGATCCTGCAAGAATAATGCGCACAGTACTGAATAATAACAATTTCTCAATACCGTCAGACTCATTACCTAGTGGTAGCGAAAACAATAATGGTATGCCCGCAGTAGGAGCGTTTGCTAGAGCATTACGCGACCCATCTCAGAACCCATTAGGTACTGATAGAGAAATATTTACAGCAGTGGTTGGCTTTGGTTCAGTATTTAATGTTGATAAAGTTGAAGATGAAAAGAAGTCTCCAGAAAATCGCATTATTCGCAATCTTCCTTATACCAATCCAAAAACAGGTATCACTGCCAATCGAGATTTTTATAATTGCACAAAATTCACAGATATCGACGCAAGAAATGCCTGTAATTGGGGCGAAAAGACAACTGCAGCATTGCCAGGGGTTGGTGGATTTGGTGAGGGTGGTTTCTTTTCAGCGCAGTCTACTGAGGATATTGTTAATAGTATTACCACTTTCGTTAGCGATTTGAATCAAACTCTACCTTCTACGCCATCAGGGACTATTATTATCCCAGACGATCCCTATCGTGCCGATAGTCAGCTCGCTGTCGCCTATTATCCCACCATACAGCCCAAAGTTGCTGAAAACTCAGTGATTTGGGAAGGTAACCTAAAGAAATATAGTTTAAACGAAGGCACGCTATATGGTAAGAGTAATACTAAGCTCTTCAAAAATATAGCAGGGGAGTTGAACCCAGCAGCACAGGATCTATGGTCAGATCAAAACTATGCTGGCGCCAATGACAAAGTAGAGTCTGGTGGATTTTACTCACAACTGAGCACACCAGCGACGGGTGTTGCCTCTGTTAGAACTTTATATGTAGAAGATTGGGAAAACAGTACGACCAAAAAGCCAGTATTGAAAAAGGTGAGTGTCAATGCTGCAGGTAAAGTGTTGGTAAATAATGCTGCTTTAACAAATATATCTTTTGTGGATACAGCAACTTATAATGAAGCGACGTTGAGAAAACTACTAAATTTTTTAGGTTTTGCCAATCTTCCAGCGACAACAGTCAATGTGAAGGATATGACGTTGACGAGCGCCAATGCAACTCAGCCTATCAAGGTACTAGGAGCGACGATACACTCGACTCCTGCTTCAGTATCATACTCAGCAAACTTAGATGCAGATGGTAGAGTTAACACTACTCGTGATGATTATGTACTATTTGGTTCATCGGAAGGTGGTCTGCATTTGGTTAATGCTGACAATGCCAGTACGAGTGGGAATGGTGGTAAAGAAAAATTTGTCATTATTCCAAGAGAGATGCTGATAGATCCCGAAAAATCAGCAGCATTAGTGAAAGATGCGACCAAGACTAGTACTGGTTCACCTAATTTTGGTGTGGATGCTCCTTGGATGGTGAGCGCTGACTACAAGTATGACTTTACAAATAAAAGAGTCAATATTGATACCGCTGATGGAAAGGGTATCTATGCTTATGGTGGCCTACGTATGGGTGGTGAGGCCTTATATGGCCTGAACCTCATTAATAACGAAAGTCCAAGTATGATGTTTGCGATTACGCCAGCGACTTCGGGTTTTAGTCGTATGGGCCAAATTTGGGAAAAGCCTACTAAAGCTAAGATAAAAATGAGCACAGCTGCTAGTGATAAAGGAACAGATGTTCTGGTATTCGGTGGTGGTTATGATATGTGTTATGAATATGAAGGCTTTCAGCTAGGAGTGACTAACTCAGAATTAAAAGAATGCTCAGGTAAAACTTCTGTCAAAGGTAACGCAGTATATATTATTAATGCCAAAACAGGTGCTTTGATCTGGTCGGCGTCTAGTGATTCAGGCGCAACGAAAACAGTAACCACTATGAAAAATAGTATCGTTGCTGGCGTGACTACGCTAGATCGTGACAATGATGGCTTTATGGATCATATCTATTTTGCAGATTTAGGTGGTCAAGTCTTCCGTGCTGACTTTACCAATGCAGGATTTGTAAAGCCTTCTACGACAGCCACAGCATCATCGCCTGAGACCTCTTTTACTAACACTCGAGTTACTCGAGTTCTTCAAAGTGCTTATACTGGCTCTGATACCAAGTACAATCATCGTTTCTATGAGCGCCCAGTCGTCAGTTTTTACCGAAACCCCGTTAGCAGCAGTTTATTTGCACTCGTAAATGTCATATCAGGTGATCGTAGCTCACCTTTATCTAAGATACGTGATCTTAGTAAGTCTGATAGACTCTACGGCATAATGGATACTGATGTCACAAAGGCGGATAATATCTTTTATGCGAGCAACTTCACGACAGCAAGTAATACCAACGGTCAAAAAATAGCTGATTTGACAGCCAATAATTCAGCAAGTAGTAATTTAGTCGAGTTGCCTAGTGCTATCGGAACTTTAAGCGCTGCGGGTTACACAGTAGCGCAAAAAAATACTGCTATCTCAGTGCTACAAGGTACAACAAAGAATGGCTGGTATATTCCGTTAACGAACTTTGACGGTTATGGCAATGTCAGATATACCAAAGGTGTCGGTAAATCTGAAGTGATCGATAGCTTCTTATATACGACTGCCTATAATCCAGATATGAATTATGGAACGGTAGATTCTTGTTCTGCTAAGATTACTGGTGGTTCAGAGAGACAACTATATTGTTTGCCTTATGGTATTTGCACTGATGATGCATCCAAAAATGGCCTAGGCGGATTTGTCAGAGCAGGTAAAGGT
The DNA here is from genome assembly GCF_001921765.1 of Psychrobacter sp. C 20.9. Lineage (NCBI taxonomy): Bacteria > Pseudomonadati > Pseudomonadota > Gammaproteobacteria > Moraxellales > Moraxellaceae > Psychrobacter > Psychrobacter sp. C 20.9. The sequence goes on along the minus strand of NZ_MRYC01000001.1, from coordinate 26,297 downwards.
ATTCAAGAGCTTACTTTAGGGCCGCGAAGCTCGACACTGTCCAATCAGCGTTTGCTTATCGGAACCAGAACTCTGGCAGAACGTGCAAATGATCGAGTAAATTTCGGTTCTGATACGGATAAGGGCGTTTTTGATCTCATCTCAAAGCCTTATGGTTTGAGTCAGAACCAGAACCTGTCAGCTACTGATCTTCTTCCAGGAAGTGGTACTGCTCCTGACTTGATATTCAATGATCGATTTACTCTTCAGCCAAAAACATGGTATGAAGTAGACTGATGAGACAGCAATATGAAGAAAGAAGTGTTTAGGCAACAGACAGGCTTTACGCTCATTGAGCTAATGGTTGTGGTCTTTATCATCGCTATTCTGGCTGCGATAGCTATTCCGTCGTACAGACAGTATGTTGTTCGCAATTCAGAGCACCAAGCACAAGCACGTCTGCAGCAGCTTGAGATAGAACTTAATCGTTGGCGTGCTACTGCTTTGACTTACAAAGGATTTCAGCCTAGAAAGACAGCCAGTGATGGTACAGTCAGTAACGGTTATGATGACGCACCTACTAATCAAACTATATATGTGCCAGCGGGTAGCAATAATGGTAATTACAGTTATAAGATTAGTTTAGTTGATGCTAGCACGAACGTTACTCTAGCGCCTGCTACTACTAGCTTTTCTACTGCGGGAAACTCATGGCGTATGCTTGCTGAGCCTAGTCCTAGCCTTACAAGCTCTGACGCGCACCTCTTTATGCTCAATAGTACGGGGTTACGGTGTCAGAGCAAAGATAGAACGGTGCAGATAGTTTCTACTGACTGCGGTGCGGGAAAGGAGAGTTGGTAATGTCTACAATTAATAAAGCGTTTAAACAGCAACACGGTTTCACTCTAATTGAAATGATGATCGTCGTCGCCATTATTGGCGTACTCGCTGCGATTGCCTACCCGAGCTACCAACAATATGTCATCAAAACCAAGCGTACTGATATGATGAGTGAGATGCACAATATTGCGTCAGAGATTGAGAGTCGAAAGTTAGCACAAGGTAGTTATAGCAATATCAGTGCAAAAGTAAAAACAGATTTTGCTATCGCTTATCCAAGGCAGGGCACTCAGCTATATGATGTAACTATTAACCCAGAACCTTTAACACCGCCTGATAATACATTGACTGCTAAATGGAAAATCACTGCTAGCCCAAAAATAGGCACACAGATGGCAGGAGACGGCAACCTCACACTAAATTATCAAGGGGTCAAATGTCGTGACAGCGTTTGCGGCAGTAGCGATGAGTGGAGTGATTGATAAAAAAACCAATGAGTATCGCTGACAAAAATTGTCATAGTCAGTTACTTTTTGTTGTTAAAGACAAACATGATTGACAATTTTCAGTAGACTAGAGGTAACATTGACTGTTATCAACGATGAAAAAAAGACATTAAATGGTTTCAAAAACGAATTACAGCGTTTGTAGGGTATTTTTCAAATAAAACAATGCTGATTTTATTGTTGGCACACTATCTGCAACATCTTTGGCACACTATCTGCAACATCTATAGTAAGAAAAACATTATATTTATAGCTGGCAGTTAGATAATGATTCTATTGCCATATTATCCAAAAGGACATGTCTATGAACGCTCAAAAAGGTTTTACCTTAATCGAACTAATGATCGTTATCGCTATTATCGGTATTCTAGCTGCGATCGCATTACCTGCTTATCAAGATTATACAGCTCGTGCACAAGCATCAGAAGGCTTTAAAGCGACTTCAGGTGTGCAAGCTGATATTGCTACTTTTTTAGTTGATCAAAATGCATGGCCTTCATCTACTAGTGCAGTTGGTGAACAAGCTGAATTATTAGTCGGTAAGTATTTTACAGAAGGTGATGTAGCATTGAGTGGTGGTGGTGCAGTAGATGCTGCCGATCCAGATGCCAACGCTTCGGTCATTAACGTTGCTTTTGCATCAGGCGCAAATGCTGGTAAAGGTATGACGCTTACCCCTACAACTGGTGCTCCTGGTCAAATCGCAAGTTGGACTTGTGCCGGGGCAGTGACAGCTGGTACTACGACAACAACTACTGCGTTAGAAGATAATCGTTTACCTGCTAGCTGTCAGTAATAGCTTGCTCGCTTAATAAGCAAAATATTTTTAAGAGCCTTAGCATATGCTAAGGCTTTTTTGTGCCAATTCCTAACTATTGACTTTCATCCAGTGAATGGTAATAGATACTGCCTGTACATTTTTATCTATTTGATAGGATGGTACGCCGTGTGCAGTGTTATGCTTATATATATGTCATTCCATAAAGGAATCATTATGCACACCAATGCACATCCCATCCCTGCCAGTAATTCTCATGCGGGCTTTACCTTGATAGAGCTGATGATCGTCACCGTCATTATCGGTATTCTAGCAGCTATCGCCATACCCAGTTATTTAAATTATATTGGTAAATCCCAAACCGTCGAAGGTTTTACTGTCTCTAATGGTTTGCGTAGTGAGATAGCGGCACATGTATGGGAAAACAAACGCTTCCCTAATGCAGCAGAGGTCGCTGTAACGGGAATTATCGGTAGACAGGCTAATTTACTTGATGGAAAATACGTAGCACAAAATGGTATTAGCGTCACACCGAACACAGGTATTATTACTGTCAACTTCGATGCTGGAAATATCGCTGGTAAAACGCTGGTATTAACACCCGAAATAAACCCACTGAACAATCAACAAGTCATTCAGTGGGTATGTAGTGGTACAGTGGGTAGGGATAAGCTACCAGCTAGTTGTCAAATTTAAACTACTGATATCATTTCATTTTTATTTGAAAACTTGATAACTGATATAAGCGTTTTACCTATCAATAAAGTATTGACATAAGTTATGCTAAATTCTTCTCTAAAGTTTCGTCTTAAAGCTTTTGGAATTCACCTCGGAATTTCTATTTTTATTGCCTTAGTGAGTTTGTATATAGTGTTCATGGTGTGGCATCCTGCACCACTAGCCAAAGTGGTCGGTGTGACTCACATATTTATTATGATGCTAGGTATTGACGTCATTTTAGGGCCTTTACTGACATTTATTATTGCTAGACAAGGTAAAAAGTCCTTAAAGTTTGATTTGGCAGTGATTATTGTCTTGCAGTTTGCTGCATTTACCTATGGTATTTACAATATCGCTGTTAGCAGACCAGTATATATTGCTTTTGATACCAGTCGATTTGAAGTAGTGCAGGCAAATAACATACCTGTAGAAAGTCTGGAGCAAGCGTCAGCTGATTACAATAGCTTAGGGTGGGGAAAGCCAAAACTTATAGCAGTCAAACCTACAACAAGTATTGAGCAAAAAAACGATAGATTATTCGTAGAGCTGGAAACTGGCGTTGCGCCAAGTATGCAGCCGAATCTATACGAGCCGTTAGATAATCAATGGTCGATTATGAATAAGCAAGCAAAGCCATTGAATCAACTCAAGCAGCACAATAAAGAAAAGGAGATTGACGCTATAATCGCTAACCACTCAGAAGCGGACAGTTGGTTACCCTTAAAAGGCTATGAAGAAAATGCAGTGGTATTACTGAACATAGATGAAAAACGTATTATAGGTATAGTTGATTTACGACCTTAATCAATATAATAAGACAATAAAAAACCACCTAACCGCATATCGCTATTAGGTGGTTTTTATTACATCGACACTTTTGAGATGTTTTTAAATTTACTACTTCTCTAAATACTGAATCTTACCTTCCACGCCATCCCACTTCGCTGCTTCTGGCATTTGCTCTTTCATCTCAGTGATGTTTGGCCACTTTTGTGCCAGCTCTTCGTTTAACTGAGTGAACATCTCTTGCCCCTTTGGCACTTCATCTTCTGAGAAGATCGCATTGGCTGGACATTCAGGCTCGCATAGTGCGCAGTCGATACACTCATCAGGATCGATGACAAGGAAGTTTGGGCCTTCATAAAAGCAGTCCACAGGACAGACTTCTACACAGTCGGTGTATTTGCAAAGAATGCAGTTATCTGTAACGACAAAGGTCATAGTAATGTCTACCTGTTATTGATTTGGCTTTTGGCTAAATAGAATAGTCGAAAATAAAGCGTATTTTAGCGCCTTTACTACGATTTGACAATTCCCTTTAGTGACCAATGATTTTTTTCAAATGATAGATCAAATCATGCGCTTGTTTGGGAGTCAGGCTATCAGGATCAATGGCGCTTAGTTCGTCCTCAATGCTAAATAACTGATTTTGCTTTAGATTACCCGCTATATTTGGTGATTGTACTATGTAACTAGTCTGCGGTTCTAGAACAGCGTTATTGTCAGATTCCGGCTGTTTATCCGTTACTGACTTAGCTAAGTCATTTTTATCATCAATAGTTTTTTCATTTTCTGCTTTTAGATTGTCTATCAAGTAACGTTTGGCATCATTTAATACTTGCGCGGGGATACCCGCCATCTTCGCGACATGCAATCCAAAACTAGAGCTTGCTGCGCCCTCACAGATCTGATGAAGAAGGAGTAGCTGACCGTCGATCTCACTGGCGGCGACGTGGACGTTACGAATCTCGTCACTTGTCTGTCCCAATTGCGTCAGTTCAAAATAATGAGTGGCAAATAACGTCAGGCAGCCAATATCGACTAGACGGTTGACACAAGCGTGAGCGATTGCCAAACCATCAGTGGTGGCGGTACCGCGTCCGACCTCATCCATTAACACCAGTGATTTATTGGTTGCTTGGTTTAGTATATTGGCCGTCTCTATCATCTCAACCATAAAGGTCGATTTGCCACCAGCTAAATCATCCGCTGAGCCGATACGGGTAAAGATACGATCAATATCACCAATATGTGCATGCTCAGCAGGCACAAAACTGCCGCAATGAGCAAGCAAAACAATCAGCGCCGTTTGGCGCATATAGGTAGACTTACCACCCATGTTAGGGCCAGTGATGAGGAGCAGTCTTTCAGGATGTCCTTCATCAGTATTGGCGCTACCCAGCACGCAGTCATTGGCGACAAAATAATTTGTACTTGATGCAGCACCGTTCCGATTGTTCGCGTTCGCTTGATTTAACGCCGCTTCGACCACGACATGACGACCTTGGCGGATATCAATATGGGTCTGATTTTTGACTATAGATTTATTTTGGTTTTCTGAAGCTCCTCCCATAACTGGGCGTTGCCAATGATAAATTGTCGCAAGCTGTGCCCAATTGCTCAGGACATCAATTTGGGCAATAGCAGCGCTCAGTTGTTGTAGCTCAGCCAAGTTCTCGTTTAGTTGGTTGAGCAGCGCTTGGTACAGCGTTTTCTCGCGAGCCAATGCCAAAGATTGCGCGCTCAGATATTCTGTCTCGACCTCTTTTAACTCATCAGTAATAAAACGTTCACTGCTTTTGAGCGTTTGCCGACGAATAAAGTGGGCAGGGGCATTTTTCGCCTGCATCTTGGGCAATTCAAAGTAAAAGCCACTGACTTTATTAAAGCCAACTTTTAGACTAGGGAGTTGATTCTCCTGACGCGCTCGCTCTACCATCTCATCCAGTGTCACTTGAATATTGTCATGCAAATGGGTCAAACGATCAAACTCGTCATCATAGCCTGCTGCCAACATACCACCATCACGGATATGGGCAGGTGGTTCAATGACAATAGCGCGCTCGATTAACTCAGCCACCGCTTGAACGGCTGGCAGCCTGGCAGGCAATTGCTGCATCAACATCGGCAATAGACCAGCGTCTTCATGGTTGATACCTGACGCTGTCAGCAGAGTGGTAAGCTGGGCGCTGCTAGCGATACCATCGGCAAGCTTGCGTAAATCACGAGGTTTGGCACTCATCAGCCCGATGCGACTGCTGATTCGTTCAATATCGCCAATGGTGTGTAGCGTATCGCGTAAATGTGTAACCAGTGAGCTATTTTCTGAATTTTGATTTGAATTACCATCCGCATTCAATAGGGACGTTATCGCGTCTAGACGCATATTGATGCGCGCATGCTGACGCAGTGGACGTTTCATTTGCTGTACGAGAAGCCGCTTGCCCATTGGCGTTTGACAATGATTCAGTACGGATATTAGGGAAGTACCACTACTACTGACTGGGGCAAATAGCTCAAGGTTTTGCTGACTGTTGGCATCGATAATCAAATAATCGTCACTGTATTCAACGATCAGCTGATTAACTTGTGGCACATGGCGCTGCTGAGTTTGCCTTGCATAGTGAATAAGCGCAGCACAGCTAGTTTGCACCAGCAGGTTATCTGCGATACCTAAACCATCAAGACGTTGTACTTCAAACTGCTGACAAAGCGTGTCGCTGGCGTGATCACGATGAAAGTCATTGGCAGCGACTTCTATGATGGGACAGTCCAGATGTTGCCGTAACCACAGCATCCACTCTGCATCAGTGCCATCAGTGCCGCCAATGCTATCACTGAGTGCTTCACTAATGATGCATTCACTGGGTGCAAAACGCGCAAGTACCGTCAGCATTTGAGTTTGCAAACCATCTATATCGTTTTTATCTGCTATTAGCGTCTGGGTAGTCAATGTACCTGCAGCCAAGTCCATTTGACTGACTGCGGCCTGTAGTGTCTTGTTACTGTCTTGCGTTTTTAAATGAGCAATATCGATGGCGACGACAGTCGGTGTATGGTTTGGTGCAATGAGTGCATCATCAGTAATAGTACCTGCTGTCAGCGTTTTGACTACTTCACGGCGCATGATGCTACCAGCCGCCGATTTGCTTTTGTCTTTCTTTTGCTTGTCGCCTATTGCAGGGACATTAGACTTATTCTCAGCGTTGCCAGTTGTCGATTCGTCAATTTGTTCGCATACAACCACTGTTTGACCAGCCGCGATCAGTCGTGCCATATAGCTATCGGCTGCATGAAATGGCACGCCCGCCATCGCTATCGTGTTGCCCGCTTTGTCGTTGCCACGACGCGTTAGAGTGATGTCTAATATTTGCGCCGCCCGCTTAGCATCATCAAAGAACAGCTCATAAAAATCTCCCATCCGGTATAGCAGCAATGCTTGTGGATAGTTGGCTTTCATGGTTAGATATTGCACCATCATCGGCGTATGATCCGCTAGGTTATAGACGGTATCGCCGATGCTTAAACAGTCAGATGTATTTGGTTTTGATAAGGCATTATCTGATTGAGTAGAAATAGATGAATGATGTTGGACGGACGGCTTTACGGTCATGCAGAGTCTCTTATTGTGTTTTGATAGATTTTTATTAAATAGCATTTGCGGCAGCTGGTTTCGGATTAGCGCCAGTTTTATAGATTGTTTTGGTACGATAGAGTTGATATAACAAATGCGCCTGGTACGTACCGAAGAAGGATATAACGATTAGATTTAGGCTAGATTATATCGACAGCGCCATATGACAGTACCTCATAGCTATCACATACAGGCGCCAAAAAACCTAAGAAATCTAATAAAGTAAGTGTTATTTTAACACGCCCTGCAAGGTTTTTGCCTTGGCAAATATCTACTCGCTGCCCTTGTATCCATCAGCGCCATAACCATATATAATGACGGCACACTTAATTGGGCGATACTAAATTAGGTAGTACTTAGTCGGGTAATGACAAGGCAGCGAGCTAAGCTTTGGCTAATGCGCACTAATTATCGAATATTCCATAGGTCAAAAAATTATGTTATCAAAGATTGTAGGCAGTGTGGTTGGCACCAAAAATGACCGCGAACTAAAACGCATGCGTAAAGTGGTTAGTAAGATCAACGCACGAGAGGCTGAAATACAAGCCCTGTCTGATGAGCAACTACAACAAAAAACCGAAGAGTTTAAGGCGCGTCATCAAAAAGGCGAAAGCTTAGATGCGTTATTGCCAGAGGCGTTTGCTGTCTGCCGCGAGGCCTCATTGCGTGTCAATGGCATGCGCCACTACGACGTGCAGCTGATCGGTGGTATCACCTTGCACGAAGGTAAAATCGCTGAGATGAAAACCGGTGAAGGTAAAACCCTAATGGGAACCTTGGCCATGTATCTCAATGCTATCAGTGGTAAAGGTGTGCATTTGGTCACGGTCAACGATTATCTAGCCGCCCGTGATGCGGAGTTGAACCGTCCATTGTTTGGCTTTTTAGGTATGACGGTTGGGGTTATTTACTCACAGCAGCCGCCGTTAGAAAAAATCGCAGCGTATCAAGCAGATATCACTTATGGTACCAATAACGAATATGGTTTTGATTATCTGCGTGACAACATGGTCTTTAGTCTAAAAGAGAAAAAACAGCGTCCGCTAAACTTCTGTATTATCGATGAAATCGACTCGATCTTGATTGATGAAGCTCGTACGCCGCTTATCATTTCGGGTCAAGCTGAAGATTCATCACGCATGTACGCGCTGATTAATACCATCATTCCTGTGCTGATCCGTTCAAAAGACGAAGAAGCCAACAAGAATAATGAAGAAGAGGATTTCTGGATTGATGAAAAAAATCGCCAGATTGAAATCAGTGAAAAGGGTTACGAAAAAATCGAGCGCTTCTTAGTCGAAGTGGGCGAGCTGGGTGAAAACGAAAGCTTATATAGCCCAAGCCGTTTGCCGTTGTTGGCTCACGTCCAAGCTGCCATCCGTGCGCATCATGTATTTGTCAAAAACGTCCACTACATCGTCGATGAAGGCGAGGTGGTTATCGTTGATGAAAACACGGGCCGTACTATGCCTGGTCGCCGCTGGTCAGAAGGGCTGCATCAAGCAGTAGAAGCCAAAGAAAATGTTGAAATCCAAGCAGAAAACCAAACACTTGCAACCACCACATTCCAAAACTACTTCCGTCTATATGACAAGCTGTCTGGTATGACGGGTACCGCTGATACTGAAGCGGCAGAATTTAAATCTACTTACGATCTAGATGTCATCGTCATTCCAACGCATGAGCCGATTGCTCGTATCGATATGGATGATCAGATTTTCTTAACCAAGTTAGGCAAATACAAAGGCATTATCCGCGAGATCAAAGACATTCAAGCCAAAGGTGCACCTGTGCTGGTCGGTACAGCGACCATTGAAGCCAGTGAAGAGCTGTCTTATTTGCTCGATCAAGAAGGTGTGAAGCATAACGTCCTAAACGCCAAGCAGCATGAGCGTGAAGCTGAGATTATCGCACAGGCTGGTAGCCCAAAATCAGTGACGATCGCCACCAACATGGCAGGTCGTGGTACGGATATTATCCTTGGTGGTAATTGGCAGTCGTTTATTGAAGATGTCGATTCGGTCAGTCCAGAGGAGATGCAGCGCCTAAAGTCTCAGTGGCAAGTGAAGCATGACCAAGTCGTTGCGGCTGGCGGTCTACATATCATTGGCTCTGAGCGTCATGAATCACGCCGTATTGACAATCAGCTACGTGGTCGTGCTGGTCGTCAGGGTGATCCTGGGATGTCACGCTTTTTCTTATCGCTCGAAGATGATTTGATGCGTATCTTCGCAGGCGATCGCGTGGTCAATATGATGCGTGCAATGGGTCTAAAAGAAGATGAAGCCATCGAACATAAGATGGTTTCAAAATCGATCGAAAACGCGCAAGGTAAAGTTGAGAGCCGCGATTTTGATGCGCGTAAGAACCTGTTGAAATACGATGACGTTGCCAACGAGCAGCGTAAAGTTATCTATGGTCAGCGCGATGATTTGCTTGCCGAAATGGACTTATTAGAAGCCATTGAAGTGATGCATCATGAAGTCTATAACGCCATGATCAACCAATTCATTCCGCCTGGTTCTATCGACGATCAGTGGAACATTGACGGACTAGAAGATGAGCTTGAGGACGAGTTTAAAGTCACGATGCCGATCAATGATTGGCTAGATGAAGACCGCCGTCTAGATGAAGAAGGACTGCGTGCTAAAATTATCCAAACAGCCATAGAGCGTTATCACAGCCGCCGTGAGCAAATGGGTGAGCAAGACGCCGCCCAGCTTGAGCGTCACTTTATGCTACAGAGTCTAGATAAGCATTGGAAAGAACACTTAACGCAGATGGATCAGCTACGTAAAGGGATTCATTTACGTGGTTATGCACAGAAAAACCCTGAGCAAGAATACAAGCGTGAGTCGTTTGAATTGTTCCAGATGATGCTTGGTGCGATTAAGTCTGAGACCGTACAAGACTTGTCACGTGTACATATCCCAACCAAGGAAGAACTGGAAGCATTAGAAATTCAGCAACGTGAGAACGCTGCCCATATGCAAATGCAGTTCGAACATGACGATGTAGATAACTTGGATAGCAATGCGAGTGGTTCAGCTGCTCAGCCGCAACCACAAAACCGCAGTCTTAGTGGTACGGCAGCAGCTGGCGCTGCTATGGCAGCCAGTGGTAGCAACGCCAATGAGCCAAACCCGTATGCTGGTATGAATATCAGTCGTAACGCCCCTTGTCCTTGTGGTTCAGGGCTCAAGTACAAACAGTGTCACGGTAAAATCTAATCCCTATTGTCTTTTAATCATTAGCAACTATGATTAAAGTCTGTAGACTGCTAAATAGCAAGCCCTTATCTCAACCAGATAGGGGCTTTTTTATATCTTATAAAGGCTGCTTGTTCTATAATTTACCGTTCTATAGCAGATGAACACTTTGTATTGATTATTTACAAATTCGGCATAGGCGCGAATTTATGGACACGCTATAGTGTTTATCATATCTATTTGGGAGAGCATTATGAGTTTAGAATTATTAAAAAAATTGCGTACCTCAGTCGCATTGACGGGGTTGCTCGCTGGTGCATTAACGATCAGTGCCTGTCAGCAACAATCAGAGCCAGAGTCAAGTATGGAAGATGGTGTCAATGCTGAAGAATCTGTACCAATGTCAGCTGAGCCTGCTGAGCCAAGTGATGTCGTTGTAAATACTGAAGATGCCTCACTTAATGAAGTAGAAGATGATACAGTCGCGTCAGTAAACAGCGGCGTGACGCAAATATCCTATTTGTGCTCACCTGAGCTAAAAGTTGAAGCCACTTATAAAGAAGACGCTAACCAAGTCGTTGTCGCGACTGATATGGGTACAGTGACATTGAGTCAGACCAATGAAGGCAGTAATCCAGAAGTGTTTGAAGTTGAAACCGCAATGGATGGTGGGCAAGGTTTTACTCAGTGGCGTGTGGCACATGAAGAACGTGAAACTGGCGTCATGCGTACGGCGGGTGCGGATGAGTCAACCGTGAATACGTTTGAATGCAATAAAGTATAAAAGTTTGACTGCTACTTACCACATAATAAAAAAGCAACGCTACAATAGCGTTGCTTTTTTATGTCAGTCATTTATATGCTTGCTATCAACGCCAAAGGGTTTATTTTGGTCGAGTAGTATTGGCTTCATGTGCCAAAAACCCTTCTTCAGTCACATCAAGCTCTTCATGTTTCAACTCTACTTGAATACTATCGGTATGGATATGTGTGCTCTTATTGACATCAATTTCTTGGACGGCATAAGTATCTTTGGTAATAGTCGCTACTTGGCGTGATAGAACGATTTCAATCGGATCATCGCCAATCTCTATTTGTTTACCATTGACGGTTACCACGGCTTTACTATCAAGTGATGGCTCAACATGACGCAATATGTCTTTTTCGTCGTAATGGCCAGACAGTAAATTTTGACTCTCTGCATCATGGTATTCAGTACGAATCGTGATGTACTCTTCTACTAATTCGATAGGGACGTCGATAGTTTTGGTGCGGGCATGCTTGGTAACAGTCACTTTACCAACGTCTAGGCGCTCTTTACTGATGATAGGTCGCTCTTCTAATAGCTCCAAATGCCCAACATTGACGACATTGGAGGTTTCATCAGCTAGTGTGCTTTTTTGGCTTTCCAAATCGTCTTGGTATAAGTTTTCTGTATGGTCAGTAGTCATTTTTATTTCCTTATAGTTATAAAATGATGAATCGGGCAAAATGAAATGTTAACGAATGATATTGAATTTATTACTATTATTAATCATTACTATAATAACTCACGTCCCCATATTATCGATACAAAAAAGACCAGAGACATGCTCTGGTCTTAATCTGCTAAGTCAAAATGCTTAGCTACCTATTATTATCACATCTCATAATGAAATCACAATGTCATTAAAAGACGCAAAGTATCAGGGTATTACATACCACGAGCGCGGCGTACATCATCTGCTGTGATGTCATCACGGTTAACTAAGTTGCCTTCACGGTCGACCACATTACCGTCATTATTAACGTCTAGCTCTTCGCGCTGGATAGTCTCAACGATAGTTTCAGTATGACGCTCTGTTGTTTTACCAACATTAACTTCTTCAGACACATAAGTATCTTTACCAACACGAGCACGTTCTGCTTCTAGCTCAACTTCAACGGTATCATTAACGTCCATATCACCGATGCGGCGGTCTGTTGGGCGATCAACGCTAGTGCGCTGAATATCAGCATGTTCTTCTTCTAGCTCGACATCGACATTGCGCTCTTCAGTCACAACATGTTTGCCAACTTTTACAAGGCCTGCAACGATACGGTCTTTATTGACAGTCAAACGCTCTTCTAAAAGCTCTAGTGTGTTTGGTGCATCATAAGAATGGTCTGCGATATCTACGCGCTCTTCAGCTGGAAGGGTGTCAGCAGCAAATGCTTGACGGTCTCTTTCGTACTGTTCTTTATAGCTGTATTGATAGTCATGGTCATATACTTCCATGGCTTCTACCTGTGACTTGGTCAAGCTATCAAAGAAGACATCATCACCAACGATACGAGCTAAGCCCGCTGGTACTAAGATTTCTTTTGAGCTGAACCAACCACCTGCATCAACGATTAAATAACGGATACGACCAGTGGTGTCTTCTACTAGCGCACCTTCGATTTTACCGATTTTTTCTTCGTTCACACCGTAAGCAGTTTTGTCTGTTGGATCATAATAGTCATCACCGATTAGGTCGCGATGAGTGGCTTGAATATCTTTTAAACGGATTAGTTGGCTCATTATTGTCTTCCTTTTTTATGAGTTAATATTTGTAAAAATTATTTTATAAATGGATATTTTTAAAATTGCTGATGAATACTTATTTTGAATTCTAGGCAAAAATTACTTCAATAATCGAACTTCAATAAGTAAGTTAAGAGATAGGTCACGACATCTCTGCATCAACTTGTAGCTATCCTAACACTATGATTTTGGATGAAATACATGAGCAAGGTAGCAAAATGTGCGCTTGGGGTAATTACATGTAATAGGCTGTAAGTGGTATAACATAGGTGGGTCACAACTTAACGAGCCTTAACACAAAGAAATGTTTAAAGTTAACGCTGAATCAATAGACACAAAAAAACCGCAGAGCAATGAGCAATGCGGTTCTTGAACAAAAGATAAATACCAATAAATGCGTGAAGTTAAATGTTACGAGCTATCTGAGCAACGACACGCTAGTATTATTTTTACTTAAGGAAGCTCAATAGCAACGGCAACTGCTTCGCCGCCACCAATACAAAGTGTCGCAACGCCTTTTTTGCCGCCGGTACGCTTGAGAGAATTGATGAGTGTCACTAGGATTCGTGCACCTGAACAGCCTACTGGATGACCAAGCGCACAAGCGCCGCCTTCAACGTTAACTTTGGCGTGGTCGATGTTTAGCTCGTCCATAGCCGCCATAGTGACCATCGCAAAAGCTTCGTTAATTTCCCATAGATCCACATCAGCGACTGACCAGCCAGCATTTGCTAGTACTTTTTCGATGGCACCGATCGGAGCGATAGTGAATTCGCTTGGGTGACGAGAGTTTGAAGCAGTGGCAACGATGCGAGCTTGATAATCCAGACCTTCAGCCTTTGCTTGTGACTCTTTCATGACGACGACAGCAGCAGCACCGTCTGAGATTGAGCTGGCATTGGCTGCAGTGATCGTACCGTCTTTTGCAAATGCTGGGCGTAAGCTTGGGATACGATCAGCATTCGCTAGGCCTGGTTGCTCATCAGTATCGACCGTTTGCTCGCCTTTACGAGTTTCAAACGTCACAGGCTCAATTTCATCTTTGAAGTGATTGTCTTTGATAGCGGTTAGCGCGCGATTGAGTGATTCGATGGCAAACTCATCCATCTTTTCACGTGTATAGCCTTTTTCATCCGCCATTTCTTGAGCGAACATACCCATGAGCTTACCAGTCTCAGCATCTTCTAGACCGTCTAAGAACATATGATCTTTGACTTCTTTGTGACCCATGCGGTAGCCACCACGCGACCCTGGCATTAGATACGGTGCATTGGTCATTGACTCCATACCACCAGCTACAGCAACATTGAAGCTACCAGCTTTGATGCCATCATGTGCTTGCATGACGGCTTTTAGACCTGAGCCGCATAGCTTGTTGATGGTGACCGCGCCAGTCGCGTCAGACAATCCAGCTTTGCGCATGGCTTGACGGGCAGGGCCTTGACCCAAACCTGCAGTCAAGATACAACCCATGATTACTTCATCAATATCATCGACACTAACGCCTGAGCGTTCGACAGCGGCTTTGATTGCAGCAGCGCCCAAATCGCTAGCACTCATGTCTTTTAGTACGCCTTGGAAGCCGCCCATTGGTGTACGTGCGCCGTTTAAGATTACAATTGCATCATTTGACATCGTTATTATTCCTTATTTACGTATTTTAAATGAAAGTGCCTCATAGAGAGGTAAGGGCTGGTTCGCTGTTACTCTTTATCAGTTAGCATTTGCCCGGCTCACTGATAAAGGGGGTGATAAGCGTGGCTTGCTAAAATTATGTTTTAAGCCAGCTCATCTAAGCGAATGCGTACTACTTTATCAGTAATGGTCTCTAATTTTTCAATTTTTTCGATAGCGAGATTCATCTGACTCTCGACCACAGGTAGGGTTAAGATAATGACAGGTACTTGACCAACTTTATGCGCAGGTTTCTGTAGAATGGCATCGATATTGATACCTGCATCGCTTAGGATGCGAGTGATGTCCGCTAAAACACCTGGGCTATCATAAGCATGTACACGTAAGTAGTAACCAGTAATCATCTGCTCAGCACGTAATATTGGTGTGTCTGAGAGTTGCTCAGGGATAAATGCTAAGTGCGGTACATGGTGTCCACGATTGTTTTGCTCGCTGCTGTTTTGCTCGTCGCCACTTTTGCTACCTAATACACGGACGAGATCCATGACGTCGGCCATCACTGCCGAAGCAGTAGCACCAGCACCAGCGCCATCACCGCAGTAGAGTGTTTGCCCAAGTGGATGTGAGTTGACCAATACCGCGTTTTTTACGCCGTTGACATTGGCAAGCAGTGCATCTTGTGGAATAAGCGTTGGATGTACACGCAACTCAACGCCAGCATCATCACTGTTGCCTTGAGCATCACGGCGTACTGCAAATCCTAAATGTTTGATACGGTAGCCAAGCTCTTCGGCGTAGTTGACATCTTGTAGTGTGATACCAGTGATGCCTTCACAGTAGACTTTGTCAAACTGTAGCGGGATACCAAAGGCAATAGAAGCGAGTAGGGCCAATTTGTGCGCCGCATCAATGCCTTCCACATCAAAAGTTGGATCTGCTTCTGCATAACCCAGCTCTTGCGCCTCCTCTAGTACGTCGGCAAATGGGCGACCTTTGTCACGCATTTCGGTCATGATAAAGTTGCCAGTACCGTTAATGATACCTGCGAGCCAATTGATTTTATTAGCAGCCAATGCTTCACGCATCACTTTAATAATTGGGATACCGCCTGCCACCGCTGCTTCATAAGCAACATGGACATTATTCTCTTCAGCAAAGGCAAAAATCTCATTGCCGTGTTCAGCCAATAAGGCTTTATTTGCAGTTACGACATGCTTACCGTTTTTAATAGCTTGCATGATGACGTCTTTAGCCAAGGTCGTACCACCAATCACTTCGATAACGATATCGACATTGTCGCTTGCCGCAATTGCCATCAAGTCACTGTTTTGCATGATGCTGGTATCAATATCATCACGCTGACGGCGCGTACCCACTTCGGTAATAATAATATCGCGTCCACTACGGCGTTTTAGCTCATCTAAATTGTCATTGATTAGGTTGATCACACCTGTTCCGACGGTGCCTAAACCAAGTATCGCTAGTTTGATGGAATTGCTCACAGTATCCTCAAGAGGTTAAATATAATGAAGCAGGCATAACGCTGGGGCAATAGCAAATGAGTCTGCGGCATGACACCGGCAGTCTATAGGCATTTTCTAGTGCTACTTTGCATACATACTTCATTATAGTTGAATAAAAAATGCTTAGATAAAAGGGTATTGCTAATTTTGCATCGCGCTTTATCGTATCATACCGACAAGCAGTTGTGACGTCTACACAATGTCGATAAGGTTATATAGGGTATAGATTATAGAATAACTATCGTGCTCATCTGTACTTGGCATACTCAGGTATTGCTCAAGCGGTGCTGTCTTATATTTAAATCCATTCATATAAACAGTAGATATTGGAATACATCAAAAATATCACATGTTAGGATTAAGTATTAGTTTGCACGGACAGCTTGCGCCAACTGTGCTGCAGGTAAATAGCCACCTACTTGCTCGCCTGCTTCAGTAAAGATAGCAGGGGTACCACGCACACCCAGCCTTGATCCTAGAGCCATATGCGCTTGCACAGGGGTAGCACAGCTAGGCGCTTGCACATTGGCACCCATTTTTGCTTGATCCATCGCTGCGTTACGATCCTGACTACACCAGATAGCTTCCATCTTTGGCACAGACTCTTGACTGCGTGGCCATGCGAGATATCGCACTTCGATACCGCGCGCATTGATATCATCCATTTCTGAATGTAGTTTACGGCAGTAGCCACAGTCGGCATCAGTAAAGGCATAGACGACCGCTTTGGTCTCACCTTTTGCTGGATAAATAATCATCTCTTTTTTATCGACTGCTTTTAGCGCTTCTTGTGCTGTCGTAGCAACTAGGGCAGCACTGATATCAACCGGAGCGGCATCACCCACAGCGATGATCTGACCTTGGATAATATGCTTACCGGACTTATCGGTAAAGAAAGAGGGTAGACCTTCAGCGGTCACCCAATAAATACCATCCATATCTGTTGGTACCGCTGAGACGATGGTTTCTTCGATACCAGAGGCCTTTAGGTTTGCTTGTAATGCACTAACTACTGCAGAGTCATTATCAGCTGACGCTTTGGCTGGCGCATCCTTGGTCTGTGCCGCGTTGACAACACTGGTATTACCGGTTGCATCCGCTGCATTGTTTGAGCAGCCAGCAGCAATACCTACTAGCAAGGCACTCATCACAAAACGAGATAGGGTAGTACGAGAGAAAAAATTATTCGTCGTGGTATTTTTGCTAATGGATGACGGCATATGGATTTCCTATAGGTATCGCGCCTAGATATGAGTTCTTTATATACAAAGCGTTGTGAATTACAATATATAGTAAGGTGTCTGTATAGTGTTTTAAAGGTTTAATTTTACAGAAGTTTTTATAAATGATTGATAGTAAAGATAAGCGATAAAATCGCTATATTACCATATTTATGGATAATGACAGCTCAAATGCATCGTCTAATAAATGCAAATAATCCCAACTTTTAAGAATAGCTGACAACACAAATTCAAAAAATAAGATACATTTGTACTATGTAATATATGGGCGTGCCCTTGTAGTCTACTGCTAACAGCATTGTTATTATAAGAACTCTAATAAAATACTTTGTTTTAATGATTTCAGTAGTACTTACTTCAACAAATTTGCTTTAAGGAGCACACATGGCAGGTGCCAGTTTATTAACCTTACTTGATGATATCAGTGTGATATTGGATGACGTCTCCGTCATGACCAAAGTCGCTGCCAAAAAAACCGCTGGGGTATTGGGCGATGATTTGGCGTTGAATGCTGAGCAAGTTACTGGTGTCAAAGCCAATCGCGAGCTTCCCGTTGTCTGGGCAGTCGCTAAGGGCTCGTTCATTAATAAGCTCATTTTGGTGCCAGCAGCGTTATTGATTAGTGCGATTTATCCACCGCTTGTCACGTTTTTATTAATGTGTGGCGGTCTGTTCTTGGTTTATGAGGGGGCTGAAAAAGTCATACATCGGTTTTGGCCACATGCATTGCCACATGATGAAGAACAAAATGCTCGCCGAAAAGCCAATGCCGATGAAACAGTCGATTTAGTGGCATTTGAAAAAGAAAAAATCAAAGGGGCCATACGTACAGATTTTATCTTATCCGCTGAGATTATCGTGATTGCACTAGGGGCAACGGCAAGTGCTACTTTGCTAGAACGCAGTTTAGTATTGTCCATCTTGGCAATTGGTATCACCATCGGTATTTATGGTTTGGTTGCTGGTATCGTCAAAATAGATGATGCAGGCTTACATCTGATGGAGCAAGAAAGCACGTTTAAGCAAAAAGTAGGTAAGGTGATGTTTGCCGCCGCGCCAAAGCTGATGAAGTTTTTATCCATTGCAGGGACGTTGGCTATGTTCTTAGTGGGTGGTGGTATCTTAGTACATGGTATTGGCTTTTTGCATCATGGTGTAGAGGATATCGCACATCTCACGGGTATTTTTGAGGGGGTAACAACCACCGTATTAAATGGTGTTATTGGTTTTATTATTGGTGCGGCAGTTGTGGCATTGCTTACTGTGATTGATAAAGTTCGCGGCAAAGATGATAAGGCTTCTTCTACTCATTAAGCTGGTTTGTGGTTTTATCTTATGTCCAATTTTATTCTAAACAGATAATTAAACAGAAACCTATCAAAACAAAAGCCCCAAAGCTATTAGTAGCTTTGGGGCTTTTATATTTCTGCTTCTATATATTAGCTTTCGCTATCGGTATCATCAGACGCAAGCTTCTCAGCTTGGGTCGGTTTTTTATGATCCGTTTTGGGCTTGCGACTACGTGCCTTTGGAACCTTCGGCGTCGTCAGGTTAAACATGCCGGTCTGTGGCAGCAATTGCTCAGCCACATTCTCGATCATGTTTTTATAGCTGGCGATGGTGGTCTTAGATTTAGCTGCCTGACTGTCATCTTTGCTCGTTTCTTTAGCAGATTTTTCTACTTTAGATTCGGTTGTTTGCTCAGCCTCTTCTGCATCAGACTTTTCTACATCTGCCTGTGTTGCATCAGCTTCCGTCGTATTGACTCCTTGTGCTTCACTGGCTTGAGCTTCTACACTGTTAGCAGCTGATTGCGCTTGCTCGACTTCTAGCAATTTCTCACTATCAGCGCTGACATGGTCAGCCTGAGCTTGATTGGCCAGTGCTGTCGCTTCAACGTTATGTGCATCCACTTCGCTATCGTTTTGCTTAGTATTTACTAGCGATGCTTCATTGCTCGAAGTCTGCTTTGTAGGAACACTCAACACAGCTGGCTCTTGGTAGTCAGGATGCTGACCGCGTGGATCATTGCTGGCACGCTTGCCAATGGCGCGTGGTTCAACGGCGGTTTTGCCTTGAGCTACTGCAAATTGACTGACTGCTTGAGTCATCGCTGCGAAGCGTGCCAAGTAATCTGCGGCTAATGGCTGGTAGCCATAGTTGCTAAAGTCAAAGCGCTGACTGGCCATATTGTTGCTATGGTTGTCATCGACAGCATTCTCAACGTTGGTGCTATTATCTGCAGATTGCGCTTGCTCGTTATACAAGGCAATTGTTTCAATAAAGCAGCTGATAACGCCATTTTCTGCTAAGCGAGTTTGCGCGTCTGGCAGCGTCGCACGAATAAACTCACCAACGGTGCCACGTATCGCTGCTGCACTTACAGTAGTAGCTTCGACCTGAGGTGTTGCTTTTGCTTGCTGAGCACGTACCACACGTGGGTCGTTGCTAGCTTGACCAAACTTCTCAGCAGTCACGTAACGTTCACCAAACAGTGATTCGTGTGTTAACTCAAGTGCTGAGTTACTCATGCCTTTATTATTGGCACCACTGTCATTAGCTGGAACTTTTTTAGCTTCTTCAGCTTCGCTGACATTATCAGTGGTACCAGTATCAGTGCTCTCAGCTTTCTGATGCTCGGGTTTGGCTTTGGCCTGCTCTGCATCAGCCGTTTTTGTACTAACTGACTGACTGTCTACGTCGCCAGCAGAGGCCGGTTGGTCTCTAGTAGATGCTGGTTGCGCTTGTTCTGACTGATTTTTATTATCAGTGCTCTGTTTACGATCAGGCGCATTGTTTTGCACCTTAGCGTTAGTAGTCGCCTCTTGGTTGTTTTGAGTCTGATTCTCAGACGTCTCTACCGTACCCTTTTTATTGTCACCTTTCTGCTCAGTATTGTTCTCACTGTTACTAGGCTTGTTGGCAGCTTGCTGAGTAGCGTGATCTTTTGTGCTCTCGTTCTTTGCCGTGCCGTTTGTTGAGCGTTGTTTATCGCTAGATTGAGGCTTATCAGGCGTGGACTTGCTATCATCTAAAGATAAGTGTACAACTTCTGACGCCTTTAGCTTGGTCGGTGCTTCATTGACTTGTAGCACGACTTCATTAGGGTCCTGACTACGACGTGTGCCAGATTGGTTTTTACCATTGGCATCGTCGCTATTTTTATCATTTTGCTGCTTGTTTTGCTTAACATCGTCAGCCGTTAGCGTCTCACCGCGCTCTAGCTTTCCGCGTGAGCCACGTTGGCTATGCGATTTACGCTTAGCGCGGACTTGCTCATCAGCTTTTTGGCCAGTTACGTTGTCTGCGTCATTACGATCGTTTGCTTTTTGGTTATTGTCTTGACGATTGCTGTTGTCTTGACGGTTATTACGATTGCGATCGTTCGTACGTCTGTTTTCCTGTTGACGCTTGTCTTGCTGTTGTTGGCCTTGCGTGTCAGACGATTTCTCATCAGCGCCGCTATTGGTATGGTTAGTCGTCTCGTCAGTCGCTTCTTTTCTTTGACGCGGCTTTGAGTTTCTTGACTTACGCGGCTTACGTCTTCTTCTGTCTTCGTTATTGCTGTCATCAGTATCGCTGTCGTTAGTACGGCGTGTCTGTTGACGATTAGCTTTGCTCTCTGATGGTTGGCTGTTGTTTTTCTGATGATTGTTTTGTTGAGTTGGCTGCTCACTATTTGAAGCGGCACTATTCAATGCATTGCTATCAACTTGGCCAAATGAGCCTAAGCTTTGTGCGCCAGTATTTACCAAGGCCTCGATCGCTTCAGCGGCATCGCGACTACTGACACTAGGTGTGGTGGTGGCTTGCGGTGCTTGCGCAAACAGATTTGATAACCAAGCGACTGCTTTTGGTTGAGCAGTGGCTTCCACATTTTGAGTCTGCGCTGCGACTGGCGCTGCAACGCTTTGAGGTTGACTGGCTTGTGGTGCGCGCGCTGGCGCGGCGTCATTAGCATTTTTATGATTACGGCGATCATTGCTATGATTGACGGTATCGTTCTGCGTAGCTGTGCTCTGCTTGTTGTTATCATTTGATGGTTTACGAGGCTGGCGAGTAGGCTGCTGCTCAGGGCGCTCTTTTTCAGCCGTTTGCCAGTCGACATTGTAGCCAAGGTCACTGTGCTCTTGTTGCTGGGTATCAGTGATACGCTCGTAGCTCGATGGGGCAAAGCCATCGCGGTTAAAGTGCAGCTTAAAGTTTGGTGACTCTAAATGGGCGTGCGGCAAAATCGTGATACGAGTGCCACTGTCTTGCTCAAGATAAACCAAGCTGTCACGCTTTTCATTTAGCAAAAATGCTGCGATGTCGGTTGGAACTTCCGCTTGCACTTCACCTTGGCGTTCTTTGAGCGCAATTTGTTCAATTTGACGCATGATAGAGAGCGACAATGAACGCAGGTCACGAATCATACCGTTACCATGGCAACGTGGGCAGATATAACCAGTTGATTCTTCTAATGATGGACGTAGACGCTGACGGCTCATTTCCATCAGACCAAATTTAGAGATATCACCAAACTGGACGCGAGCACGATCGTATTTGGTCGCATCAATTAGACGCTTTTCTACTTCCTTTTGATGCTTATTGTCATTCATGTCAATAAAGTCAATAACGATCAAACCACCCATATCACGCAAACGCAGCTGACGGGCAATCTCGTCGGCCGCTTCTAGGTTGGTATGATAAGCAGTCTCAGCAACGTCTGAACCTTTAGTCGACTTAGCTGAGTTGATATCGATAGAGACCAAGGCTTCTGTTTGGTCGATGACGATTGAGCCACCTGATGGTAGGCGCACCTCACGCTGATAGGCCGTTTCGATTTGTTTTTCGATATTAAAGCGCGAAAACATTGGTTCATAATCGGTATATTTGCGTAGCTTTTCGGCTTGTTTTGGCATCACTGCATCAATAAAGCCTGCTGCTTCAATATAAGCGTTTTCGTTATCAATCCAAATCTCAGCGATATCATCACGCAAATAGTCACGGACAGCACGGGTAACGACACCTGCTTCTTGATGGACGA
Organism: Psychrobacter sp. C 20.9; assembly: GCF_001921765.1. Taxonomy (NCBI): domain Bacteria; kingdom Pseudomonadati; phylum Pseudomonadota; class Gammaproteobacteria; order Moraxellales; family Moraxellaceae; genus Psychrobacter; species Psychrobacter sp. C 20.9. Next base: position 3,878 of record NZ_MRYC01000001.1, on the reverse strand, counting down.
GGCGTGGTGACGGATATTTTTGGTTTTGTTCTTGGATGGCCTGCCAGATATTAAGCAAATGGTTAAGGTCATGTTGCAAGTCTTCTTGCGTCTTGCCAATACCTGCTGTACGAATGATAACGCTCATGCCTTTTGGCAAATCAAGATTGCTCAGCATGCGCTTCATGTCTTCGCGCAGCTTACCTGAGATTTGACGTGAGATACCGCCGCCACGAGGGTTATTTGGCATGAGTACCAGATAGCGACCAGCCAGAGAGACATACGTCGATAGGGCAGCGCCCTTGTTACCACGCTCTTCTTTTTCGACTTGGACGATGAGCTCATCGCCTTCTTTGATCAGTTTTTTGATGTTCTCATCACGTGGGTTACCGTTTAGATACTCAGCAGAGATTTCACGAATCGGCAAAAAACCTTGGCGCTGAGAGCCGTATTCGACAAATACCGCTTCGAGCGATGGCTCAACACGGGTTACATGGCCTTTATAAATGTTAGATTTTTTTTGCTCGCGGGTACGATTTTCTAGGTCGAAATCGTATAGATGATTGCCTGTACATAAGGCGACACGAATCTCTTCGTTTTGAGTTGCGTTGATCAAAATGCGTTTCATATTTATATCCTATGAGTACGCATAACAACGATGAGACAGTCTTTAAAAGATAGTGGCAAGTGTGGCTAATATGACATTAGCATTTGTAGATATCAGTGAACAGTAGAACGTAAATCGTGGGTTTCGTAAAGCACGTGGGCTTTTTCAATGGCTCTTTTACCTGAACTTATGAGCGGTGCTCACATTAATATAAATAATATAGGGTGTAAGGCTATGATACTTATATTCTATTATCAATAAACTTGGTACATATATGAATATGTCAGCGAATAAAAACTCTCTTAATGTCAGTACGTTCTATTGGTAGTGATGTTGGCGCACGTTGTAAGCGTGGGCGACGGTCAGTTACGGGTCTAAAAAATACTGATATTAAAAAGGCATATTGCGGTAGCCATTCATCCTTCAAAGTCTAACAATAATATCGCGGTCGTGATTGCTACTATATATCGTAGCGTCATCAGTCAGCGGTTATCTATTCAAGCAAAGCGATTGGTTACTCTTTATTTATCGTTCTTTATATATTGTCAATAATATCTTGGGTGTCTCAAGGTTAGGTATCACAGCTTTGGTTATCAGCGGGGCGTACTTGGCAAACAGAGTAATGGACCAGCTTGTCAGCATGGTATCGTATTTACCTCTTTATCGTCATCTGTTTGACCACCAATACTCAGGCAGCTATCGAATTATTTTTCGATCCTAACGCTAAACGACCCATACTTGCTCAACTATGCTGTCATAAAAGACTATCAGATAAGTAATCATTAAATAATAAATAGTTATCAAAAAAAGTCGTTGTCATGCAGTTAGTGAGTCAATGTGGTGTTGTCATCCGTTAATAAATAGACTAATCGTCAAAGTTATTAACGCGATGGTATTTAGTGTCACTATTTGTTTTATGGTACCGAGTAAAATTCGATACAGTGTTTTAATTTATAGGGCTGTGTTTGGTAACGAATACCTTTAAATGCTAGTGCCTTTAAACGACTGGCCCTACAATTAGATGAAACGTTTCATAGCAGCAGGGTAAATAGCATAGACCTCTTTACTAGCAATCAGTAAGCACTGGAAAGTAATAAAACAGTAACCAGCTATCTGAAACAACAATGATTATTGCTGTCGCCTCTGCTTAATTGTCGCTCAACATGCTAAACTATAACAAATCTTTGTGTAAATACCTAACTAAAAATGACAAACTCAAAAATGACTGACGACGCTCCCACCCATGAAGCCCCTGCTATTTTCAATAGCAAAACCCGCCCACAAAGCGCTGACGATGAGATTAGCGACTTTGGCAAGGTAAACTACCTTGAAGTGACGCGACATCAACATGACCAGCGTTTGGATAACTTTTTGCTCAATCGCTTGAAGGGTTTGCCAAAATCGCACATCTATAAAATGATTCGCTCAGATGAAGTGCGCGTCAACAATAAACGCTGTAAGGCACATGATAGATTGCAACGTGATGACGTTGTACGTATCGCACCTGTGGAGCTAGCAACGCGCGAAAAACCCATCATCAGTACTGAGTTTGCTAAAAGCTTGCTGGCACGTGTGGTCTATGAAGATGAAGGTCTGCTAGTACTAAATAAGCCTTCTGGCATTGCAGTGCATGGCGGTAGTGGTTTGGACTTCGGCGTCATCGAAGCCATGCGTGAAGTGACGGGTAAAAAGTATCTAGAACTGATACATCGCATCGACAAAGATACCTCAGGTCTATTGATGATTTCCAAAAAACGCTCAACACTCAAAGTATTGCAGCAGCATTTGGTAGACAAGACTATTCAAAAGCACTATCTATGTCTGGCCAAAGGACAGCCTGCGCTTAATGAGCAACGTATCAATGCACCGTTGCTACGTTATACACTTGCTAGTGGCGAACGCCGTGTCAAAGTAGACAGCCAAGACCCGCAAGCGAAAGAAAGCCAAACAGACATCATCGTCCATGATCGCTTTATGATTAATAGTCAGCCAGTAAGCCTCATCGAAGCCAAGCCACTAACTGGCCGCACGCATCAAATCCGTGTGCACTTGGCTCATATTGGTCATGCCATTTTGGGTGATGATAAGTATAACGTGCATGATAAATCAGGCGTTCATCGTCTGTGTCTCCACGCGTGGCGCTTAGATATTCCGGGTTATGACGCTATTACCGCACCATTGCCAGACGACATGGCGGATTGGCTACCAGAGACAGCCAAGTTGCCTGAATAAGTCTAAATATAATCATTTTGGTCTAAAAATGTAGACCTTTATAGAAACATGAAAACGTCACGATACCTTATTTAATCAATAAGCTGCCGTGACGTTTTCGTATCTGCTACTTACTATTGTTATTCGTTAAGGTGAATCCATGACTGCATTATTTACCACTGATACGCCAGAACTTACTCAACAATCTCAGCCAGCAGATGAGCATCGTCTATCTGATAAGACACTAATTATTTTTGACTGGGATGGCACGCTGATGGATTCTATCGGCTTAATTGTGGTTTCTATGCATGTGGCTGGAGAGGCACATGGATTTGAGACGACTGATAAAGCGGTGAAAGACATCATTGGTCTGAGTTTAATGAATGGTATCGAGATTTTATATCCTTATGCAGATGAGTCGCAGACGCTCGCCATTCAGCAGACTTATGCAGAGTACTATATTGCTAATAGCCACTGCACGCCACTCTTTGAGCCGATAGAGGATATGTTGCAGACTCTGCAGGAGCAGGGCAAAAAGCTTACTGTTGCAACTGGTAAAAAAAGAAAAGGGCTAGATCGTGTATTGGATGCCTCTGACAGTCGCGATTATTTTGTCATGACACGCTGTGCTGATGAGTCAGGCTCAAAGCCTGATCCGCAGATGTTGATTGATATCTTGGATTACACGCAGCAGCAAATATCTGATGCCGTGTTCATCGGTGACAGTATCTATGATATTCAAATGGCAACCAAACTGGGTATGACCAGTATCGCGGTCAACTATGGCACGGCAACAAGTGCAGAGCTTGCAGAGCAAAATCCGACATATCAGGTTGACACGCCGCAAGCATTGGCTAAGCTATTGTGTGCTTAAATAAAAACCTTTTTAACTTATATAAAAAAGGGGTTTATCGTTAATATCGACAAACCCCTTTTTTTATTTGAGACTAGGGCGTGTTGAACATTCGCAAATAGGCACTGCTGATCGCTAAAATTGTTCCAGACAAGGCACAAAGCGACGATAATGCAGATGCCTTAGCGAGATTTGTAACGCAGTATGGGGCAATTTTAGCATCAGCCC